>JALSGT010000146.1 GCA_026982555.1 Chromatiales bacterium
AGTGATAAAAATGAAACGTCAACCTAGAATCCACAATTGAACGGTCTGTAAAGTGCGCGAAGCCGTCAACTGCGGAATATAGGATAATACAAACAAAGTAGCACTTTAAAACCCCAAGTATTTAAACTCTCAAAGTTTAAAATCCAAAAATCACATTTATTGCTGACCTTGAGTCAGATGCAAATGACTTTAGTGCCGGATCATTATCAACATTGGAAAACTTATATAAGCTGGCTTCAATAAACCACTGTTGTTTAATACGTGTTTTGGCTCGAAGATCCCAAAAGCTTGAATGGTTATCCAGGTCACGGGTCAGTCGAAGCTCATATTCGGTACCGCTTAAATTATTCAGGGCAAGACGAAAACCAAGGAAAATATCATTCTGAAAGGGTGTTAGAGGAGAGCTGCGGTTAGACTCGCGCCCGTCATAATAGTATTCACCATACAAGGTCAGCCCATTTTTGCTTGAGCCAATACGTGGAAATTCACGCTCCAAACCAATGCCCAGGCCGGTAAAGTTGTCAGCATTCGTGGAGCGGTAAATGGACTCCAGTTTCACCAGCACCTGTCCCCTGACCCATAACAGCTCAAGCCCGGCCTGTTCTATCCGGGCATAATTGGGCTGCAATGCGATGACATTGCCAATACCGTTCAGGTTGGGCGTAAAATAAGGTGAGCGGGCATGGCCGTTATAATAAGAAACAGCAAATTCTACAGATTCCAGCATTTGTGAAATACGGGCCGCAGCAGAAACTGCATTTTGCCCTTTTTCAAATTCTGCATCAGAAAATGAAAATGCTGAAGTCCGAAACCGATCTTTCCCTTCTGCCAAACGCTCTTCGCGGCTATAGGGTAATAACCAGGCATCAATTCTGCCATCGTCCAGCAACCAGGAGAGTCTCCCGCCGGGAATGCCTCTCTTTATATCGCCTTGAAAATCCTCAACGCGATCCCTTGGGTTCAGTATATCAACCGGGCTGAATGCTTCCAGCACACCCCAGCGTTCCATTAATACACCACCAGACACTTCAAGCTGTGAAGCGTAATAATTCAATGCAAGTTCACGCACATCACTCTGATAAGGAGTATGGGCTTGAGGATGATAACGACCAAAAACAGAAACATTAATGTCAATATTACGGTTTATCTGGCCGTTATAATCCAGGGTTGTGGCAAGTGCATACTGGCTTCTGTGGTCAGACTGTTCGCTGAACAACGAGTCTTCTCCATAGTAATAATAACGTCCTTCTACTTCTCCCTTAAACGTTGCGCCATTGACGATTGAATGTAACCCTATCATCGAAAAAACCAATAATACGGAAACGTGGTTTTTCCTCATTATTTAGACCACCTTCTTAAGGCCGAAGGATTCAGGTCGCTTTCTGTAAAATCTGCGCCAAACTGGTAGTCAGACCAGATAATCGTCGAGACGGCACCGGTCCTCAGGTTGGTCATCACCATTTTCATCGGTCGCCAATATTTGTCTGCAAATTTTTCATAATCGTAAAAGCGCATTTCTTTTAATGGCCTTCCGTTAATATCATGATACAGCAGTCGCAAGGGATGATAGATTTCCTGGTCTACCCATTCTCTTATCATTTTGTAACTGGAATAAGGATACGCAGGCGTATTTTCGACAACAAAGGTTGGTCTGCCATCCAGAGTCTCATCTTTGATGTATTTATAGGTATATTTTTTGACTTCCCAGGTGCCAATATCTTCAAATGACAATTCGCTACCCGCAAAGCTGCCACTTTTATCTCTGGCGGCAAGTCGTTTGGTGCGACGAAGTGCGGGCATATAGATCCATTGGTCATCCGGTTCCAGTCCATGTGAATAGGTTAAAGAAACCATTCCTGCCAGGTCTCTGGGTTCCAGAAAATTGACCAGCCGCTTGTCTCCATCACCAGGTACTTCAATTGTATACATTTTGAATTTTCGTTCGCTGCTAAAACCTCCCGGCCCTTCCAGTATCATTGTTCCTGATACAGCGTAATTACCAAAGCCGGAGTCACGGCGGTCTGTTTCTTCCGCAATTTCAAGCCCCCGGTCTATTTCGGCAAAAGCCGAAAATGTTGCTAACAAACCTGCTCCAAATAATATTGTATATTTTTTCATTATAATTTCCTTGTCTTATAAACCACTGAAGGCAGAAATAAGAAGTCGAAGACCAGAGCCAGAGAAATGACAATGGCTGTCATTAATCCCATCCATGCATTGATTTGAAAACCTGAAACCGCCAGACATGAGAAACCGGCAACCAAGACAATGGTGGTAATAAGAATCCCCGGCCCCGAGTGTTTCATTGCATTCAGAATTGCCTGACTATCATCGACATCCTTGCACTTTCGCTCCCTGCGAAGGGCTTCAATCAGATGGATAGTATCGTCCACAACAATCCCCAGGGTGACTGCAACAATGGCGGCAACGGCCATACCGACCTCACCAACCACCAATGCCCAGCCACCCAGTGCGGCAACAGGGGGAATAAAATTCGCCAGGGTGGCAAACGCCCCCAATACAAAAGATTTAAACAGGAAAAAGAGCAGAATCGATATTGCCAGTAATGCGAGTAATGTTCCTTTCAGCATTTCGTCAATGTTACGCTGACCGATGTATGAGAAAAGAATACTTGTCCCTGTCGCTTTGGCGGTTTCGCTTAATAACGGAGTATGCTTATTCATCCATTGTTCAGCACGCCGGGTAAGGTCAAGCATTTCTGAGGTGGACGCATCATACAATGATACCGTTAACCTGCTTTCACTTTTATCCACTGTCACTTGGTCCCTGAGACCAAGCCCCATAGGCAGAGACATTTCATACAACCACAGATACTGCGCAGCAACATATTTATCGGAGGGTAAAACATAGTTTTCTTCATCCCCGCCGTTCATGGCGCGATTGATCGTTTTCATGATATCCGCCAGGGAATGAACATGAGAGACTTCCGGTTGTTCTCTCAGCCAGTTTGAAAACTGGTTTAATTGACTTAAATACTCCGGGTCAGTAATACCATCCGGGCTGGTTGCTGGCGAATAATCAATGGTATAGAAGCCACCGATATGTTGATTCATATAATCCGTATCATTTCTGAAATCAAAACGCTCATCAAAATACTGGACATAACGATCATCCAGTTTATTGGTCAGCGCCAGACTGGCCATGCCAAGTCCCAGCACAAGGGAGGTTATAATCACCTTATTGGTATGTTGAGTCACTAACCTGTGTAAAAAAACCCACAATGATTCGGGCACCAGCGGGCGCTGGTGAGTTACACGCCAGGGAAACAGCAGGAGAAAAACAGGCAGCAAGGTGAGGCTGAAGCCCCAGGCAAACAAGGTACCAAAACCGGCAATCATTCCCAGGTGAGCAAAGGGAGGGGATTCACTGAACATCAGAGAAAAGAAGCCCACTGCGGTGGCCAGACTGGTCATGGTGATGGGACGAATCGTTTCTTTCAAGCCTTGTTGTATCGCCCATGCTTTATCTTTGTCCGGATTCTCCCGGCGAAAGCGGGAAACAGCAGAAACAAGATGTATGCAGTCTGCGGTTGCCAGCGTTAAAATAATAAAGGGTGCTGTAACACTGGGTGATGAGAGCGGTATACCCAGCATACCGGCAACCCCCATTCCACAGGCAATCGCCGCTACCATAATCACTGTTATTGCTGAAACCACCCATACTGACCTGAATATCAACCAGAGCAGGAAAAGCATCAGCGTAATCATGATGGGCGTTAACAATGCCCCATCATTGGCACCTGCTTCACCGAATGCATTATCCAGTGCCAATGAACCGGAAAGCCTTAAGTCAAGTTCTTCATTGGTTGCTTCAAAATCTGCAATAATTTTCCTTGCCTGTTCCGTTAAATCAAATGCGGGGTCTCCCTTTACGGTGTCATCCAGGCGAAAATCAACCGCCACCAATCCGACCTTTGCATCACGGCTCAACAGTTGCCCAAGCAATATGGGTTCTTGCAGTGCGGCCTGTTTTAGCGCTTGCGCACCCTGGAGGGAAATTTCATCGCCTTTACGGTAAAGATGGTCGATGACAATATCATCCCCCCGCGCGACAACCCGTTGGAAATTGGTCACTGAGTCCACACGTTTGGTATGTGGCATTGCCCATGCTTTATCCGTTAAGGTTGTTAACGCCTGTAACTTTGAGGGTGTAAACAAATCCCCTTTTTTAGCGGAAACGATAAATACCAGGGTATTTTCACGGCCATATTTTTCTTCAAAGCTTTCCAGCTCCAGAAGCTCAGGGTTTTCGTCTGAGAAGAATATCCGGGCATCACTTCTAAATTCCAGCCCGGCAATACCCGCTGAAATAATAAAAATCAACAACAGTGATATCGACAAGACAAACCAGGGGCGCGCCAGTATCCATTTGGCATAACAATCCATGTAATTTTATACTCCTGAGAAATTTGTGGTGTTCGCCAGTATTCTTTTTAAAGCGTCCAGCGTATAGATAAAATCTTCCTGCGTATGTTCTGAAGTAATAAAAAACCGAAGACGCGCTTCATTTTCAGGCACCACGGGGTACATAACCGCATGAGCAATAATACCGATTTGTTGTAAATCAGACATCAGGTGAACAGCCAGCATACTGTCTCCCAGCATCACGGGGACAACAGCGGAGGCACCGCTCCCTCCGGTATCAAACCCCCGCTCGCGTGCCAACTGTGAAAATTGTCGGACATTATGTTGCAGGTTTTCCACTCGCCATGATTCTTCCAGCATCACTTTAACGGCTTCATTGGCTGCTGCGGCAGATGCTGGCGGCAGTGCCGTACTGTATAAAAGTACGCCCGGTGCAAAAAAGCGCAGTAGTCTTATCATTTCTTCAGAACCACCCAGAAAACCACCACAGCTGGCAAAACTTTTGCTCAGCGTACCCATAATAATATCGACCTGTTCAGCATCAACCGCCCAGTGTTCACACAAACCCCGCCCACTTTTTCCGACGACACCCAATGAGTGGGCCTCATCCACCATCAGCCAACAGTTGTGTTTCTTTTTAAGTTCTATCAGTCGGGGAAGGTCTGCGAGATCACCATCCATACTGTAAGCCCCTTCGACAACAATCATGGCTTTTTCGTAATGTCCACGATTCTCGTTCAGCAAAACGTCCAGGGCGTCAAAATCATTATGGGGAAAAACAATCCGCCGACTATTCGCCATAACCGCTCCCATGACACCACTGTTATGCATGTATTCATCCATGATAATCAGGTCGCGTTTACCCATGAGGTATCCGATGGTCGCAACGTTTGTCATATAACCACCTACCGTGGTCACGCAGCTTGCAAAACCAAATGCATCACACAAGGTTTGTTCCAGCTCAGCATGTATGGCCATTTCCCCTCCGACCATACGTGCGGCACCTGCATGTGTGCCGTATTGATCAAGAGAGTGTTTGGCGGCATTAATGACCCGTTCATTATTCGCCAAACCAAGATAGTTGTAACCTGAATAACAAATAAAGGTCTTTTCCTGACAGGTCACCTTATTGGATAAATGACCGGAACGAGACATAAAATAGGGGTTATTCATCCCTTCCCGCCCATAAACATCATCAATTTTTTCAATAATTTTATAGTCTGCGGTATTCGTTACATCCATGATACCCATACTGGCAGTCACACCACCGGCATCTGTGTTGCTCTTGTTTTTCCCTAAAAATTCCGACTTAAACGATGCCAATAAATCTGCATTCACGCCCATTAAAAATCTCCATATTGTGTTATGCCGCAATATCTTCCTGATTATCAATCTGTAATTGATCGAGGCATTTTTGAGCCAAAGCGGATATAGAGCTGCTGCCAATCAGTTCCAGTGCTGATACGGATACTCCCAAGGTGGCATCCAGACTCACGCGAATCTCGGTTGCCATCAGAGAATCAACACCCAGCGATTCCAGAGGCCGGGAGGGATCAATCTGTCCTACGGGCATTTTCAATGCCGTGGCAAACACTTCGGATACCAATGAAACCAGTACCTGTGTCTGCACTTCCTGATCAAGCACGGCAAGTTTTGCTGATAAACGTGATTTGACAGAATCATCATGTTCTTCTCTTGCCTCTTCCAGCACTGTGCGATAACGCGATGAATGAACTGCGTTCACCTCATACCCGCTCCACTTTCCCCAATCCGGCTGAGAAGAAATACTGATATTGGTTTGGCCTGTTGCAATTGCACGCTCCATACCATTCAATCCCAGGTTGAATGAAAGCGGCGAAAGCCCGATCTGGGTCAGGTGATCGCCAATTTTGCTATCCTGGCTCAACATTCCCACGGAACCAATGGCCCCCCAGTTGATGCTCATGCCTGCCTGATTATGCCGCTGCCGATATCCTGCCAAGGCATCGAGAAAACCATTTGCCGCACAGTAATTGGCCTGACGGCTATTACCCAGTAAAACAGAAATGGACGAGTACAAAACAAAATGATCCAGTCGATGTGACTGTGTTGTCATATGAAGATTCCAGGCACCTGTTGCCTTGGGAAGCATGACCTTGCGCATATCTTCTTTTGTCATTTCTTCAAGCGGTTTGTCTTCCAGCAAACCTGCGGTATGAAAAATCCCCTTAAAGGGTATTCCGGTTTCCTCTATGGTCTTGATCATATTCTGAACGGAAGCAATATTTGCGAGATCACAGGGGTGCGCCGTAACATGTGATCCCATGGTACCCAGCATTTCCATAAACGTTTGGTCATCACGACATTCACCGGCTCTTCTGCTGCATAAAACAATGTGTCCGGCACCCTGTCTGGCCAGCCATTTTGCCGTTTCTTTACCCAGGCCACCAAACCCGCCGGTGACAAGATAAACGGCATCAGAAGAAATATTGACGGCATCCATTGCCTGTGCAGGCAGTTTTGAATCGTCATCAAAATCCAACACAACATCATGATCATTTATTGCCGGGCTGTTCTGAATAAACTGTTTTAATTTTATACTCTGCCCGTTGGGTTTTTCTTTATCCGTGGTTATTGCCTCACGCAGACATTGTGCAAGCTGTGTTTTATTGTTTTTTAGATCGTTAGCCAAGCTGTAACGAATCAACGCACCGATGTTAGGCCGACACATAAAGGCACTATCGGTATGACCAAGATCAACAACAATACCTCCCTGCGCCAGCATATTAAAACCAAAAGCCCTGCCCCATTCATCAACAGGCGCAGCAAGTAACGCAATTTTTTTATCGCCAACAATTTCTTCTATTACAATTTCATCCCAATGCGGGTTATTTGCCGAAACGGTGATGACTTCGATGTTCTTTTTCCTGAGCAAAGATGAGAGCGCCTGACCAAGCGCATTCTCACAGACCAGCGCTATTGATTCGTCCGCCAGTGCAATACTGTCAATGACCCGCTGTGCAGAAGCCCTGTGTATGGCTTCACTGACAACAAACGAAGCTGACACAGCAGCATCAATTTTCACCAATAGCCCGGTATCCATCGATACCAGAACATGCGAAGAAAGCGAGGGGGGGATAATTCCTGCAACACGGTCACCAGCACTATAAGCTGTTATATTCCCCCCGACGCGGGTTACATGGGCACACACCCCCATCAGCCCGGATTCACTGGCATTATCCTGAAATCCGTCACTGTTTTCAGGATAATGAATCGCTTCAATTTTCACTTCAATCTCATCGGCAGAAATGTCAGGTATCGCCAACTCTGCCAATCCAAAGGCGTGCTCATTTTCCGTTGGCACCAATTCAAACCTGTCACCCGCCCGGGCAGAAAGCATCGTTTCATGCACTTCCGAAAAAAGACCTGAAGGTAGCAGTTCCGAGAAATAACGCCCTGAGCTTCTCAGCGCTACTTCATCTTTATTACGATTGGAAAATAACTCTTTCAACAATGCGGTGATATTTTCATCATCCACCATTTTTGGCAGATCAATGATGGTGGCCTTGAGATTATCAATTTCATTGAATGCCACCCGGCTCAAGCCAACCAATGCACCCTGGGCCGGAATCGTGCTTGTATCAACAGAGTCAACGATAAAGGCACCCCGCGTCACGATATATAAGCGGGGAATGGATGGTTTTTTTGCCAACACCTGTATCAATTCGAGAAGGCGTTCGCTGGCTTGCATCCCGGTTGGGTCCAGCGCATTGTCATAGCCTGCATCCGCCATATACAAAACGGCATCAAATAGTGTTGTGTCTATGTCGCCTGATGCCACATCATCCACAGTGGCAATGGTGCTATCAATGGTGGTTTTCTTTGTAATTTCGGCACATATCGTGCTGAAAATGGAGACATCACCTTCCTCAATGGCCAGCCACTTTTGGTTGACTATCGTGAAATCGTTTAATTCTTCCGCTTTCCATTCAAACCGAAGATCACCGCCCGGGTATTCTTTACGCTTATCCTTGTTCAATAAGGCAGAACACACCAGACCGTTTATACTGGCAACCCGGTTGCCGTCTTCATCGAATACCGACAAATCACATTCGACTTTTCGTGCGGTGCGTTTTTTCATACGTCCATGGCAATAAATTCGCGCGGGAAAAGCACTGTAAACTTTCATTTCATTAATAGCTGTCGGCAAAAATGCCCCTTTTTCAGGGTCCAGCAAACATAATACGGTTTGCAGGCAACCATCCAGCAGACTGGGATGCATTTGATAATGATGGCTTTCCTGCACGAGATCATCCGGTAAAACCAACTGACTGATCACTTCATCACCCGCATCATTTAAAGAACAATGTGTGATTGGTTGAAACAGAGCCCCGTATTGCATAGAAAATTTTGTAAAGTTTTGATAAACCTCATGTGCCTGTAGTGGCCGCTCAAACTGCGTCAACAGGTTTTGGATATCTGTTTCAGGCTGTTTTCCGCACAGCAATGGATAAATGAATGCGCTCGCATGCCGACTGACTTGACCAGGATTCTGCTCATCAAAACTTTTCACTGTGAAGGCATCCCCCGATTCATTCACAGTGACTTCCACATTGAGTGCTTTACCTGAATCAAGCACTAACGCCTTTTCAATAGAGATATCCGTCAACCGCCATCCTTTATCTGCACCCATTGACATTTTCTGGGCACACTCAACCATCGCCTCGATATAACCCGCTGCCGGCATAATGGAAAGCCCATCCACAACATGCTCTTCCAGATAATGTAAACGGTGATCAGCAAGATCACAGCGCCACACATTGGCTGCGGGTATTTTCATTCCCAACAGTGGGCGTTCAACATCATCCTGACGGTCACGTCGCTGTGATTCAGATTCACGCCACAATATTTCCCGCTGCCAGGGATAAACCGGCAGCGTTACAAAGTTTCCTGCCGGATGGCGCTGCTGCCACTGCAATTCAGCCCCTTCTGCCCAGGCATTGGCAATCGATTGATAAAAGGACTCAAGTTCCCGCTGTTTTCTGTTTAACGTTTGGCACAGACTTATCTCCTGTCCTGCATCAGCACAGATTTCTTTGATGGCGTTGCGTAATACCGGATGAGGCCCAACTTCAATAAATACACGATAATCATCATCAATCAGTGTGCGTATCGCTTTTTCAAAATAAACAGGGTTGCGCACATTTTCACACCAGTAAGCAGCATCATAACGTCTCTCTGTGACACGCTCTCCGGTTACCGTTGAATAAAGCGGTATAAGCGGATCAACAGGCGTCAATGGTGCCAGACTTTCCATAAGCTCCGGCTTAAGTGGTTCCATCATGGGGCTGTGATAGGGCACTTCAACAGTTAATGCACGGGCAAATACATCACGCTCTTCCAGTTGCTCGCGTAATTCATCCAGACATTCGGAATCACCCGCCAGCGTCACCCCGGTGGGACTGTTGATTGCGGCGATACTGACCTTTCCCTGATAGACCGTAATGGCTTCCAGTGCCTCTTGGTGCGCCAGGCCAACGGCCAGCATGCCGCCCTGATGTGCCGCTTTTTTCTGAATCTGACTGCGATAAAAAGCAACATGGAGTGCATCCCGCAGGCTCAACATACCGGATGCCCAGGCAGAACTTATTTCACCCACTGAATGACCCACCACCGCCGCCGGTTCCAGACCTTCGCTCCGCATTGTTTCAGTCAGTGCATACTGAATAATAAAATTTGCCGGTTGTGCATATTGGGTTTCTGTAACGCGGGAATCTTCTTCAGACTTCATCATTTCTGTTTTGATTGAGAAACCCGCGATTTCCTGAAAAATGTTATCCGCGTGTTCCACAGCTTCCCTGAATACCGCATTACCCTGATAAAGCCCCTGACCCATTCCCCACCATTGCGGCCCCATTCCTGTGTAGACAAAGACCGGTTTTACCTGGCCGGTAAAAGGTTTGCTGCCTTCCGCTGCCTGAAATGAATGTCCCTTGTTAACGTATTCGTCCAGCACATTACATATTTCCTTATCACTTTTACCCCACAGTGCAAGACGATACTCCAGGTGCCCCCGCCGTCGCGAAGCCGAGTAAATAACATCATCGAGTTTGCTGCCTGTCCGCAATAACTCCAGATACTCTTTCGCCAGGATTTTTACCGCTTCCTGACTGCGCGCAGAAATCGGCAACAACCTGCAAGACTGTTTGCCCGCCGTTTTTTTATGCGCCCCCGCTACTTCATTATTTATTTCTGCGGGCAGGCTTAATATGGCATGCGCATTGGTGCCGCCATAACCAAAAGAGTTAATGGCAATACGCCGGGTTTCACCTTCCGCTGCCAGCGGACTTAATTCTGTGGCCAGCATCAGGCCATTTTCACCAAAAGGAATATTCGGATTGGGTTCTTTCAAGGTCGCCAGAGGCGGGACTTTATTGTGTTTTAACATCATGCAGACCTTGATGATGCTGGCAACACCTGCCGCCGCTTCCAGATGACCGATATTGCTTTTCAATGAGCCAATTTTGCACAAGTCCGCACGCTGTTGACCATAAACAGAAGAAATAGCCGCTGCCTCTATGGGATCGCCCACCGGAGTTCCTGTACCGTGCGCTTCAACATATTGAATGCTTTGTGCTGCCAGAGAGGCGCGGGAAATAACTTTTTCCATCAAAACCTGTTGAGATTCTGCACTGGGAACGGTAATACCATGAGTGCGGCCATCTTGATTAACACCCACCGCATCCACCACTGCCAGCACATGATCACTGTCTGCCAGCGCCTGATCAAGTGGTTTTAGAATAACAACACCTGCCCCTTCGCCACGGCCATAACCGTCTGCCCGGGCATCAAAACTTTTTGACAGGCCATCACGCGCCAGAAACTGCCCCTTTGACATGGCAACGGCGTATTCAGGGCGCAACATAAAATTCACGCCTCCGACAATCGCCATTTCACACACACCACTGCGAATATCATTCACTGCGTATGAAAATGCGACCAGGGAAGACGAACAGGCCGTATCAACAGAAATGCTGGGGCCGCGAAGATCATAAGCATATGAGAGACGGTTGGAAAGCATGGTCAATGTTGCACCGGAAGCACTGTGCGTACCGATTTCACTTCGCGCACCACTGCCCAGTTGATTGAGCAGATGATCCAGCGTAAATCCCCCCATATACACACCAACATCCTGCCCTGCCAACGCTGTCGGATCTATTCCCGCATCTTCCAGCGCTTCCCATGACACTTCCAGTAACAGACGTTGCTGGGGATCATAAAACTCGACCTCCCGAGGCGCAAAATTAAAAAACCCTGCATCGAATTCTTTATGGTTCCAGTCAATAAAGTGCCCTTTACGGACATACGATTTTCCGGATGCTGTACTTTTTACATTATAAAATCGTTTCGCCTCCCAACGACTTTGAGGAATTTCACTGATTGCATTTTTACAATCGGCAATATTTTCCCAAAACATGTCTGCTGTATTTGCATTTCCTGGAAAGCGGCACCCCACGCCAACAATCGCGACTGTTGATTCCTTGTCGATACTCATAATCCATTATCCTCACGGTAAATACATAACGATCTGTCAATTGCTAATCAACTTAATATATTTTTACATTAACAACGAGCAATTTTATCACAAAAAAATGTGTAATATTTACATTTTTAAATTAACACCTTCTCAGACCACTAAATATTGTTATGAATTTATAACGCTATGGAAACATAAAAATATCTATATATTAGCAACCTCTGGCATTTTGATATTTATTAAAATTTCGCCATAAACTTTCGCCATAGCTATACACTATGTTCCTGATTGTTTTCTACTCTCCTTTATATCCAATAAAAACCAAGGAATACTCTCAACTAAACCTGCCAGACGCTGGAAACCAGAAAGCTTGGCATAAACCGGTATTTTTTCTTCACGCTTTCACTGCATCTTACAATCGGGAAAAATATTTTATCTGCTGATTTCCATCCTGTTTTTTGAAAAAGCAGAGGGAAACATTTTTCCAAATAGGTTCCGGTGACATTTCCAGCAATGATTAAACATTTCAGGCCAGGGCCAGTGAAGAGTGCTGAAAAATTTTTGGCCTCATCGGCTTCAGACATACCATTGGTTGCAGCGCGCATAACCTGCAAATCAGCATCCCGACTTTTCTGGCAACAAGTTCCAGGACTGTTCCACGGACCACCGTCTGTTTTGTCTATCGTGCATTCCCTGCCTGCTCCTTCCAAACACCAGCAATCTGTCCAATACAGCCCGGAAGGTATTCTAAATACATTCGATTATTATTGAGCGCCCAGTACCCATACTCGTCGCGATTGACATTCAGGTTTGATCACATGTCATATCACCTTGCCATGAAAGAAATATGACACACACCTAAAGTTAAACCGCAAACACCACCGGTATATTCAAACTTATCCTTTTTCATGAATATGCTTCAATTGAGAACACCCCTCGACCGGGCAGGTAACATTACCCAGGAAATGATGTCGGGAATTTATTTTTGCTTAACCAGGCAGTAGTGATAAAATGCAGAGATCTCTACTCTCCCCATAAAAATACACAAAGGAAAATTCATGTCTGCACTCATCTGTGGCTCCTATGCCTACGACACCATCATGGTGTTTCCGGATAAATTCAAACATCACATCCTGCCGGACAAGGTACATATGTTGAATGTGTCGTTCCTGGTGCCGGAGATGCGCCGGGAATATGGTGGCTGTGCAGGCAACATCGCCTACAACCTCAAACTGCTGGGTGACAACCCGTTACCTATGGCAACCGTGGGCAAAGACTTTGACCTCTATGCCAACTGGATGGACCGGTGTGACATCACACGTACCCACATCAAGGTGTACGACAGCACGTTTACGGGTCAGGCCTTTATCACCACAGATCAGGACGACAATCAAATTACCGCCTTCCATCCCGGCGCCATGAATCTCTCCCACGAAAACCAGGTATCTGATGCTGAAGGCGTCACTATTGGCATCGTTTCTCCCGATGGCCGTGACGGCATGATTCAGCATGCGCAGCAATTTGCCGAAGCCAGCATTCCGTTTATTTTTGATCCCGGCCAGGGCATGCCCATGTTTGACGGTACCGATCTGCTGCGCTTTGCAGAACAGGCCACCTGGATCACCCTCAATGATTATGAAGCGCAGTTATTCGAAGAGCGCACGGGTAAATCACCCCATGAAATTGCTGAAATGGTCGATGCTCTGATCATCACCCGGGGCGGCGAAGGCTCGCATATCTATACCCGCGAGCATCGCACTGAAATTCCGGCTGTCCCGGCCAAACAACTGCTGGACCCCACCGGCTGTGGTGACGCCTACCGTGCGGGCCTGATGCATGGCCTGATGCATGACATGGACTGGGAAACCACCGGGCGCATTGCCTCGCTAATGGGCGCCATAAAAATAGAGCAGCATGGCACACAAAATCACAGCTTTACCCGTGATGCCTTTGATGCGCTCTTTCAGGACGCTTTTGGGCGCTCCATTTAACCCGGGCTTTAGGGTCTAAAGTTTCATTTTTATCATTGCCGTGATTAAAGAATGAAACGTCAACAGACCCTGATATTCGTTCCTTATTAAAAAGCATGACAACCATCATCCCGGTACAGACCGGGATGATGCACCACCCAGAAACACGCTTGTGGATAGAGACACACCCGTGAAGGGCCGGACAATCACTCACAAACTCATTCAGACGCTCGCCCCTCTCGGCCCCCTCGCTCCGGTCATCGCCTTTGCCTGCTTCTTTTTATTGTTTTTCAGTATCAGCCGTTTATTGCTCGCACTGATTTATTTTTCAGAAATCAATGCTGTAAATGACGCGCTATGGTTATTTCCAGTAGGTGTGCGCATGGATGTGATGATGATTTCCGCCCTGTTGCTCATCCCCACCCTTCTACTGTTACTCATGCCACCCTTTGCCCGACGCTGGTGGTATTTTTTTATTGCCAGCCTGCTTGCCTTGTTCAGCATTGTGCTCATTTATTTTGAGATCACTACCTACACTTTTTTGTCCGTTTACAATGCACGGCCCAATCATTTGTTTGTGGAATATATGGCCAGCCCTGGCACGGTACTGGACATTGTGTTGACCAATTACAAGCTGCCCTTGTTTGTCGGCCTGCTATTAATGGCCGCCATCGGCGGGTGGATGGCACGCTTCACTTACCGGCTTATGTGCAATGCGCCACAGTGGCTTTGGTGGAAGCGCCTGCTGATCACACCGGTTGTTGTGTTGTTACTGGCGCTCGGCATACGCTCATCCCTAAGTGACAGCCCGGCCAATCTGGGTAGTGCCGCTTTTTCAGAAGACAGTCTGGTCAACGAGTTAGCCCTTAATTCCAGTTATGCCGTAGCCTACGCCACGTATAACTTTTTCAATCAGCAGCAAAACCTCGCAGAAAAATATGGCCACATGGCAGAAGATGAAATCATTCGTCGTGTACAACAACAAACCGGCCTGCCCGTAACAGCCTTTGATGATCCGGCCATTCCGCTGGCTCATGTACAGATAACCAACACACCACTTGCCCGGCCTCGCAACCTGGTGATCATTCTGTCCGAAAGCCTCAGTGCAGAATTTATCGGCAGTCTGGGCGGCCTGCCCCTGTCACCGCAATTTGATGTGCTAAGCCAGCAGGGTATTTTCTTCGACAATCTGTACGCTACGGGCAAACGTACCAATCGTGGCCTGGAATCGGTGATCACAGGTGCATTACCTATTCCACTCACCAGCGCCATTAAACTGCGTCTGGCACAATCTGATTTTTTCACCCTGCCTGCACTGCTAAAAACCCACGGTTATCAAACCAGCTTTTTATACGGTGGTGATACCAATTTCGACAATATGCGGCGCTTTTTCAATTACAACGGTGTAGACCGGATCATTGAGGGCAGTGATATCGACAATGTCCGTTTTCGCAACCACTGGGGCGTATCGGATGGCGATATTTTTTCCGCCGCCAATCACTTCTTTCGTACCCAGGCCAACAATGCCCGGCCCTTTGCCAGCATTATTCTCACCCTCTCCAACCACGAACCCTTTGATTTTCCCGACGATGATTTTGAGCTTTACGAACACCCCCGCGCCACACAAAACAACGCCGCCAAATATGCAGACCATGCCCTTGGCCGTTTTTTTGCGCAGGCTCGCAAGGAAACCTATTTTGGCAACACCGTATTCCTCATTGTCGCTGACCACGGCGTGGAAATTCAGGCCCGGGGGTTGATTCCTGCCGCCAAATATCATGTGCCCGCACTGATTCTCGGGCCCGACATTACACCACAACGTATCAAAATACTGGCCAGCCAGATTGACCTGCCACCCACCGTGCTCGGCCTGCTGGGCATTACCACACGTCACCCCATGCCCGGTCGCAACCTGCTGCACCTGCCAGCCAACCTGCCGGGACGAGCGATTTATCACCTTGGCAGCACCTATGCCTATCACGTCGAAAACCGTGTGGTTTTGCTGCGCCCCGGCCATGCGAACCGTCAATATCAGCTCCATAATGGCAAGCTCACACCAATGACGCTCGATGCCGAACTGGAAAAGGACGCTCTGGCCCACCTGCTGCTGCCCGATCTCCTGCATCGCCAGCAACGCTATCGGCTGTCACCTCAACCCTGAGCCCCCATACAGCGCTGCGGCAAACCGGCAGCATCACCGGGAATTCACTGACACTCACTCGAAACTAAAAGACAACCAAGGGTATTTACTGATTCATACGGACAAATACCACGCCCCTCCTCCTGTAATTTCTCTGGTTTTAGGCCCGGCCAGCTTTTATACTCCCCGCTGCTGAATAATGCAGGTTGCCCACATCGTCAGCCAGGAAGGCCAACGACCCGGCAACAAACACCTGAAGCAAGGTGTACTGCCCACTCAAAGCGGTAATATAGGAGTCACTCATCCCATGCAAGCCAATATTCTGTTCCAAAATAATGAACACATGGTCCTTACCTTCACTGATCTGGTCACCGGAGAAGGCATTCAGGCCAATCAAATGGTCATTATCCAGGAAGGTCACTCCGCCATTTTTGATCCCGGCGGCGATCTCACCTATATGCCATTGAGCATGGCCATCACCAAATATGTAAAAATAAAAGACATCGACTACGTTATTGCCAGCCACCAAGACCCCGATATCATCTCCTCTCTGGACAAGTGGCTAATGTACAGCGACGCCAAAATCGTGGTCTCCAAACTCTGGGAGCGTTTTGTGCCGCACCTGGTACCTGGTTACATGAAAGAAAAGGCAGAAGGTCGTATGATTGCGATCCCGGACCAGGGCATGTACATCCCCATGGGACACTCGGTGATAAAAGCAATTCCTGCACATTTCCTGCATTCGGTGGGCAATTTCCACTTCTACGACCCCATCAGCAAAATTCTGTTTTCCGGCGACGTGGGCGCCTCGATGGTGGATAAACACCCTGAACGGGCCGTACGGGATTTCGACCGGCACATCCCTAAAATGCAGGCATTTCATGAACGTTACATGGTTTCCAACAAAGTCTGCCGACTCTGGGCCAGAATGGTGCGTAATATGGATGTCGAAATGATCGTGCCACAACATGGCCGCCCCTTTCAGGGCAAAGAAATGATCAGTAAATTTCTTGACTGGTTTGAAACCCTGGAATGCGGTATCGACAAATTGACCCAGCATAATTACATGGTGCCGCAAAACAGCGAAAAAAGAACAAACGAAAAAACAGGAGAGGCTTTACCCCTTCTCTCTTCGATGTAACCCGGAAAGGCTCTCCAACGGTGGCAGACAATGCCCCTCGCGACAGACATAAGCCCGGACCCCGGTTGCCGGCGCCGCATAAGCTGCCAGCACACCGGGGAGCATGGGCGCATCATCGGGAATAACCACCTGTAAACGACGCGGTGCATATTCCTGATTCAATGCGGCGGTCCACCGCACCACTTCTTCCGCCGCTCCCATCCCTGCGCTGCGCAATACAATGGTTTCTGTCGGATATAAAAATTCCTCGGCTGCCGTTAACACTGCATTGTGCGCATGGGGAAAACCACGTACGTTCTGCCAGGCAGCATGTAGGGTTTTTTCCGCCGCATCCACATAACGGCTGTTACCCAGCAAATAACCCACACGTAATAATACCTGCGCAGCAATACCATTGCCCGATGGCGTAGCTTCATCCATCCATGGCCGGGGGCGCTGAATCAGTTTTTCGTGATCATCCGCCGTAAAATAAAACCCTCCGTCGTCTGCTGAAAAATGCGCCAGCATGGCATCAAGCAATGCAATCAACATGTGCAAATCATCATCACACCAGCGCGCCTCCAACAACGCCAACACCCCATCAGCCAAAAAAGCATAATCATCAAGATAGGCCATAAGATGCGCCTTGCCATCTTTACTGGTGGCCAGCAAACGCCCATCCACCCACAAATTTTTGCGCACAAAAGCCAGCGCCTGCTCCGCCGAAGCAATAAAGTCCTCTCTCCCCAGCCGCCGACCCGCCACCACCATGCCCTTGATCATCAAACCGTTCCAACTGGTAAGAATTTTCTCATCACGACCCGGACGCACTCTGGTCTCACGCGCCGCCAATAATTTTTCCCTGCCTGTGCTCAACATTAATTGCGCCGAAGACAATTCAAGATGCAACTCATCGGCAATATTCTCCAGGCTGCGAAACACATGCAAATGCCAGGCGCCTTCAAAATTCGGCGCACGATCCAGACCATAATGCCGCGACAACACCGCATATTCCTCGCCCGTTAACAACTGCTGTACTTCCGCCAACTGCCAGGCATAAAACTTTCCCTCCTCGCCTTCCGAGTCAGCATCTAACGTGGAATAGTATCCCCCCAAAGGTGATTGCATGTCGCGCATCACCCACTGTGCCGTCTCTTCTGCCACCCGCCGGAAAACAGCATCCCCGGTGGCTGCATAAGCATCGGCATACAACACCAGTAATGGCCCATTGTCGTACAGCATTTTTTCAAAGTGCGGAATCATCCACTGAGCATCAACAGAATAACG
This sequence comes from Chromatiales bacterium, assembly GCA_026982555.1. Lineage (GTDB taxonomy): Bacteria > Pseudomonadota > Gammaproteobacteria > SZUA-152 > SZUA-152 > SZUA-152. The sequence goes on from JALSGT010000146.1 coordinate 18,419, forward strand.
ACAAAAACCGCCGCCCAACTGATCATAAATCCCCCCCGAAGCCATGGCATGCAAGGTCGTGCGCGCCATCGCCAGCGCCTGTATATCCGAACCCTCCGTTGCCGACCAATGGCGCAATAAACGCTCAATATTAGTGGGATGAGGAAATTTTGGTGCGCCACCAAAACCTGCATAATTTTTATCGTAACTGTTTTCCAGCTGGCGTCGTGCTTCATCCAGCACCGCAGCCTCTATTTCAACATCAGCCGATGCCCGCCCTTCATTGGCACGTTGCAGATATTCGCGCACTGAATCACTTTGTTTACCCACATCATCCGGATGGTCATGATAAAAATCTGCCACACGCTGCAAAATATCCACAAATGCAGGCATGCCATGACGCGGCTGTGGCGGAAAATAAGTACCCCCAAAGAAAGGGGTATGACTATCCGCCGTTAAAAACATATTCAATGGCCAACCGCCACCGCGCTGATTCAACAACTGGTACGCAAATTGATAAATCTTGTCCAGATCGGGACGCTCTTCACGATCCACCTTGATATTAATAAACAAGGTATTCATCAGCCTGGCCGTGGCTTCATCCTCAAAAGACTCATGCTCCATCACATGACACCAGTGACAGGCGGAATACCCTATGGATAACAAAATCGGTTTGTTCTCCGTGCGGGCTTTATCCAATGCCACCTCACCCCAGGGGTGCCAGTCCACCGGATTATGGGCATGTTGTTGAAGATAGGGACTGGTTTCATTGATCAGCAAATTGGGCACTGTACAAATTCCTGTGAAGCACTTGAATAAAGTGCCACCGTAGCAAATGGGATTCGCAAATAACAGATGACAACTTGTAAGGAATTTATCGGCATCGCCCGATACCGGAGGAACCCAAAATTCTGTTCAGGTTATCCCAATCTGCCTGGAGGGCATTTTATTGAGTGCAGTACAACAGCCAACGCCACACAACGCCAAGATTAGATTGTAAGCTTGCCCTCCGCTGGCGATAATAGCGCCCTCATCACTTCTCTCGCGCAACCCGCCAGGAACAGAAAAATCCGGGCCGTGCAAAAAACAGGAATCCCCCACCGTGAGCAAAAACCTTCCTCCCCTGCGCCTCAAAAAAAATGAAGAACGTCGCCTCAAGGCGGGCCACTTATGGGTCTATAGCAACGAAATCGATACCGACAAAACACCACTGAAAGATTTCTCCCCCGGCACAGCCGTCAGCATCGAAGATTCACAGGGTCATGTGCTGGGCAATGCCTACGTCAACCCGCATTCACTGATCAGCGCACGACTAGTGAGCCGGGATACAAAATATGTACTGGACCAATCGCTGATTACCCATCGCCTGAACATTGCCCTCTCATTACGCGAGCAATGTTTCGCGCACCCCTTTTATCGCCTGGTACACGGAGAGGGAGACAACCTGCCTGGACTGATAGTGGACCGCTTCGCGGATGTGCTGGTGGTACAAATCACCACAGCGGGTATGGAAATACAAAAACAGGCGATCATCGCCGCACTGGAAAAAACCCTCAAACCTGCGGCCATCGTATTGCGTAACGACACTCCCTCCCGCAAGGCCGAAGCACTGGACAGCTACGTCGAAACCGCCAGCGGCAAGTTGCCGGAGTCCGTGCGACTGGAAGAAAACAATACCCGTTTTGAAATCGATGTGCTCAACGGTCAAAAAACCGGCTGGTTTTACGACCACCGCATGAACCGCGCACGCATGCAGCATTACGTCAAAGACAAGCGGGTGCTGGATGTCTTCAGTTACATCGGAGGCTGGGGGATTCAGGCACTCACTGCCGGAGCCAATGAAGTGATGTGCATTGATACTTCAGCCAAAGCCGTTGATCGCATCCATCACAATGCCAGCCTGAACAACGTGGAAGATAAACTGGTGAGCGTAGAAGGCGACGCCTTCGAGGCACTAAAATCCCTGCGTCAGGAACGCGAACGTTTTGACGTGGTGATTATCGACCCGCCTGCCTTCATTAAACGCAAGAAAGATTTTAAAGAAGGACTCACCGCCTACCGGCGCATTAATCAAATGGCCTTGCAGGTACTCAACAAAGGCGGCTATCTGATCAGCGCATCCTGCTCTTTTCATCTCACACGCACACAACTGCACGACACAATTCTAAAGGCCAGTCGTCATATTGATCGCAACGCGCAGATTATCGAGCAAGGTCATCAAGGGCCGGATCATCCCGTACACCCGGCCATTGCAGAAACGGATTATTTAAAGGCGTTTATTACCCGCATTTTGTCGAATTGATACATCAAGCAACATGCCTCTACATTCAACTCAGGTAGACCATCGATTAAGCAGAAAAAACACCCTTTTTCGGCACCAGGTGCTCACAAATACTGAACGAGCTGAGACAGGTGCAGGGGCATGTAACTTTATGGTTTCTTCACATCGTCCTCAGGTAAATCCACCTCAGAACGCACTCGCAAATGCAGGGCCGCTTTGGCCAGAAGGTGGGCGCTGACGGGGGCGGTCATGAACAGGAACAGGGTGACCAGCAATTCATGCAGGCTCACTTCTCCCCGGCTGCTGAAATAAACCATTGAGGCAATCAGCAACGCACCCAGACCCAGGGTTGTGGCTTTGGTGGGACCATGGAGCCGGGTGTAAAAATCCGGCAATCTCACCAGACCAATGGAGCCCACCAGCGCAAAACCGGCACCCAGAATCAGGAAAATCGAAATAATAATATCCAGCATTTTATTCTCTGCCTATTCGATAATATCGCCGCGCAACAAGTATTTGCACAATGCGATGGTGCCAATAAAGCCGATCATTGCAATCAGCAGCGCTGCCTCAAAGTAGGCTGAACTGGCCATGTATATACCCAGCAGCAGCAGCAGCGCGATGGAATTGATATATAAAGTGTCCAGCGCCAGAATGCGGTCAGTCACATCCGGGCCAATCACCACCCGCCAGATATTCAGCACCAGTGCCAGAATGATCAGCGCCATGGCAATCAAAATAGCGGTTTCTAACACCCGAAAATCTCCTTAATGGGCGCTTCATAGCGCGATTTGATTTCAGCAATCAGGGCGGCTTCATCATCCACATCCAGACCATGTACCAACAATGTACGGTGATCACCGCTCACATCAATGGAAACAGTTCCTGGCGTCAGGGATATGGTCGCTGCCAATACGGTGATGGCAAAATCATTGTCCATATCCAGGGGATAGCGAACAAATGCCGGACGCAGTTTCCGGCGGGGGCTCAGGATCAGCTTTGCTACCTGAATATTGGCCACGGTAATATCCCACAGAACCAGCAGCAGAAAGCGCAGCGCCAGCCCCGGTTTATGCAAATGAAGCTGGTCTGCCCAAAAGCTGGCCGTGACCCAGGGCAATACCAGCGCGATAACGGAACCTAACAGGATGTGCCCTGCGGATAGCGTATTGTTTAATAACAACCACACCACCAGCAACACCAGACTGAAAATGGGATGAGGTAACAAGCGTTTTACAATCTTCATCAGCCGCCCTCCGTCAGCGCCGCTGCTGACGCTTGCTGCGGCCCCAGTACACCTTCAATATATTGCATGGGCTGCATCAGCTGTTCTGCGGTTGCGGTGGTAAACCCGCTCACTGCATCACCATAAATAGCCAACAATGGGCTGCTTAATAACAAGGCTGTGACAGCGAGCAGCGAAACACTTTCCATACGCACACCGGTTATTGCCGTGTCATCGGTCTTTAAAAACAGCGTACTGCCCGTCCGGCTCAAGGCGATCAAGGCAAAAAAGCTGGCGATTAATATCACCGACCAGAACCAGGCCACACCGGGCTGTTGCACCGCCGACTGTAGCAGCAGCAGTTTGCCAATAAAACCGCTCAGTGGCGGCAGACCCACCACAGCCAGCGCGCCGATGAAAAACATTGTGGACAGTAACAATGGCTGGGTCACTGTCGGCCCGGTACGCAGCTCACTGCCCACATCACCCCGTTGACGGACAATGATATCCGCCAGTAAAAACAGCCCTCCGGTGATCAGGGTGGAATGCATTAAATAGTAGAGTGATGCCGCCATGGATTCTACCGACAACAGTCCCACACCGGCGATCAAAGTACCCACTGATACCACCACCAGATAAGCCACCTGTTTGCGCAGGCAACGCGATGCCAGCACACCAAAGGCTCCGAGAGCCAGCGTCACCAGCCCCAACGGCAACAACCAGGGTTGTGCCAAATTAGCCAGCGCCCCGGCTTCGATACCAAACACCAGCATAAAAACACGGATAATCGAATAAACGCCCACCTTGGTCATAATCGCAAACAGGGCGGCCACGGGTGCCGATGCCACACCGTAGGCATTAGGCAACCAGAAATACAGTGGCAACAGCGCCGCCTTCAAGCCGAACACCACCATCAACAGCAGTGCTGAAATATGTATCAGCCGTAACTGTTCAGGGTCTGCCTGGGCAACCTTGACCGCCAGATCGGCCATGTTAAGGGTGCCGAGTATGCCGTAGAGGGTGCCGACTGCAATCAAAAACAGCCCTGAACCGGCAAGGTTAAGAATGACATAGTGAAGTCCGGCCCGGCTGCGCTGCGGTCCACCACCGTGCAACAACAAACCGTAGGAGGCAATCAGCAGGATTTCAAAGAAAACAAACAGATTAAACAAATCCCCGGTGAGAAAGGCTCCGTTGAGCCCCATTAATTGCATGTGGAACAACACATGAAAATGACGGCCATCCCGGTCCTGCCCATTGCAGGCGTATAACAGGCTGAATAACGCCAGCACCGAGGTCAGCAACACCATCAAGGCGCTCAGCCGGTCCAGCACCAGCACAATGCCAAACGGTGCGACCCAGTTTCCCACCGCATAAACTTGATACTCCCCTGCCAGGGTGGCATTCAGCAAAACAATGGCAACCAGCACCAGGCCTGACATGGCCAGCAGACTGATACACCGCTTCACCGTTCGCCCCATGTGCGCAGTCAGCAACATCAGAATCGCTGCCGTCATGGGCAGCAACACAGGCATGATCAACCAATGATCCATCATTTACCTGCCTTCCCGTCCACATGATCATTACCCAGATCACCAAAGGCACGAATCGCCAGCACCACCAGAAAGGCGGTCATACCAAAACCGATAACAATCGCGGTCAATACCAGTGCCTGCGGTAACGGGTCGGCATAGGCTGCCGCATCCGGCGAAATCAGAGCCGCCGCATTACTGACCAGTCGTCCCGAGGCAAACAGGAACAGGTTAACCCCATAAGACAACAGGGTCAGACCGATCACCACATCCATGGTGCGCGCGCGCAACATCAGATAAATCCCGCAGGCAACCAGAAAACCAATTGCCGTCGAAATCAGAACCTCCATCAACGACTCTCCTCTTTGTTGGATACCGGCCGTGGTGCCAGTGGCCCGCTTAATTTGCCCAGCTCGGCGAGGATGACCATGGTGATACCCACCACCGTTAAAAATACGCCCAGATCAAAGACCATCGCACTTGCTACCTCAAATTTGCCCACCACCGGCCAATACAGGTAAGTAAAGGTGGTGGTCATAAACGGATAACCCACCACCCAACTGGCCGCGCCGGTCAACAGAGACAAAATCAGGCCGACGGCAATCACCTTGAAGTAGTTGATACGCAATCGCGCCTGTGTCCACTCAACACCACTGGCCAGATATTGCAATATCAGTGCGATGCCCACCACCAGCCCGGCAATAAACCCGCCACCCGGTGCATTGTGCCCCCGCAACATCAAATAGAGCGCCACCATCAACGCCAGCGGTAACAGTGGTCGCGACACCACCTCCAGCAACAGCGGGGGTTTGGCGGATGCCCAGCCATAGCGGCCTGGATCGTTGGGTTTAATCACCAGATTTTGCAACAGTGCGTGAATACCAATGGCGGCAATCGCCAACACCGTGATTTCACCAAAGGTATCAAAGCCACGGAAATCCACCAGGATCACATTCACCACATTGCTACCACCACCACCGGGCACGCTCTGCTCCAGATAAAAACCGGAAAGCGTCTCAAACGGTGAAGTCAATACGGCCCAGGTCAGACCCGCCACGCCAATGCCTGCGCCCCCTGCCAGAGCCGCGTCCCGCCAGCGCCGGGCATTGCCGGAATCCGCCATCGTTTCTTGAGGCATAAAATGCAGGGCGAGCAAGAGGAGAATAATAGTGACCACTTCCACCGAAAGCTGGGTCAGCGCCAGATCAGGCGCAGAAAAATAAACAAAGAGTAACGAGAGACACAAACCCACTACACCAAGCATCACCAGCGCGGGCAAGCGATGGCGATGAAGAAGCACGGTGCCAACCCCGGCCAGAATCAGGCCGATCAATATCGCAATCGCCACCCCGTTAAACGGAATAGAGGAACTCGACATCGAGAAGTTGATCGCACCATGCTGAGCCGCCGCATAAAGGCCCACCGTTACTGCGGCACCCACCAGAAGTGCCATATAGCGTTGCAGGGAACCGTTTTCCAGCAAACGGGTAAGCCAGCGGGCAGCATCCAGCAATCCTCTGATCATCTTGTCAAAGATCTGTTTGGCACCAAATTCTCCCGGCAGCAAACGGGCGTGCAAGGCAAACAGGTAATGACGCGATAGATAAAACAGAACGCCGCCCACCAAGGCGACAAAACTCATCATCAGCGCGAGATTAAAGCCATGCCAGATGGCCAGGCTGTACTCCGGCAAAGGAGCCTGCAATACCCCACTGGCCGCTGTCGCCAGCAACGGACCCACGGTAAAGGCGGGGAATATCCCTACCAGCAGACACAAGGTTACCAATACCTCAACAGGTATCTTCATCCAGCGCGGAGGTTCATGTGGCACTTTGGGCAGGTTATTGGGCTCACCATTGAAAAACACATCGTGAATAAAGCGCAGCGAATAGGCCACTGCAAACACACCCGCCAGGGTTGCCAGCGCAGGAATCAGCCATGCCCAGTCATCAAAACGCTGCAATTCCAATGTCTCAACAAAGAACATTTCTTTACTCAGGAAACCGTTAAGTAATGGCACACCGGCCATCGCCGCCGCCGCCACCATCGCCAACACCGCCGTGTAAGGCATGTATTTGAATAATCCATTCAGACGGCGCATATCCCGCGTTCCCGCCTCATGGTCAATAATGCCTGCCGCCATAAACAGCGAAGCCTTGAACGTGGCGTGATTGATAATATGAAACACCCCGGCAACCGCTGCCAGTGGTGTGCCGAAACCAAATAACAGGGTAATCAGTCCCAGCTGGCTGATGGTCGAATAAGCCAGCAGCCCCTTAAGATCATGTCTGAACAGCGCAACATAGGCGGCAAACACCAGAGTCACCAACCCGGCAGTGGTCACCAGATAAAACCATAAATCGCCACCGGACAGGGCCGGATGCATACGTGCCAACAGAAAAACACCAGCTTTAACCATGGTTGCCGAATGCAGGTAGGCGCTGACCGGCGTGGGTGCCGCCATGGCATGAGGCAACCAGAAATGGAAGGGGAATTGTGCGGATTTGGTAAACGCCCCCAGCAGAATCAGAATCAGGGTGGGCGCGAACAGATCATGGTTTTGAATCAAATCCGCCGAGGCCAGCACCACCGACAGCTCGTAACTGCCCACAATCTCACCCAGCAACAGAATACCGGCCAGCAAACAAAGACCACCACCACCGGTTATCGCCAGCGCAATACGCGCCCCCTGACGGGCATCGGCACGGTGACGCCAAAAACTGACCAGCAGAAATGAAGTAAGGCTGGTCAGCTCCCAGAAAATCAACAACAGAATCAGGTTTTCCGACAACACCACACCCAGCATCGCCCCCATGAAAAGCATCATAAAAGCAAAAAATTTGGACATGGAATCTTTGGGCGACAGGTAATACGCCGCGTAGAGAATCACCAACAGACCGATGCCAAGAATCAACAGGCCAAACAACAGACCCAGCCCATCAAGACGGAACGAGAAATAGAGGCCAAAATCCGCCATCCAGGCCCAGCTGCTCACCAAAACCTCGCCGGCAAACACTTGTGGCGCAAGACTTAACAACAAGCCCAGTGCGATGGCCGTCAATGCCCCCGCCATCAACGCCGCGGCCATGCGGCCACGGGCGCCCGCCACAGGCACCAGCAAGGCACCCAGCAAAGGGATCAGAACAATCAGTAAAAGGGTCATGTGATAACAGGTCTACCTGATTACGAAATGAAACTCAGCCATGCAGAAATCCTTCAAGTCTGGCCACTAAGCTCAGCGGGTTGCGATGCTCTATTTAGGCACGCCTGCCTGAAATAACGAATATTTCGTCCATTTTCAAGCGCTTATAAACAAAGCCATCACTTCATTCCAGGCTGCCAGGGCGCGGAATTTTTAGTGTTTTTCTCTGCGGCCTCTGCGTTTATAACACCTCACTTGTCAGCCGGTTCCGCTGGGGGGCGCAAGCCACCACCCACCTACGGTACGCCGCTTTTGTTCACTTAAATAACATTGGGGTGTACAGGGCCATATTGCCTTTGGTACCGGCTGAGCTTTACGGGTAATCAGGCAGGCCTATATTTTTGTTAAATGACAAAAATGCTGAAAACGTGACAAGCCAGACATCACTGGACAAACCCTCTTAACACGCCTAAGCACATATCTCCCGACAGAAGCGCATTTTTTGCGTAATATACCCACTTGCAGTGATAAATGTAAGCCTCGGGGACGCGCACAAAAGAATATCCTGATTTGACGCGCAGATTTGTCCTGCCCCCCGCCCTTCCGGATCTCGTTGACAGGCCGCCCGCCAAAAACGTGGAAACAGTCCTTCACATAAGAATGGCCGCACAACTTCGGTCAGTCGAATAAATGACTTGACCAATCAGTAACACACACTTTTGCCACCCGACATGTGTTGCGCCAACCATTCCCCCCGATGAACTGTACGTGCCCAACAGGCATACAGCTCGACGGCAATCAGCGCGCTCAACCTAAAATCCAGGCAAAGCAACAACAAAACAACTATTTCAAAATAGTATCAACAGAATAACCTTCGCGTTCCATAACTGCACGCAGACGTTTCAGGGCTTCCAGCTGAATTTGCCGCACGCGCTCACGGGTAACCCCCAGCGCATTGCCAACTTCTTCCAGCGTGGCTACATCCCGGCCATGCAAACCAAAACGACGTTCCACGACTTCACGTTGTTTTTCGTTAATCTGGCCCAGCCACATTTCCAGGCAGTCATGCATGTCTTCATTTTGCAGCAGCACCGAAGGGTCAACGTTGTATTCATCGGCAATACCATCTAACACCGATTTATCGCTATCCCGCCCCATAGGGACATCCACCGAAGTCACACGCTCATTCAATCCCAACATACGCTTTACATCGTTGATCGGTTTGTCGAGCATGTGGGCAATTTCTTCGGGGCTGGGCTCATGATCCAGTGTTTGCGCCAAATGTCGTGCCGCACGCAGATAGATATTGATTTCTTTTACGACATGAATGGGTAAACGAATAGTGCGCGTCTGGTTCATGATACCGCGCTCGATGGTCTGGCGAATCCACCACGTTGCATAAGTGGAAAAACGAAATCCGCGCTCGGGGTCAAACTTCTCCACCGCACGAATCAGTCCCAGATTACCTTCTTCGATGAGATCCAGTAGTGCGAGGCCACGATTCAAATACCGTCGCGCAATTTTCACCACTAAACGCAGGTTGCTTTCAATCATGTGTCGCCGCGCATCCATATCACCTTTTTGGATACGGCGGGCAATGGTGACTTCTTCCTCCGCATTAAGCAGAGCCGAAAAACCAATTTCCCCCAGATACAGGCGAGTGGCATCCAGATCACGCTCAGAAATATCTTTGCGGCTGGCAGTGCGTCGTTCTTTACGTCGCACCGGCTTTTCTTCGCCGGGTTCTTCAATCGATTTTATTTTGTCGGCATCAACATCGTTATCAGTAATGACTTCAACAATATCATTGTCCAGAATATCGTTTTCATCATCCAATATTGTTTCTTCTGGCGTATCCGTGTCCACGTTCATTTTCGTTTTATCATCCTCACCTAACATTCTGTCAGACACCTGTTGTTATATACCCAAAACAATCTGAACCCAGGTATGTTTCGAGAAAATTTTCATTTGGGCAAATACCGCAGGGGATCAACCGGTTTTCCATTTTGCCTGATTTCAAAGTGTAATTTTGCCCGGTTATCATTAATAAAGTTATCGCCCAGATTTCCCGTGCGTCCCATATCAGCAATACGTTGGCCTGCTTTCACTATATCGCCTTCCTTAACTCGCAGTTTTTGGTTGTGCGCATAAGCACTTAAATACCGGTCATTGTGCTTGATAATAATAAGCCGACCGTATCGAACAAGTCCACTGCCAGCATACACTACTCGACCAGTGGCTGCTGCCAATACCGGACTGCCTTTTTCACCCGCGATATCCAGACCTTGCCGGGCCGGGTTATCCGCCAGAAATGTTCGCAATATACGTCGCTGTTTGGTGGGCCAGCGCCAGCCGGATTTGCCTGTAAATGATTTGGGCGGAGTGGTGTCGGTCTGATTAAACACGCGTTTAACCGCTGTTTTTGCAGCAGCAACCACACTTTGCACATCGTGTTTTTCTGCTTCGTTTGTTCTCGTCACATTCGATTTATCCAGCGCCACTGCCCTTTGCTCCCGGCTAACATTGCCGGTGGTTTTGCTCATGGTTTCGACAGATGAACCACCCGCTTCAATAACGGGTGCCGGGGTTTTGCGCGATGAAGGACTTTTCCCTTTTTGGACACTGGCGCTACGGTATTTCTGTGATGAGGAAATATTTTTTCCTGACGGTGGAGCAACACGAACACGTTGCCCGGGAGTTAACGTGTACGGTGGTTGAATGTTATTCCAGCGAGCAAGTTGCCGGTAATCGTACCCGTACACCCAGCCAATGGAATACAGGGTTTCTCCACGCTCTACACGATGAAAAATGTGCCCCCCACAAGCAGTGAGCAACATCAGTAACAACATAAGACTCAGAATATATATTTTACCGGGAAGCATAAAAACCATAAGCGCAGTTAACGCAACTCACACAGTAAATGCAACCGGGCTAATAAAACTGATGCCAGGCTAACGCCGCTATGATGACGATGACCAGCCCCCAGCCCAACCAGTCCACGTATTTTTTAATCGTGTGCTCCATGCGTTCTCCACCCCACACAATGAGTGCCGTGACCAAAAAAAAACGGGCACCGCGCCCTGCCAAAGAGGCCAGTACAAAGGGTAAAAAGGCCATGGAAATAGCACCAGCGGCAACAGTAAAAATTTTATAGGGTATCGGGGAAAAGCCAGCAATCAAAATTGCCCAGATGCCCCACTGCTCAAACCAATCCACTGCCAATTGGTATTTGTCGCCATAACCGGCATCCATCACCCAGGGTTCGATGGCATCAAATGCCAAATAACCAATCAAGTATCCCAGCATGCCGCCCGCCACTGAAGCCACCGTGGTCATTGTCGCGTACCGCCAGGCTTTTTTGTTGTCAGCCAAGGCCATGGGAGCCAGCATCACATCCGGCGGAATCGGGAAAAAAGAGGATTCAGCAAAGCTCAAACCCGCCAGATACCATTGCGCATGTCGGTGTACAGCCCAGCGCATGGCATGCTCGTACAAACTGGAAAATAATTTCATAGGTTATTCAATGACCTCGTTTTTTCTGTGTGGCAATTTTTTATGAGCCCCAACATAAAGACGCCAGGACACAAGAGTGTTTTTCGGTGTGATTTCGATAATCCTAAATTCCGCAGTTGACCATTTAGAGGGTGTAATAACACATTGATAAACATTATGTTTTGAGTTTTTGTTGAGCCCACTTGCTGGGTGAGCCACTATGACCGGTATAGCACGTTGCTTTTTGCGCCTGGCCGCGTTGCGAATCGTCGCAATAGCGGGCTATTACTCCTCATCGCGCCTTGCCAGCCACAAAATTCAACGCACTCTACCGGCCATTCAACTGCGGATTTTAGGATAATTCAGCGATTTTAGCCGCGTTATTGCGTGCCACCCAGCATGGGCACAAAGCTCACTTTGTCCAGCACCTGTCGTTCGATGCCCTCCGGAGTGCGTGTCAGCAATACCAGTTCCTGCACACCCTGCGGACCCACGGGCATTACCAGCCGTCCACCCATCGCAAGCTGTTGCAATAACGCCTCTGGCACCTGTTCCGGTGCAGCAGTGGCAATGATGGCATCATAAGGCGCAAATTCAGGCCAGCCCCAACTGCCATCACTGTGTTTAAGACGCACATTGCGCAGCTGTAATTCCCCCAGTCTTTCCCGTGCCAGATCCAGCAAGGGGCGTATGCGTTCGACGCTGTACACTTCACCCGCCAGTGGTGCCATCACCGCAGCCTGATAACCCGAACCGGTACCCACTTCCAGCACCCGGTTCAACGGACCGCTTTCCAGCAGGGCGGCCGTCATGCGTGCCACCACATAGGGCTGGGAAATGGTCTGGCCGTGACCAATGGGCAGGGCGGTATCTTCGTAGGAGCGGCTGGCCAGAGCCTCGTCCACAAAGATGTGGCGTGGCGTGCTGCGAATCACCTCCAGCACACGTTGATTGCTGATACCTTCTTCTTGCAGACGTCGCACCAGCCGGTCCCGCGTGCGCTGGCTGGTCATGCCAATACCCTGAAGGCGGCTCATAACCCTGCCACCCAGGTGGAGACCTGCTCCATTGCCGTGTAACGGGTAAGATCCACATGCAACGGCGTGAGTGACACCCGGTTCTGGCGCACGGCATGAAAATCCGTACCTTCGCTGGCATCCTGTTCGGCACCCACCGGACCCACCCAATAAATTTCTTTACCGCGCGGGTCTTGCATTTTTACCACCGGCTCGGATTTATGCCGCCGTCCAAGGCGGGTTACTTCAAAACCTTGCAGCGAAGCCCATGGCACATCCGGTACGTTGACGTTAAGAATCGTATCCACTGGCAACGGATCACTTTTCAACCGCTCCAGCAATGACACGACAACGTGCGCCGCTGTCTCAAAATACTGGAATTTTTCTCCCGCAAGAGACACAGCAATGGCAGGCAAACCCAAAAAACGCCCTTCCATGGCTGCCGCTACAGTACCGGAATACAATACATCGTCACCCATATTGGCTCCGGCATTGATGCCCGCGATAACCATATCGGGCTCATGTTTCAGCAAACCGGTAATGGCCAGATGTACACAGTCTGTGGGCGTGCCATCCACAAACACAAAACCGTTGCCGGCCTCATGCGCACGAATGGGGTTTTCCAGCGTCAATGAATTACTGGCACCACTGCGGTTACGGTCCGGCGCAACAACATGCACCTCGGCGACTTTGCTCAAGGCTGCTGCCAGACAACGCAGCCCGGGTGCCTGATAGCCATCATCGTTGCTCAACAAAATTTTCATGGGCGTATTATATCGAGCCTCACGCGGAAAAACCGTGTTTCGGCTAATTACTTCCCTACTTTGCAGGCCACCCCCGCCCTCACGTAAAATACCCGTCCCTATGAGCAAAAAAAAACCTGACAACGACGACGACCTGTTCCGGCAAACAATGTCAGACGTTAAACCCCTGTCGCATAAAAAATTGGCCGAAAGGCATATTCCCCCCAACAAAACCCTCTCTTTTCCACAGCAACGTGCCAGTCATACACAAAACACCGTAACGACTGACTGCATTCCCCGTGATTATGTACCCGACGTTGCCCCGGAAGAATCCCTGTTTTTCAGTCGTGGTGGCCTGCAACACCGTTTGCTGCGCCAGTTCAAACGTGGCGATTTACGCCCCGAAGCCCAGCTGGACCTGCATGGCTGCACCCTCACGGAAGCCTCTGCTTTACTTGCCCGTTTTTTGAGTAATGCCCAAAGCAACCAGCAGCGCTGCGTGCGTGTCATCCATGGCAAAGGCCATCGATCCTCCGAGGGCCGTCCCGTGCTCAAGGCCCAGGTTAACCAGTGGCTACGGGATGTGCCGTTCGTGCTCGCCTTCAGTTCCGCACAAGCAAAAGACGGAGGCATGGGTGCAGTGTATGTTTTACTGCGACGCCCAAGCGTCAATATCTGACCGCTGACTGGCAGGACAAAGTTCTTCCCTGCAAAAACTTCACGTACTCAAAGCACGTTGTCTAAAGATGCTTTGCGCGTTGCCGAAATATCCTGAACATGAACAATGGTTAAACCTCAATTCCGCAGCTGACCGCTTCGAGAATGTATCAACATATTCGACAAATAGTCTATCTAGTGATTTTGGTGCATGCATTGGTTGAGTGATGCGTCGCTACGGCCCATAGAGTGCGTTCAATTGCGGATTTTAGGTTAAACCCGGGCGCAACGGACAGATGTAATAAGGATATACATGAACATCAAAAACAAATTAATTCTCGGCTCATCCCTGCTCACCGCGATACCGGTTATCCTCGCCGGTTTATTTATTGAGTCAGTCGCTACGGGTACAGCAAAAAACGCCCTGGAAAAACAGATTGACAACCAATTGGTATCACTCCGGGAAATCAAAAAAACCCAGATCGAAAACTATTTCAATACTATTTCCAACCAGATCAAAACCTTCTCCAGCGATGAGATGATCATCGATGCTATGCAGGACTTCAAGCCGGCCTTCGACCATTATCGGGAAGAAGCTCTGAGTGGCAGTATCAGCCAATATCGCAGCCAGCTTACCCACTACTACACCAATGACTTTGCCAACAAATACAAAAGCCGGAATCACGGGGAAAGCATTAATACCCAGGCCATGGCTGATAACATTGATGATAATGCCGTGGCTCTGCAATACACTTACATCAAAGCCAACAACAACCCTCCGGATTCAAAAGATGCATTGATCAAAACCAGTGACGGCTCCCGTTACGACCAACTCCACACACGCCACCATCCTCATATTCGCGACTTCCTCAATAAATTCGGTTATTACGATATTTTCCTAGTGGATGCAGACACCGGCAGGGTTGTATATTCCGTCTATAAAAAATTGGATTTTGCCACCTCTTTAACCCGCGCTCCCTATGCTGACACTGGCATTGGCCGCGCCTTCAAAGCGGCTCAAAAAACCGGCAAAGCAGATTTTGTTTACCTCGATGATTTTGCCCCCTATACACCATCCTACGACGACCCGGCCGCATTTATTTCATCTCCCATCTTCGGGGACAGCGGCAAAATGGAAGGTGTTCTTATTTTCCAAATGCCTATCAACAACATCAATCAGGTAATGACCAACGCTGAACGCTGGCATAACGTTGGCCTGGGCACATCCGGTAAAACCTATCTGGTCGGAAGTGACAGCCTCATGCGCAGTCAGAGTCGATTCCTCATCGAGGACAAGGCAAACTTCATGGAAGCCCTCAAAAATGCGGGGCTTGCAGAACCTATTCGAAGAGCCATCAACAGCAAAGAAACCACTATCGGCCTGCTCCCGGTAAAAACCGTTGCCGCAGAATCTGCATTGTCCGGAAAAACCGGCTTTAAACTCATCAACGATTATCGCGGTATAGACGTATTGTCTGCTTATGCTCCCATTAACATATTGGGACTGAACTGGGCCATACTGGCGGAAATCGACACGACAGAAGCCTTTGCCGCCGAACATATAATGGAAAGTAACATCTTGTGGGCTGCCCTCTGGAGCATCCTGCTGATGATTGGCATTGCGATGGTTGCAGGCTGGTTTTTTGCTGACAGACTGACAAAACCACTGATCCTGCTAAAAGACGCCATGGGCATAATAGAGCAACAATCCGACTTGACCCGTCGTATTGATATCCACAGCAAAGATGAAAGCGGTGATATGGCTGCCAGCCTCAACAGTATGCTGGACAAATTCCAGAACATCGTGCAACAGGTGACGGGATCAACAGCACAACTGGCGGCGGCGGCGGAAGAAATGTCCGCAGTTACCTTGCAAACCAGTCATGGCATTCAAAAACAACAATCACAAACCGACCAGCTGGCCACGGCCATGAACGAGATGGCAGCCACCGTGCAAGAGGTTGCCCGCCACGCCATGGAAGCGGCGGGCGCTGCCTCTACGGCCAATGATGAATCGTCCACTGGCCGCCAGGTGGTTAATAACGCCGTCAACACAATTAACAGCCTTGCCCAGGCCATCAGTCGCTCGGCTGAAGCCATTCAGCGGGTGGAAGCCGACAGCGACCGCATCGGCACTGTGCTGGATGTGATTCGTGGCATTGCCGAACAAACCAATTTACTGGCTTTGAATGCTGCCATTGAAGCCGCCCGCGCCGGTGAACAGGGTCGAGGCTTTGCCGTGGTCGCCGATGAAGTACGCACGCTGGCCGGACGCACTCAGGAATCAACCCAGGAAATTCAGGCAATGATTGAATCCCTGCAAGCCGGTTCTAAAGAGGCTGTAGAACTCATGGATGAAAGCCGTGAACAGGCACAGATCGGCGTTGAGCAAACAGCAAAAGCGGGAGATGCCCTCACTGCCATCGCCGATGAAGTGGCGCGCATCAACGATATGAATACCCAGATTGCCAGTGCTGCCGAAGAACAAAGTGCCGTAGCTGAAGAGATCAACCATAATGTGGTTACCATCAGTCAGGTGAGCGATGAATCAGCGCAGGGTGCCGAGCAGACTGCCCGGGCCAGTGAAGACCTGGCTAATCTGGCTGCTGAACTGCAACAAATGGTGGCACAGTTCAAAGCCTGAAATATACACCATTATCCTAAAATCCGCAGTTGAATGGCTGGTAAAGTGCTTAGGATTATCTCTTTCCAGATTTTTACATCACTAAAAGTAGTTACCTCAAAAAATGGAACAGCAATGCTGTGCTGGCAATGTGTAACACCGGGGTAATAAGTTTGAGCTTTTCTTAAAAAAGCAAGACAGCTTTATTGATAACCTCATCAATAACTTTATCCTGCCAAATCAACCATCTGCTAAAGTTTTTCGCTGTTTCTGCCGACAGAGAGGAAAGACAGATTACGGCGTGCCATAAGAGGATCTTTGGCTCATAACTAAAGGAACTTTACACACACTTTCCATGAACGTATAAAAGATTCCAAACCAATGAGCAATCCACTTCATCTCAATAGTTACACCATCAAAGCCAAGATTTACAGCATATCAATAGTGTTTGTAGGCGCATTGGCTGTTAGCATTATCTACGCACTCAACAGCATGAATCAGATCGGTGAAGAATTAGCGACGATTTCCGAAGAAAATATCCCACTGACACAAGTGGTATCACAAATCACCATTCATCAATTAGAACAAGCCATCAACTTCGAGCGTGCTCTGCGCTTCGGAGAAAAAATGAATACCGAGACCAAGGCCGCAGCGCATTTCCGTAAAGCCGTGGAAACCTTCACTGGTTTTTCCCGGCAGATAAGTGAAGAATTCAGCAGCGGTGAACAAATTGCCCACAACGACAACGAACAGCAGGCGTTCAAACAGGTTGTTGATATTTTAACGCGGGTCAAAAAAGAACATGAAGATTATGTCAGGCATGCGGAGCATACTATTGGGCTGATAAAGCAAGGCAGGTTACACGAAGCCTTTGAAACTGCCGCAAGTATTGAAGCGGAAGAAAAAGCCATCAGTCATGAGCTGGAAACACTACAAATGGAAATCGGGCAACTCACTGAAACTGCCGCCCTGAACGCGGAACAGCATGAAAAAAATGCTTTTTCCACTCTGAGCATTATTGGAGTGTTTGCCGGGCTGCTGGGAATCACCGTTGCATTTCTGGTAATCAGCAGTATTACCCGCGGTCTTCGTGATGCAATCCGTGTGGCACAGTCCGTAGCCGCAGGTAACCTGATTGAAGAAGTACACGTCGAAGGTTCTGATGAAATAGCGCAACTGTTAAACGCCTTGAGTATTATGCGCAACAAGTTGCATCAAATGATCAATGAAATGAATCAGGCATCCACAGAACTGGCAGCTTCAGCTGAAGAGCTGGCAGCCGTTAGCGAGGATACCAACCGTACATTGCATGAACAGCAATCCGAGGTGCAACAGGCGGCAACCGCCATTAACGAAATGAGTGCCACCGTGCAAGAAGTTGCCAGAAGCGCACAAGACACAGCCAATTCCGCGACACATGCCAGTACGGAAGCTCATCTGGGCCAACAGGAAGTTGGCAATACCATTGATTCCATCAGTTCCCTGGCCACTGCTGTAGAAGATGCTACCCGGGTAATTCATCAAGTGGGCGAAGACAGCAGCGACATCAGTACCGTATTGGACGTGATCAAATCCATCGCTGAACAAACTAATTTACTCGCGTTAAATGCCGCTATCGAAGCCGCCCGTGCCGGAGAACAGGGGCGTGGTTTTGCCGTAGTCGCTGACGAGGTACGCACCCTGGCCAAACGCACCCAGGAATCCACCAAAGAAATCGAGGAGGTCATCGTACGTTTGCAGGACAGTTCAAAAAATGCCGTTCACGCCATGGAGGATGGCCGCAGCCAGACCGAAGCCAGCGTAAAACAGGCCGCTAAAGCGGGTACTTCGCTGGAAACCATTACCCAGGCCATCAGCCACATCAGCGACATGAACACGCAGATCGCCAGCGCGGCGGAAGAACAAAGTGCAGTAGCAGAAGAAATTAATCGCAACATCACTGCCATCAGCGACGTTGCTGAACAAAACGCGGCGGCGTCAAACCAGATCACCGCTTCCAGCGAAGAACTCTCGCGACTGGCCTGTAATCTGCAATCCCATATTGCGCAATTTGAGGTTTGATTTTTGTCCGGCAGGCTGGAATGCGGGACTAAATCAGTTCGCGCAGCACCGAAGTGGCATAACAACCCGAAGGTAATTCAAAACACAGTTGCAGATTTTTCCCTTCGGGCAACCACTGCCACTGAAAATCAGCAACAGCCAATCGCAAGGCACGGCGCTCCTGTTTCAAACCGGCTGTCTCCAGTCCTTCACGATAAACAGCCTGCCCGGCAAGTGTATTTTGTTCCAAAACCTCTGCATCCTGCTGACTGGCCAGTTCACCCCGTCCCCACAGTGGTCCCGAAGGCAGCACATCCCCATTCATCAGACGCTGTTCAATTTCTTCATTCAACTCATCGGCAACAAAAAAACTGCGACTGCCGGCAAGCATCAAAACCTCTCCCGGTAATACCTGTCGCCAGTTACCTGCCGTAATGCGTGCCGCCAGCACTTCGTTGAATAAAAACGAGCGCGCTGAAGAAAGATACAGGCTGCGCAGATGTCTGGCCTTCACTCGCCGGCCATTGAACATGGCGGCCGCTTCGCTCAGATTTTTTCCGCCACGCCCAAAACGTTGCTCGCCAAAATAATTGGGCACACCTTGTTTTTGAATAACGGCAAGTTGCTGTTCAAGCGTTTGTTGATCAGCAATTCCTGAAAATTCAATATCACGCAACACAATGACAAAGCGATTGCCTTGCAAGGCGCCCCGTTGCAATTTACGGCGATGCCGATGGCTGCTGAGAATCTGTAAATCATCATTTTCAAACGCAGACCAGTCCGGGTCAGGCTTGCCTGGCAACCACACGCTGAACCATTGCGTGGTAACGGCATTACGATCCTTAAGTCCGGCATATCCAATATCACGCACTTTCACTCCGGCATGCCGGGCCAGTTTCTGTGCTATATCAGCAGTATTTTGATGGCGTTTACGCACATGAACCAGCAGATGTTCGCCTTCACCATCGAATGCGAAATTCAAAACTTCATCCACTTGAAAATCTTCCGGGCAGGAACGAATGACAGCCGATGCAACAGGTTTTTCCGATGCGCGCGGCCAGTCAGGGAGTTCTGAATAGTCTGTCATTCCGACAAAAGCAAAACGACAGCATGAGTGGCAATACCTTCACCCAGCCCGGTAAAGCCCAGCCCTTCTGTGGTGGTGGCCTTGACATTAATCTGGCTGATATGGACACACAGATCCTCTGCCAGGTTTTCGCGCATGGTCATAATGTGTGGCGCCATTTTGGGTGCCTGAGCAATAATCGTCATATCCACATTGCCCACAGCCAGCGTTCGCTCTGTTAACAATGCCACTACCTTGCGCAACAGGATACGACTGTCGATATTGACAAATTCGTGACTGGTATCAGGAAAGTGTTGACCAATGTCGCCCAAAGCAGCAGCTCCTAACAATGCATCACATAATGCATGAATGGCAACATCGCCATCAGAGTGTGCAATAAAACCTTTTGAAAAGGAGATGCGCACACCGCCTAACATCAAGTGGTTGCCTTCGCCAAAACGATGCACATCGTAGCCATGTCCTATTTTTATCATATCAACCTTTATTTACACGTTGTTCGGGAGAGAGGACTTTTTTATCTGTTTATAAACTTTGCGCTTGAACAAGTCAGCTCGCCGGCTCACCAGCCGGTCCAGAAACAACATGCCATCCAGATGGTCCACCTCATGTTGCACGGCCCGTGCTTCATAGCCTTCGCTGTTGAACTTATACTGCGTGCCCTGTACATCAAACGCAGTGAAGGCAATTTTCTCTGCGCGAATCACATTGCCGGTGAAATCCGGCACGGACATGCAGCCTTCCCGCCCCATAACCATACCCTCCCACTCAGTAATTTCAGGATTGATCAATACCATGCAACCATTGTTGCTGGAACGGGCAGGCAGTTTACGCATATCAGAAACATCAACAATGACAATGCGCTGAAAACACCCCACTTGCGGCGCAGCAATACCCACGCCACCAGGGCCGGCACGCATGATTTTTTCCAGCTCGGTCACAAAGCCTTGCAGTTTAAAATCAAAAGCATCTACCGGAGCCGAAACTTGTTTGAGGCGCTTATCCGGGTATTTGATGATCTCGACACTCACAATGGCTTCAGCCCACCAGAGTATCCACAGGGGTCAGCTGCGTTTCCACACCTTCTTTTTTGATGATATCCAATGCCGATTGCAAGGCGATCTTGCCTTCATTGGCTCTCCCTTCTATACGCATAATATAAATGGGGGCATCTTCTGTGCCCCCCACATCTGAAGTCAGGTCGAGAATATCCAGCCCGGCTTCCATCAGGGCAGCTGTGGCATGAGCAACAATGCCGGGGCGGTCTGCACCATAAATACGGATACACACATCGGGCTGGTGGTGGTGATGCAGCCCACCCTCGATGGAATCAATATGCAAGTGCAAACCCAAAGACTCGGCTTCGCCTCGCAACACTTTTTGCAAAGCGTTCGCCGTACCCGCGTATTGCACCATCATCATCATGGTAAAACTGGTGCCCAGACGCATCATCGAAGTTTCACCCAGATGGCAGCCACCTTCGTACAGCGCGTGGGTCACATGGGCGACAATACCGGGGCGGTCTTTGCCCACCAGGGTAATCATGTACCAGCGTTTGTTCATCACAGTGTCCTCGAAACAATATCTCTGAAACCTGGCATTGTGTTAATGCAATGTTGAATGGGTCACGTAAATCAATGATACACCCGCTGCGATCAATATTATCTGTTGAATTGTGGCACTGGCTTCGGCCCGTTTGTGCAGGCCGGGAATCAGATCCGCCACGGCAATGTAAATAAAACTGGAGGCTGCCACCGCAAGCACATAGGGCAGCAGGTGTTGCATATCACCCAGACTCCAGTAGGCCAGCAGGGCTCCTACAATGGTCGCCAGACTCGATAATACATTAAACAATAACGCCTTGCGGCGACTGAAGCCACTGTGCAACAGCACTACAAAGTCTCCCACTTCCTGTGGAATCTCATGGGCCGCAATGGCCAGTGCCGTCACAATCCCCAGGTGGATATCGGTCATAAAGGCAGCAGCAATCAATACACCATCCACCAGATTATGCATGCCGTCACCCACCAGAATCATCCAGCCGGTGGCTTCGTTGGTTTTATGCTCGTCATGCGGGGCATGTGCCTCGCAATGGTCCGAGTGGCAGTGCCGCCACAACACCAGCTTTTCCAGCAGGAAAAAGCCTAACAACCCCAGCAGCACTGCTAAAAATATATTGTGGAAATCCTCAACACCCGGCCCGGCCAGCGCATGCGGCAACAGCCCTAAAAAAGCCGCGCCCAGCAACGAACCGATAGCAAAACTAACCAAGTGCGGTACCAGGGTTTTACGCACATGCCCAGGCAGCAGCAAAAAACTGGCAGCCACCATCACACTGAGCAATCCACCCAGCAGGCTGAAAACAATGATCCAGGACAACAAACTCATATCGGGTTATTCCGCAAAAAACAGGTGCTCTGATGATTATCATTCTGGCGGATGCCGGAATCAGGGAATCCACGGATTTTACTGGATTCCGGTGAGACCTGCCAGAGGAACCTGGACTTTTAAACGATGACTTGAATGTGTATTAAGCGACAAATCGCCACTACTATGCTGGATTAAGTCAATTTTCCTGCTTATTGCAGGTGGATGGCGGACCTGTAATCCCCTGGCGTTGCTGCCAATGCTGCCGGAGTTCACAAGCTCACCACCAACCGGCTAATTTGTTAACTTAATGGCATTGGATAAGATTTTGTTTCTGATGTAATCTTTGTCATCATGCGAACAACACATTCGACATGCGATCCCTCGGCGAACGGAATAAACATAAGTTGATCACGCTGCTGACACAGCAGAACGAGATACTGATAGCACTAACAAGTGCTCATATTCACCGGGCAGATAAAAAAATTAAAGCATTAAAAGAATCAGCTGGTTAAGCACCGCCGCAAGCCACCCTCCATTGGTGGTTATGGCAAACCCGAGTCACAAACCAGCACAAAAGAAATGGGGGGCTGTGGGGGACAATCTGATCAGGACGTGAAAACGTTTTGTCGTAATTCAAGGTTAACTCTCTCTACCGCTTAAAAAGCAGAAACATAATGCTTCGATGCACTGTGTGATGCGAAGGATTCCTGCCGAATAAAAAGCTAAACCCAGTGAAAAACCGGACAGTTGTACTTATTTAAACATATGGGAACAAGAGATTCCCAAGAAAGGTATCGGGAAAGGAGTATCCAATGATGAAGCAGCATTACTGCGTCATTTTATCAATCCGCACAATCATCACTTTTCTTTCCCCGCTATCATCATTGCAATGGCCAAATCAGCCAGCGCCTATCGGTAACCTATCCTGCCAGAGACAAAAATCCTATGACTTATCACCTTGGTATTAATCTGGGCCATGACCGTGCCGCCGCGTTAATCGAAAACGGCGAGATTCGAGTGGCAATACAACAAGAACGGCTGGATCGTTGCAAACACAGCGTTGGCATGCTGCTGCAATCCGCAAGCGATCCTCATCAAATACAGCCCCCCTGGGAGGCTGTTCACTACTGTCTCGACGCTGCCGGCATTACCCTGAGCGACGTCGAAAGCATTACGGCCAACATGCCGGGAACCGACCACGCACCCGACATTCTGGAACGCATGCTGGCACCGGAATATCGCGCCAAAATCCGCACCCTGCCCAGTCATCATCTTGGCCATGCCTACAGCGCATTCTGGCCCTCGGGATTCGAGCAGGCGATTGTCCTGGTCGCCGACGCCACAGGTTCCACCGATGTTCACCATCAAACCGAATCGTATACCGTCTACCATGCTCATGACCAACAACTGACACCGCTGCATAGCGAGAAAGTCGCCGCCCACCTCACGGCCCTTGGTACCCTTGGATTTTTGTACGAGTATGTCGCTCGCAAAGCGGGCTTTGTCACCACGGTCAACAACAGCATCAGCGTTCCCGAGGCCGGAAAATTAATGGGCCTGGCGGCGTATGGCGGACCCCAGGTTCACTGGCAGCAGTGGATTCAACCCATAAAAGACAGCTATCACCTCGACATCTCGCCTTACGATATTTTTCTAGAAGTTGCCGCTCTGGAAAAACATTACGATGATGGCAAGGACTCCGCTTATCTGCGTCCCTACCTGGTTGACCTTAGCTGGAAAATTCAACATGAATTAGAACAGGCACTATCGCACATTGTTGCTTTGGCAATGAAGCAAACCGGGCTGAACAAACTCTGCCTTGCTGGCGGCGTCGCGCTTAATTCAGTGGCCAACTACACCCTCTACCGTGAACTTGGTCTGGATGATCTTTTTGTCTTCCCGGCGGCTGGCGACGCAGGTATCGCCGCAGGTTGCGCCCTGTGGGCCTATGCCACACAGGAACCCGCACCAAAACGCCCGGCAAAACTGAAAACCGCCGCATTCGGACAGACCTATACCACAAAAGCCATTGAACAGGCGGTCGCCGCCCGCAGTGACCAGCTTCACCTGGAACGACCGGCAGAAGACCTGACTCAGCGCTGTGCAACGGCCTTGTCACAGGGACATATTGTCGCCTGGTTTCAGCAAGGCTCCGAATACGGCCCCCGGTCACTCGGCCATCGCTCCATTCTCGCCGATCCTCGCTTTGCACGAATGAAAGATGTCATCAATGCGCGAATAAAGTTTCGTGAACCTTTTCGCCCCTTTGCCCCGGTTATCCCTGAAGAAAACCTCAGCGAGGTGTTTGCATTCCAGGACACGCCCCCCGGCGCAACCGCGCTGATGCTAATGGTCGCGCCCATTAAACCGCAATACCGCAACGAACTCCCCGGCATCAGCCACGAGGACGGTAGCGGTCGGGTGCAAACTGTCAGCCTGGAAAGCAGCCCGCACCTGTACCATCTCTGCCAGCAACTCGCGACTCTGCGCGGTGGCCCGCCGGTGATCCTCAATACCAGCTTTAATGTCGCCGGTCAGCCTCTGGTGGAAACACCAGAACAGGCCATCGAGGTATTTCTATCCACGGATATCGATTATCTGGTGCTGGATGGTTTATGGATCAGCAAACGTCAAACACCTATTCTCAGTTATGCCGAACATAGCCAAGACCTTGCTGTCGAAATACTACCCCGGGGTCTGGCACCTGAGCAGCCTGATGTCCTTG
>JALSGT010000147.1 GCA_026982555.1 Chromatiales bacterium
GATTAAGAGTCAACACTCAATTTACGTTACTCTTCAGCAATCGGGGCGTTGTCTATTACCTTGGGAAAAAGCCAAATGTTACAAGCACAGCAGACCTGCTGGAGCTGGCTATCCAGGGGTTTATCGGAATATCAAGCGAGCAACTCATTAATGTCGAAAACCTGGGTGATATTGATCAGGCCATTTTTACGGAAGTCAGAAACTACAACTACAATGACATCTCCATACGGTTACCGGCGGACCAGGGCTATGGTGACGATGAGGATGAAAAAGAAAATGGAGAAGGGAAAGAAGGTTAACGAAAACCAAATACTGATTGATACCATCAAAACCGTCCAAACAACAAGCAGACACACCCTCCGGTGATCAACGGGTGCGCGCTCAGCGTATCATCAACAACACAAATAACAACACAAATGGTTTCACAACAGAATGACACACATTCGTCACGTCGAGTACATTGTTGATCTGTTAGCGCTGCATCGCGTCAACCCTCAACGCTATCCCTTCCTGCTGCAATCCGTGGCGCATAGTGATGCACAGGGTGCGGGGCAGGCTCGTTTCGATATTCTCTTTGCTTTTCCCGGTGAACACCTTCGTCTGAATGCCGCAGACACGCCGACGGATTTTCTCCGGCAGCTTGATACCCGCTGGCGGGCTGCCGCGAAAAGTATCGCGCCTTCGGAAGCTGCCCCGGGTTTTCCCCGGCTGCCGTTTACCGGTGGCTGGTTTCTGTTTCTGGCGTATGAGCTGGCAGGGCAGGTTGAACCCGGTCTTTCTTTGCCGGCGGCTCACGATGGTTTGCCTGTGGCGTATGCTGCCCGCATACCCGCTGCCGTCATTGTTGACCATGCAGAGCAACAGACTTTTCTTGTGGCCGAGCCAGACCATGCCAATCTGCTCGATATGTTGAATGACGATATGGGGCAGATATCGACGGTGGATACGGTATCGCCAAATATTGTCATGGCCGAAGCAGAGGCGTCGGGTTATTTGCAGGACGTTGAAACCATCAAAAACTACATTGTTGAAGGCGATGTCTTTCAGGTGAATCTGGCGCGAACCTGGCGTGGCCGGAGCAGCCATGCTTTGCAACCCGCCGATGTCTATCAGCGTCTGTGCAAAAACAATCCAGCGCCGTTTGCCGGTCTGGCGTTAATCGATGGTGCCGCGATCATCAGCTCTTCTCCGGAGCGCCTGGTGAAGGTGAACAAGCGGCGGGTTGAAACCCGGCCCATTGCCGGAACCCGCCCGCGCGGCACACAGATGCCGGGTGATCAGGCGCTGAAAAAAGAGTTGCTGGCGCATCCTAAAGAACGTGCGGAACACGTTATGCTCATTGATCTGGAGCGTAATGACCTTGGCCGGGTGTGCGTGCCGGGCAGCGTGAAAGTGGACGAACTGATGGTGCTGGAAAGTTATGCCCATGTGCATCACATCGTTTCCAATGTGTGCGGGCAACTGCGCGACGGGGTGACGCCGGGTGAAGTGATTCGTGCGGTGTTTCCCGGTGGTACTATCACGGGCTGTCCCAAGGTGCGCTGCATGGAAA
Source organism: Chromatiales bacterium (assembly GCA_026982555.1). Classification (GTDB taxonomy): domain Bacteria; phylum Pseudomonadota; class Gammaproteobacteria; order SZUA-152; family SZUA-152; genus SZUA-152. Next base: position 1,553 of record JALSGT010000147.1, read on the forward strand.
TTATCGCCGAGCTGGAAGGCGAGGGACGTGGTGCCTACACCGGTGCCATGGGGTATCTTAATCACAATGGTGACATGGATCTGAATATCCTGATTCGCACGATTACTCAGGCAGGACAACAACTACAGTTACGTGCAGGTGGTGGCATTGTTGCTGATTCCGATCCGCAAAAAGAGCTGGATGAAACGCGCGCCAAGGCACGGGGAATGTTGCTGGCGCTGATTGACGATTCAGGATGATAAAACAAAGCAGGGCAAAGCGAAGTCTGGCTGTGGTATGCTCTTGCGCTTACCTGCGTGCTATCGCAGTTTGCTCATAACAAGAAACTGTTATTTCCAGCGGATCGATCCCATTGCCAGCGATTTTGATTAACGGCCAGTCGGCGGAACATATTTCTGTGCTGGATCGCGGTTTCCAGTACGGCGATGGATTGTTTGAAACCCTGCGCGTGTCGGCAGGCAGGCCGCGTCACTGGGCACAGCACATGGCCCGTTTGTCGGCGGGTTGTCAGATGCTGCGTATTCGTATGCCTGAACCCGCGTTGCTGTTGTCAGAGGCCATGAGCCTGTGTGCAGGTGAAGCGGGCGCGGTACTGAAAATTATTATCACCCGGGGGACGGGGAAACGGGGTTATGCGCCGCCTGCACAAGCGGCTGCGACGCGCGTGTTGTCGTTATCGCCTGCTGTTGTTTTTCCGCAAACACACTATCGTGACGGCGTATCAGTACGGGTGTGTGACACACGTCTGGCGGGCAACCCGGCACTGGCGGGCATCAAGCACCTTAACCGGCTGGAGCAGGTGCTGGCGCGTGCAGAATGGCCGGAGGGAAGGGAGAATACACAGGTCGCCGAAGGCCTGATGCTGGATAATAATAATAACGTTATTGAGGGGACTATGAGCAATCTGTTTTGTGTGCAGGAAGGTGAGGGTGGGCCAGTACTGAAAACACCTCTGCTGACGCATTGTGGCGTAAAGGGCATCACCCGGGAAAACATCATCAACGCGGCGGCGGCGGCGGGTATTTCTGTGCAGGAAACAACGCTGGGGCTGGCTGATCTGTATCGCTCGCAGGAACTGTTTCTTTGCAATACGCTCATGGGCATCTGGCCAGTGCGCCAACTGGAAGAGCAGTATTTCCCCGTGGGGCCGATGACCCGTCAGCTGAGCCAGGCATTGGAGTCTTTGCATGATTAGAGCAAGGACCAGAACCGGGCGGGAGATATTGTTCAAGCTTGCGGGTTTGTTCATCCTGGTGGGCAGTCTTTATGGTGCCTGGGTGGCCATGGATTATCGTTCATTTGTCACCTCGCCAGTGACGTTGACTGATACGGGGTTGCGCTATGAAATCAAACCCGGCAAGACGCTCACGCATGTCTCCAAAGACCTGGCACGGCGTGGCGTGATCAAGTCGGCATCGTATCTGGTGTGGCTGGGTAAATTTGAAGGCACGGCGGACAATATCAAGGCGGGGGAGTATTACTTCGATAATGGTATTACGCCCGCGCGTCTGCTGGAACAGATCGTCAATGGTGAAATGCTGCAATATTCCCTCACCATCGTCGAAGGCTGGAATTTCCGCCAGCTCATGGATGCCGTCCACAGCAATGAATTCCTGCTGCACACGTTATCGGATTATAGTGATGCGGAAATCATGGAGCAGATCGGCCACCCCGGAGAGCACCCTGAAGGACGTTTTTTACCGGATACCTACCACTTTCCCCGCCTGACCACGGATGTGGCTTTTTTGCAGCGGGCCTACAATGCCATGCAGCAGTTGCTCGATAAAAGCTGGCCGGATCGTGCTGCCGATGTGGAATATAAAACGCCCTATGAAGCACTGATTATGGCCTCCATTGTTGAAAAAGAGACCGCGCTGCCCAGCGAGCGCAGACAGATTGCCGGCGTGTTCAACCGGCGCTTGCAAAAACGCATGCGCCTGCAAACGGACCCTACGGTGATTTACGGTCTCGGACGTGCGTTTGATGGCAATATCCGTCGCCGTGATCTGCGCAAAGAGACGCCTTACAATACCTATTTGCACCGAGGTCTGCCGCCCACACCCATTGCGATGCCGGGGCGTGAAGCCGTGCTGGCGGCGCTGCACCCTCTGGAGGGTGAGGAGCTGTATTTTGTTGCCCGGGGGGATGGCGGGCACCAGTTTTCAGCAACGCTGAAAGAACATAATGCTGCGGTGGTAAAATATCAGCTGGGTGGCCGGGCGAAGCCGTTTTCCTCCTCCAAATAGCTAGCATTTACTTTAACTAAATAACATTGCTTGGTTGCTATTACCTATTGAATTAAATGAAAAAAGGCTTGTTTATAACGCTTGAGGGTGGCGAAGGGGCGGGCAAAAGCACGCAAATGGCCTTTGTGCAGCAGCGTCTGCAAGACAGCCTGCTGGCGGCGGGTAAAAACCTGCAAGTGACCCGGGAACCGGGTGGTACTGCGCTGGGTGAGCAGATTCGTGCGTTGCTGCTGGATCACCGGCAAACGGTGATGGACAGCGACACTGAACTGCTGCTGATGTTCGCTGCACGGGCGCAGCACCTGGCGGAACTGATCCGTCCCACACTGGCGGCAGGCGACTGGGTGCTGTGTGACCGGTTTACTGATGCCACTTACGCCTATCAGGGGGGAGGGCGTGGCATTGCACTGAAGCGCATCGCCGCACTGGAAGACTGGGTACAGGGTGAGTTGCGCCCGGATCTCACTCTTCTGCTGGATTTACCTGTGGACGTGGGTATGGCGCGTGCCGGTGAACGGGGCGAGCTGGACCGTTTTGAACGTGAACAACAGGCATTTTTTGAACGGGTACGACAAACCTACCGGGCGCGGGCTGTTGCGGAACCCGGTCGTTATCGTATCATTGACGCCGCACAGAACATCGAACAGGTGCAGGCACAAATTGACAGTGCATTAACTCCCCTGCTGGCTGAATTGACATCATGAAAACACCACTGCCCTGGCAAACACCGCTTTGGGATGGCCTGATCGCCAGAATGCGTACTGACAACCTGCCGCATGCCCTGTTGTTTACCGGCAGTGTGGGTTACGGCAAATCGGTATTGGCTGAGGCGCTGATTCACGGGCTGTTGTGTCAATCTCCTGCGGATAGCGGTACAGCCTGTGGTCAGTGCCAAAGTTGCCGTCTGCTGGCGGCTGGCACGCATCCCGATTTGATGTGGCTGGAGCCCGAAGAAGCAGGCAAGGTGATTCCCGTGGACCGCATCCGTGCCACGAGCGAATTTTTTGCCCTGAAAGGTCAATACGGTGGCCGCCAGATAGTGTGCATCAATCCCGCCGAGGCAATGAACCGACATGCTGCCAATAGCCTGCTGAAAACCCTGGAGGAGCCCACCGAGGATGCGTTACTGATACTGATCAGCAGTCAGCCTTCGTCACTGTTGCCAACAATTCGCAGTCGCTGCCAGCAAGTGGTTTTTCCTCGACCGGAAGCACAGCTCAGCGAAGCCTGGTTGCAGGCGCAACTCGGTGAGGCAAAGGAATCCGCAACAATCAAAAATTTGCTGGCGCTGAGCAACGGTGCTCCACTGGCTGCCCAGGTTTTACATGAAACGGGGGGGCTGGCAGTGCGCCAGGATCTGGCCAGCCAGTGGGTAGGGGTGGCAGAGGGCAAAACTGATCCATTAACCTGTGCAAAACAATGGTCTGAATTGGGATTGCCCAAAGCCACCCGGTGGCTTAGCAGTTGGGTGATGGACTTGATCCGTCTCAAGTCGGGGGCTGACCCGGTCGTTATTACCAATGCTGACCTGCGTTCGCAACTGTTAAAACTGGTGGCCGGACTGGAACTGAAACGGCTGTTTGCCTATTTGGAGCAGATCACCGAAACTGCTCGCTGGAGTAACAGCCAGTTAAATGCACAGCTGGCCATGGAAGACCTGATGGTGAGCTGGAGCCGTCAGCGTATTGGTTTAAAATAAGATAAAAACAGTATCAGGAGTCAGTACTGACATGAGCGGTGATTTTCGACAAGGCGGCATTCTCTCTTTGGCCATAAAGGACAAGAGTTCGCTGTATGCGGCGTACATGCCTTTTGTGAAACACGGCGGACTGTTTATTCCCACCAACAAAAAATACAAACTGGGCGATGAGGTTTTTATGCTGCTGACCCTTATGGAAGAAACAGAGAAATTACCGGTTGCCGGTAAAATTGTCTGGGTGACACCGGCGGGTGCTCAAGGGGCGCGCATTGCCGGTATTGGTGTGCAGTTCAGCAACCAGGACAATGGTGCCGTGCGCAACAAAATTGAAACCTACCTCGCCGGTGCATTGAAGTCTGACCGTCAGACGCATACCATGTAGCCTCACTGCTGTACGCAGTCTGCTTCAGACTGCCTGGCTTCTCTCTCTTTTTTTCAACAGGACGGTATTCCTCCGTGTCTATTTTGTTGCCCGAAAATACCCCGTTAGTAGACTCACACTGTCATCTGGATCGTCTGGAGCTTTCGCCGTGGAACGGCGAACTGCAAGGCGCGCTTGAGCATGCCGCCACACAAGGTGTCGGGCATTTTTTGTGTGTCTCCATTGACCTGGAACACTACCCGGCCCTGTTGGCGTTGGCCAAAGCCAACACACAAATTTCGGTTTCCGTGGGTGTGCATCCCACCGCGCAGGAGGGTGAAGAGCCTGCCTGTGAAAAACTGATCAGCCTGGCTGCCGAACCGGAAGTCGTGGCCATTGGTGAAACCGGCCTGGATTATTTTCGGTGTACGGAAGGTGAAGCGGGTGACCTGGAATGGCAGCGCGACCGTTTTCGCACCCATATCACTGCGTCAAAAGCGACAAAGAAACCACTGATTATACACATGCGGGAAGCAACAGAAGACACCTTGCGCATACTGAAAGAAGAAGGTGCCGATGAAGTGGGTGGTGTGATGCATTGTTTTGTGGAAGACTGGGATGTTGCAAAACGGGCACTGGACTTGAACTTTGATATTTCCTTTTCCGGTATTGTGACTTTCAACTCCGCAAAAGAACTAAAAGACGTCGCCCGAAAAATACCCGGAGATCGTATGCTGGTGGAAACGGACTCTCCTTATCTTGCGCCGGTGCCGCATCGTGGCAAACCGAATCAGCCTGCCTATGTGCGACATGTTGCCGAATGCATTGCTGAATTACGTGATACCCGGTGGGAAACGGTTGCTGCGCAAACGACAGAGAATTATTTTCGGCGGTTTACTATCTCTGCGTAGTAACCCGTATTCTTGGGGAAAATGATGAAAAACATATGGATGATAACAGCCAAGTGAATGATGAAATTAATAATTTCCGGACGCTTGTCAATCAATGGGGATATGCGTACAAGTGGGCTGTGGTTTCGTATGTTGCCTTGAGATATTCTGGCTCGAATAAATTAACGCTTTTGGCTGGCCGAATTGATTTGGAATCAACACTTCTTAATGCAGAGGACATCAAGAGCCTGCCCGTTGAGTTTGAGTCAGACAATGTAGTTGCTGGCCGGGAGGTCATGCAGATTAACGGAAAACTGGATCAAGTGCTCAGTGGTCTGGATGAAGGTAAGCTGGTTGTAACAAAGGGTATGGCTGATATAGCTTTGAAGAGGGGGGATAGCTTTTCAGCCAACTTTCTACCGTATCCCCCATATTCTGTATCGAAGGGTTTGCATCAACCTGCTTTGCATATCCGGGGAGCACGAAAATGGGATGTTATTCCGAATATTGATCAGTTGAATTGGGAATTGAAAGCTGCTGAAAAACCGTACAAAAGCCTGGATGAGCTTTTGGACTCTCTGGAATTGCCCACAGCTGCGCGGGCTGATTGTACTACATTGGAGGTTGCAGCAAATTCGTTTACCGCAATTCATGCGGATTCAAAAATTGATTCCGGGAAAGTATTATTAAAACTCGTTGTAGCTGAAAACGTGCATACCGAAAAGCTAAGATTTGGATACATAGTATCCGAGAGAAAATCCGTCAAACGTGGACATATTGCTGGTAGCGATTTTCGATGGGAACTTGATGGCAACATTCAAACCGGTATATTTGAGCTCTCTGTAGATGAAGCGAGTGTACTTCAGGCGCTTATTAGCTACGATGGATATGTACTGGGTCAACAGTGGATCACTGATCCCAGCAAGCATGTCAACCCGAGGTATGCATCCTGCAAATTGTTTGATCCTGATTTGAGGATACTCCATGACTTTCTCTCTGGAAAATCTAAAGATCCTGGTAACGATTTTGAGCAAGGAATTACCATATTGTTTACCCTGCTGGGGTTTTCCCCATCACATCATGGGACAGTGCCCAAGCTACAAGATGGCCCAGATATTCTTGCCTTTACACCACGAAATAATATAGCGGTAATCGAATGTACAACCAAGCGTCTTAATGACAAAGATAAAATGTCGAAGTTAGTGTCACGTACCAATCAACTGAAGGAACGTCTGAAACTTTCCGGCCATCCTCACCTATTAATTCAGCCAGTCATTGTTACGGCTCTTTCGCGTTCTGATGTTAGTGCTGACTTGCCAGAGGCAGGTAGAAATGGGATCGTTGTCATATCCAGAGACGATATAAAATTATTGCTTGAGAGAGTGGCTCTCTCTTTATCTGATCCGGAAGATATATTCAGGGGATTTGCTAACTTGATACCAGATAAAAAGCAACCTGAAATGGATTGAGGGTAACGCGATGCCTTTGGCTCGAACGAATTAGCGTGAGATTCAGTTATCGTAAAATAGTGTGACAATTGTCACTGATAATGAGATCGATGGTTTATTCCTGCTTTTCCGCGTCAAAATGAAGAATTTTTAAGGTTGTGGTATGAATTCAATGGATAATAAAAAAATCATCATTATTGCAGGGCCTAACGGCGCAGGAAAAACCACTTTTGCCAAGGAATTTTTGCCCAATGAGGCCGCTTGTCCGGTATTTATCAATGCTGATTTGATTGCGGCGGGTTTAGCTCCTTTTGAGCCAGAGCGTGCTGCATTCAAAGCCGGGCGTTTGATGTTATCTGAAATTCGAGAATATGCGCTCAAAGGTGACAGCTTCGCATTTGAAACCACCCTGAGTGGCCGTGTTTATACGCGGCTTATTCCTGGCTGGCAACGAGAAGGATATCAGGTGAAACTCTTTTTTCTTAGGTTGGACTCGCCTGAGCTAGCTATTGCCCGCGTGCGTCAAAGAGTCAGGGCGGGTGGCCATCACATCCCCAGTCATGTAGTGTACAGGCGCTTCCAGGCAGGTTTGCGAAACCTGGAACATTTATACAAGCCCTTGGTTGATGAATGGGCTGTCTATGATAACTCCGGGGTAACCCCTAAACTCCTCGAAGAGGTTGTTAGTCATGAGTAACAACAAGCTTGATCAAAAAATGAAACAACGTGATCCTGACTTGGCCAATGCTGAGGCTGCGATGAAACGCGCCGCGATTAAAGCACGAGAGATAGCCAAAAAAACCGGCACGGCTATCGTGATTCTGGATAATAATGTCATTAGGGAAGAACACCCTGAAACAACATAAAAAAAGTGAATCCAAAGCACCTTAGAGACCCTCGCGACAACTCAACGGATTAATTCTGGCTTATCGTAGCTGTGCAACAAGGTTGATGGCATGTCGGATTTTTTCTTTTGGCGTATAAAAATGCGGTGAAAAACGAATCCCTCCTCCGCGTTGCGCGCACATTACCCCCTTTTCGGTTAACAGCGCAAAAAGCCGGTCATTATCTACCGTGCGATGGCGGAAAGTCACAATACCGCTGTAACGCCCTTCAGTTGTGTCGCTTAACAGCATCAACTGCTCAGCAGC
>JALSGT010000148.1 GCA_026982555.1 Chromatiales bacterium
TGATGCACTGATGGCAAAAAAGCAGCACCCTTCGGAACTGGTGCGTGAACATGTGCGCTGGGCGCTGGATCAATCAACCTTCTGAAAACTCAAGTCTTGTCGGCAAGCTACCGACAAAACGGGTATCACACGGAACCTGTTACTACATTATGAAAGCACTTATTGCAGAACCCGGCAAAGCCTACCGTCAATTATTGGAAACAGTTTGTCATGCCGTTGATATCAAGCCCATATTTGTCACCCATTCCGACGAAGCACTACACCATCTCTCCCACCACGCTGTTGGTCTTGTGTTCACCTCGCTGCAATTACAGGATGGTGACGGAATCGAATTTTGTAAAAAAATCCGTGAATTGGAAAACACAAAGCACATTCCTGTTATTTTATTGACGGCAGAAAAAAACAAAGCCATTTCTGAACCGGCCACCCAGGCCGGAGTCACTGAAATTTTCCACAAATCAGATATTCCACGGCTTCAGAATTATCTGAACGAATTCATTAACCGGGCAAATACCCATAGCAACATGGATGCACAGGTTTTGTATGCGGAAGACAGCCTCTCTGTCGCCAGACTCACCATTCACATACTCGAAACCATGGGGCTTACCATCGACCATTTCACTCACGCTGAGAAAGCCTGCGAAGCATTCCAGACAAAAGATTATGATCTGTTGCTCACCGACATTTTACTGGCCGGCAGCATGAGTGGCGTCGGTCTTGTTCAGGAAGTACGACGCCTGGAAAAAGGTAAGGGAAACATTCCTATTCTGGCCATGTCGGCACAGGATGACAGCGCACGAAAAATTGAGTTACTGAATTGCGGAGCCAATGACTATGTTGCCAAACCCATTCTTAAAGAAGAATTAATGGCCCGGGTGCATAACCTGATCACCAATAAAAAACTGCTGGACAAACTTAAAGCACAGCAACACCTGTTACAAGAGCTGGCCATGACCGACCACCTTACCGAACTTTATAACCGGCACTTTTTAATGGAACTTGCCCCCAAACATATCAGTGAAGCCTTTCGGCATAAACATCCACTCAGTCTGGTCGTCATCGATCTGGATAACTTTAAAATCGTCAACGATACCCACGGCCATAGCGTAGGCGATATCGTACTGACCCAAACAGCGCAACTTCTGAAAGAGACCTGCCGTAATGAAGACATTGCGGCCCGTTTTGGCGGTGAAGAGTTTGTGCTGATATTAAGGCACTGCGATGCTGAAGATGCCCGTAAAAAAGCCGAACTGTTACGCATGAAAATTTCTGATTTGCACCCGGAGGGTATTGCCATTTCGGCAAGCTTCGGCATCGCCGAACTGCCACTGGACAACACCTGTGAATTTGATGCCTTGTTTTCCTCCGCAGACCAGGCCGTTTATGAGGCCAAGGCGCGTGGCCGGAATTGTGTCGTTGTCGGTAAAGCATCATCATCAGAGTCGTAACGTCTTTCTTACAATACCCTCCTCCCTCACTGCCATTAAGTTGAGTCACCCTGGTTCCCATGCTCCCGCGTGGGAATCCATATCGGAATAAAATGATGCAAGGCATGCATCCCCACGCGGGAGCATGGGGACGGGAAAATGTTAATAATTCTTAACTTAATGATCGTGCCCCCCTGTCTATTTTTTCACATCGGCTTCCACCACCGTGACAGCCACCCGCTTTGCGATCAACCTGTCACCCCACAAGTGCAGTACCAGGCCAAATATAATTAAACTGCTGCCCAACAATACTTCCATGGAAACGGTCTCTCCGTTTAAGCTGGCACCTAAAATCAACGCCAGCACCGGCGTTAATAATGTGATTAATGAAACACGATTGGCTTCCATTTTTTTCAGCAAATAAAAATACAAGGTAAACCCCAGCGCTGAACCAAACACACCCAGATACAACATCGACAGCCCCGCGTGTGTATCCATCTCCGTCGGCACATGCCCATCAAAAAACAACCACGTCAACAAAAACAGCGGTGTCACCACAAACAACCCCCCACTGGTCACCGTCAGGCCCGGTAATCCGCCACCGATACGCTTTATCCATACACCACTGACGCTGTGTAACAGCACGGAAAACAAAATGGCCAATACCCCCAGCCAGGCATCCTCATGCAACATAATGTCATCGGCAAAAATGCTTAACAATCCGGTAAAAGCCAAAGCCATCCCCATCAATTTACCCGGCGTAAAACTCTTTTCCCCCAGAAACAGGGCAGCAGCCACACCGGTCAATAGCGGATTAAGTCCGTATAATACGGCGATCAAACCTGAAGGAATAAACTGCGCCCCCCAATAAACACTGAGCATAGCGCCATAAATAGCAATACCTGCCGCAAAATAAGTATTACGTGCCTCACGGTGCCACGGCAAACCGGGTTTCAGAATTTGCAATAACACAGCGCACACCAGTGCGCCCAGCACCATACGTCCGGAAATACCAAACAAATAACCCCAGCCTTCACTGCTCCACTGAATCGCCAACGGGGTCGTTGACCAGATCAGCACTACACCCAAAAATGCCGCCGGTACAGACATGATGCATTCCTCTGTTTTTATTGCGCACCAGATTAAAAAATCCAAAAACCAAAAAGGCCGCAGTCTTTCGATCTGCGGCCTCTTGAATTCGGTGTTGAACTTACCAACTGACTACATTGAATTCTCCGGCTCTCGCAGACGAGCGGCCTTGACTACCGGCAGGGGTAGCCAAAACATGTCACGTCGCATTGCGTTGCGGGAAAAATTTATAATCATAGCGGCGAGTGTGGTCCGTCAGGTTTAAAGAGTCAACCCATTTTTACACATTCAGTAATTCCTGACTAAACCATGAAGTTATTACCTGCATGTGCCCATGTCATTCATCCAAACGCACCGGGGAAAATCTGTGGGTCAATACATAATGTTTAGGTTTAACAATCCCGCTTGAAATTTTTCCCAATGGCGGCACATCTCGGAATGCCTGAGTAAACCGTTCTGTTGGAGAAAAGCAAATGGAACAAAATGAAAGAGATACCGGTGTGTTTACCGAGACTCGCAAACACTGGCCGGTAATGACTTTTTACGAACGCTTCGAGCAAGTGATCGCTATCATCCTGGGTTTCGCCATTGCGGTGGTGGTAATCGTTGCATTGTGGGAGCTGCTGACACGCATCGGCAGTTTGCTGGTGGCCGGTACACTGGATCCGCTGGATCATAGCGTATTTCAAAATATTTTCGGCATGATCATGACATTGCTTATCGCCATGGAGTTCAAGCACTCCATCATCCGCGTCATCCATCGCCACGAAAGTATTATCCAGGTAAAAACCGTGCTGCTCATTGCCATGCTGGCGCTGGCGCGCAAGTTTATTATTATCGATGCGTCTACCATTGAGGCCAGTAAGCTCGCCGCACTGGCTGCCGTTATCCTTGCTCTGGGCCTGGCTTATTGGCTGGTACGCGAAGGTGACCACTATCGGTAACTTGATAAAAAAACCCACCCGCATAGCGGGTGGGTTTTTTCATTCACTACCGGCTTGCTGCCATTTTTTAACCGGCCGGACTCTTTATTTCCACCAGTTTTTCCCGCTCAACATCCTTGAGAGGAGTAACACCCCAGTCCGCAATTTTGTAGCGCGTTGACTGATCTGAGCGCTGTAACAGATAACCGCTGCCTTCTTTCAGTTTGGAAAAACTGTAGTCCAGCCTGCTATCGTCATCCAGCACCACGGTTATTTTCAGCGGTTTTGTATTTTCCTCCCGTTCCGGTTCGTCTCCGCTCGTGAATACTGATTCGACAGTCAGCCCGGCCAGTTTTTTCATCAACTCTTCAACCTGCTCCGTTATGGTTTCCTCGCCCGGGGCCAGTTGTGCAAGCTGCCATTTTCCATCCTGCCGTTGCAGGGTAACGCCGGGAAGTTCGACGCGCATGATTTTCTTTTCATCCAGCGCGAGGATCTTGTCATCAATCCAGTCACCGCTGTCTGCTTCGGCTTCAAACAAAGAAAAACCGACGGTGACAATGTCATCTTCACTTGCCATACGGGCATGTACCTTGCGCAGCCCCGGTGATGTACCGAAGTAAAGTTGTGCGACAGTGTTCCCCCCATCTTCCAAAGTGATGCGACGCTCAAATTCATCATCATCCACCTTGAAACGTTTGGCAGCACCCGTGCTGGTTGCCACTGGCCAGCCTTTTTTCAGCGCTGCCAGAGTATCAAGTAACTGCACAGCTTTGGATTGATCAGCCGGAAAATCATCCAATTCAGGCAACTGCCATTTCCCATTTACTTTTTTCAACACCGTTTTATCACGGGTAGTTTCAATGAGCATGGTGTCTATCTGTGCCGGTTCAAACCCGGCCAGTTTTTCATTTGGCGTAAAGGCGGTATAAGGGTCGCTCCCGACATTCAGTGTTACCGCCAGAACAATCTGTGCGACGAGAAGACCGCCAAGTCCTGCACTCCATTTTTTCATTGCTTAAGCCCTCCCTTCATTTAACACGGCCTGGTAATAACGTTGCGCGCGCTGGCGTGCAATGCGGCGTAACAGCCATATCACAGCCAGGCCCAGCAGCGCCAAGGCATAGTTGATATATTCCCAGAACTGCTGCTCATCACGATCCAGTGGTTCCAGGCTGCGGGAGAAGTGCCCCCGGCCACGGATCGAAAGAAGACCCCGCTCCTCCAATGACCAGTCAACGGCATTTTCCACCAGCTGTACCGGGTTTAGGTAGCGGGTGCGTAATGCCGCCGATGCCAATTCAAGTGTGTTATCGCCAAGAAAGCTGTTGGAGGAAAACAGAATGATCCTCCCCGACTCGGGAGACTTGTCGATCACCCGGGTAATCAGCGTTTCATTTTCATTTTCCTCCGGTTTTCCATCCTGTGCCTTTTCTTCCAGCAAAGGAGAGGGTTTATCCTTGAAAAATGAATCGAAGCGACCTTCCACGACCACCGCCAGCAATTGCTTTCCCGTTTCGCCCTGACGCGCAAAACCAAGCTCTCCATAAGTTCGGAAATCCGGTTGAATAGCAGTGCTGGATGAAACCCAGGACTCCTCCGAGCTGTACAACAGCGGGATAACCCGTCGCGTGTTGTTTTGCTCCTTGTCAATAATGATGGGAGAAGCCCAGTTCATGGTGATCTGATTGAGCCCGGCCCTGATGCCACTTGCCTGCTCCATACCCTCTTCCCGTATATCAACAAAATAGGGATAGGCAACCATCTGGGTCTCCTGCACAATAAAACCGCCAAGGTTGCGTTGCACCGGAATCGGGAAGGCGGCGTTCTGCGGATCGAGAACCATCTCCTCCTTAAGAACGATGCCATTGTGCGCAAGCCACTGTTTCAGCCCCGACTCATGCGGGCTGGCTGACAAGCTCCGCTGCATTGAAATATCAAAGGGAGAGGTAGAGAGAATCACCGTACCGCCCTCCATCAGAAACTGATCCACAGCAAAGAGCTGCTTCTCATCCAGCGATTCAGGGGCAACCATCACCAGCAGGTCAGCATCAGCGGGTACCCGGCCCGTCTTCAGGTCACTGGATTGCACCGTATGCTCCTCCCCCAGCCGCTCTCGCAACCAGTTGAATTGCTGGCCGCTACCCGGCATACCGTGCTGCGGCATGGCTGGCATACCCGGCGGGGTATAGAGAGCCACTGTTTTCAAAAACCCTTTTGAAAATCGTTTAAGAGCGGTGTCGATACTCCGTTTCAGACTGGCAGTATCCAGTGTTTCCGGTAGTGGTACCGGTACAATTTGATCACCGCTTTCCAGCGTCATGTAAAACCAAAAAGTGTTGGTATCAAACAAGCTGATTGCCATAGGACGAAAGCCATATTCACTTTCGATTTTGCCCGCCAGAACACCACCATCAGCATCAGGGTCTCTAATCTCTACTTTCAGACGATTACCTGCCTCTGTTTGCAATGCTGCCAGTGTTTCATCAAGCCCTTGTCTGAGTTCAGCAAGCTCTTGGGGCAAACGTTCATCGGGAGAAATATAACCTTTGAAGGTGACAGGCCGGATGATATTTTCAAACAACTGCCCTGCCCCCTGGTAGGCAAACAGCACTTTTTTTATCGTCCGGGTAATATCGTACTCCGGGTTGCGCAGCTCCACATTGAGATCGGCTTCGCTCTGGGCCTTGACCTCGATAAGATCTCGAAAGCCCAGGGTTTCGTACTGATCACCATATTTCACCAGAATATCAAAATAGGAATTGACCACCGCAGCCTGATATTTGCTTGCTGTCTGGAAAGGTACCGGACGGATACCGTACTTCTGTCCGGCCTCCTGCTCCAGCTCGGGGTTTTCCAGCGGGTCAATAAATTCCACCCGCACCCTGCCGTTACTGGCCACGGCATACTCCTCCAGCAGATCACGCAACCGCGGCACCAGTGGAGCCAGCAACGGATGGGTCTGGGCACTGAAATACCCCCGGATCAACAAAGGCTCCCGTAATTGGGCAAGGTAGTTGCGTGTGGCGTCGGATATAGAATAGATGTTGCCCTGAGTGATATCAGCCCGCGCCCAGCCGACAGGTTGCAGCCAAAGATTGCCGACAATGAAATTGACAACCAGCAGGGTGGTCACCGTACCCCACTGGCGGTGATACCGGCTGGATGGATTGCCTGCCCAGCGCAACCGTTCCAGAGAGAAGACATTAAGCGCCAGAAAAATGCCCACCAGGCTGAGGTAGTAATAAAGATCACGCAGATCAATCACCCCCCGGGTAATGGATTCAAACCGTGAACCAGTACCCAGCAACTGTAACAATTCACTGCCGCGATTACCGAACAGACCGGTCAGGGCATCAGAGCCCAGCAGATAAAACAGACCGCAAAGCAATGAGGTAATGATCAGACTGATAATCTGGTTATCAGAACGGGCGCTGACAAACAGACCAATAGCAATATAGGCCGCAGCCAGGAACAGCGTGGCCACATAGCCGCCAAATACCGGACCCCAATCAAGATTGCCAATAAAAGCAACGGTGACCGGCAGCGGCAATGTGAGCAATAATGCGACTCCAACCAACAGCAGACAGGCGAAGAATTTTCCCAGCACCAGCTGCCAGGGTGGAACCGGTGAGGTAAGCAGAAACTCCAACGTACCACTGCGCCGCTCCTCCGACCACATGCGCATAGTGATGGCAGCCGTCAAAAAAATCAGCAGCACCGGCATCCAGGAGAAAAGCGGCCGCACATCAGCGATGTTGCGGGCAAAAAAGGTCTCCACCCAAAAAAAGATAAACAGGGTTACCGCCAGAAAAGCGCCAAAAAAGATAAAGGCGATGGGTGATGAAAAAAAAGCGGCAAATTCTTTGCGGGCAATTTGAAACAGTTGATTCACTTTCGCTCCCTCCTTTGTTTATTGAGCGGCGGTTTCGAGGAATATGGACTCCAGAGTGCGTTGTTCCGGCTGTAAGACATACAGTGCGCAACCCTGTTCCAGCAATGCCGATGCCACAGCAGGGGCGCATTGTTGCGGTTCCGCCTGGTCATGAAAGGCCAAGGCATAGCTTTGCCGGTTATCGTCGTTTGACAGTTGTTCCACCGATTGAATTACCGTTACCGATTTCAATGCGGCATCCACTTTTCCGGGTTCAGCCTGTACAGTCACCAGCAGACGGTGGGCACTGCGCAGCTCCTCCATGCGGGCGTCCATTACTTTTTTGCCTGCCCGGATAATAATCACCCGGTCACATATCGCCTGCACTTCCTGAAGAATATGGGTGGAAAGAATGACCGTTGCGTGCTCTGCTGCCTCCTTGATCAGATTGCGCATATGCTGCACTTGAGTGGGATCAAGACCATTGGTGGGTTCATCGAGAATAAGAATATCAGGATGATGCAACAGCGACTGGGCAACACCCACCCGCTGACGGTAACCGCGCGAGAGCGTATTAATAAGCTGGGTGGCCTTCCCGGTCAGCTCGGTTTTGGCAATTGCCTCACGTACCCTGGCCAGACGCTCTGCTTCTGGAACACCATGCAAAGCGGCAGCGTAATTGAGATAATCGATTATTGTCATCTCGGGATAAACCGGACAGTTCTCCGGCAGATAACCGATCTTGCGCTGAATGGCTTCCCGCTCCTGACGGCTATCCAATCCATCAATGGTTATCGAGCCACTCGTCGGCTCAAGAAAACCAGTGAGCATTTTCATAATGGTGGTTTTGCCTGCGCCATTGTGACCCAACAGACCGACAATTTCCCCCTGACCGATTTGAAATGAAACATCATCTACTGCGGTAAAATCACCATAAGTGCGAACGAGCCCGTTAACACTGATCATCTCGCCTCCTTTATATCTGACTGATTTTTACGTGTTATCTATGGCCGCATCCCGCACAGAACAGAACGTGATGCGAGCGAAAATCCAAACGGGAATATGTGACCCTATGACAGCAAAAATAGTTCCCAAAAAATGCATTTCAACAGTATTACCCATTGATTAAATTACTTTTTTTGGTAAGTTGACATTACATTAGAATGGCGCGTTGTTGCGCTTGGAATCACAGGCAGGCCGATAGCTTGCTACCTTATCGTGGTTAGCCTGGCCGGGCAGTTACCGGTTTTTTTGGGAAGCCTGTATTGTCAGGTTAAGTTTGAACGACGACAGAAAAACCAATACTGGCCATACGTCTGATACCACACAGCCTTTATTTGAATAAAAAAGCAAAAAATGGCTTTTCCGGATATTAGGCAATAGAAACCCTGCCCCCTCTATCCCGATGACTTGAAAACAGAATGAAGCGATAAAAAATGAACGTGATTGAGTTGGTGACTACGTGAGTAACGGCTGTTTATAAACATGCTTACCCAAAGACTGTCCTTTCAACCAGCATTGCCCCAGTCGGCGGGCAAACTGTTTGAGTTTGTCCACTGCACCCACTGCCCGGAAAAACCGTTGCTCGTAGTGGTTGATGTTGTCCAGCCAACCTTGTTGTTCCATTCCCAGTCGGGCCAAAACAG
>JALSGT010000149.1 GCA_026982555.1 Chromatiales bacterium
TTGTGCCATCATAAACATCAATATTAATGCTGGCCGTACCGCTTTGATAATCGAGATCAAAAACAGCCACACCGTTATCTGCAATATCAAAAGTGTAAGTGGCCAGACCATCGTTGGCGGTGGCATCCGCAAAATTAAGTGCAGTGCCGGTATTGAGTGTCCAGGTGCCGGTGGCGCTTTGTGTGTCCAGCACAATATTGCCAGTGTAGCCGGTATACGTTGCACCACCTGATAATTTAGCGGTAACAGTAATGGATTCCGTCAAGCAATGAATGCCTGTATTGTTATGTGAAATGACAAAATGATCCAGTGTTGAACTACAGGGGTGTGTGGCGTTCATGTCAGCCTGGATTTCGATCTGGCTGCGCACCGTGCTATAAATACGCGCCTCATCAATGGAGCCATTGGCCGAATTACCTGTCATGGGGCCCACTACATATGAACTGCGGTTATCACCAAAATACAGTGTATCCAGCTCCCCCATTACGCCGTTGGTGGGATAAACCTGTGAGACATCGAGATTACCGTTTATATAAATTTGCAACCGGTCGTTTGGAAGATCCCAGGTAGCAGCGATGTGTACCCAGACATTGGCGGCAAAGTTGTTATTACCACCTTCGGGGCGCCAATCACCATCCGCACTGTCTTCCAGGCCAAAGCTCAGGCGACTGTTGTTTTGCAACGATAGGTAAAAATATTTTCCGGTACTGGCCAGGGAAGCATCCATTAACTGACGATCACCATTATTGCCGTCCCAAGGCACGTTGCTCTTGTACCAAAAACTAATGGTACCTGTATTGCCAACATCGTTATTGATGTCAACGCCAGTATCGACAGCATCATAAATTGCGCTTGATGTATTGGAGGGGATATCACCATAACCACAAGTACCCGGATTGCCGATGACAACCGGACTTGTACTTGCAGGTGTGGCTGTGCCGACGGCGACACCATGATTCCCGTTACCGCTGCTGTCCACCACACTGCCCCATGTGATTTCATCCATTGCATAATAGGCCAATGCATCCGTAGGGCAAGGCCGTGTTTCCATCATGGCGACACCGACCTGTGCAGCACTAAGGGCTGCATTGTAAATACGCACTTCATCAATCATGCCGTCAAATTCACGGCCACTGAAACCCTGGTCGGCACCAATTTGTAACGGGTCATTATTATTGATGAGATTTTCAGCATACGCCGTTGATCCACGATTAATGCCATCGATATAAATTATCTGACTGCCGCTGTTGGAATAGACAATGGCAATGTGATACCAGGTTCCCGGAGTCAGTATTACACCACTGCTGTTAAACTGGCGAACACTACCTCCAGAATTTTGCCACCACCAGTTAATGTTAGCGCTGCTGTTAATATGAAATTCATAATTTTCATCTTTGGAGAGAATGCTCATTAACCCGCTGCCGGGAATGGAGTTCGGTCTGATCCAGGTCATCACCGTCAGATTGTCAGATATATCCAGTAGTGCATTATCAGCAATTTCCACAAAATCAGTGCTGCCGTTGAGTGCCGCGCCATTGCATACTTGTGCAGGTGCTGTGGTTGCAGAACCCATGCGCACCCCGTCAAGTCCGTTACCGGTGCTATCAACGACTTCACCTGCTGCACCCGTCCAGCTGACTTCATCCATACGCCATTCCCCAACTGCCGCAGGTAACGTGACGGGTGGTGCGCCATTGAACTCCACAACAAACCAGCCGATGTCCGCGCTTTGCCCGGTAAAATTACGGCGCATATCAATGGAGGTTGATGACAGTCCCAATGTGACCGAGCTGACACCGGTAATATCATCACCATTATAGTTATTCATGCCCATGTTTTGTCCGCTATAGGCCTGTACTGATGCAAATGCTACGGAACGATTGGTATCAATGGCAGTAATCGCAATGGTGTTTTGTGCATCGCCACTGTTAAGGCGCTCGCTGCCATGTTGCACAGAACTGCCATCATTCAATTCCACCACCTGCCAGACAATTTCATCAATTCGATCACCAACAGAATCACGATCAATGCGCAATGTTGTGGAGTCAATCAGTTGCGCACGAATCATGCGCTCGTCAACATCCGGGCCGGAATGCGGGCTGAGAAACCCCACCAACGCAAAACTGGTAGCCGTATTGACCGCTGTTGGTAAAGTAATATTGACACTGCCGGTGCTGCTGGACATGGCAGAGCTGCCCGTTTGCACATTAATATCTGCTGCGTTGGTAAACTCCACGACTTGCCAGGCAATGATATGGCTACTGTTGCCATTGCTGGCCCTGAACTGCACATTGGTATTACTGGTCAGCCTGCCGGTGGAGGGGTCATCTGAACTCCAGATTGAATCCGTATTTCGGGGAGTTTTTGAGAACAATACAAAGGCCTGGCTGGTAGAGCTGACGGCGGTAATGGGCACATTCAGTGTCGCAGAAGTTTGATTCACTTCGCCCCGTTGTACCGACACACCGGAACTGAATTCCACGACGTACCATTGAATATTAATGGTTGAGGTTTCATTGGTTACCCGCACAAATTCAACGGCAGTACCCGCACTGTTGATTCTCCCCCGCACGGTAGAGCCTGGTGGCCGATTACTGGAGGAGCGAGTTTGAAACATCAAAAAAGACCGGCCAGGATCAACAGCAGTAATACTGACTGATGTAGTGCCGTTACCGGAACTGGTTGTTATACCACTTTGTACCTGATTGATAATCGCAGAATGAGCCGCAGAAAAATTCCCGGAAAAACATAAAAAAGCAACTACCCATAAAGCCCGGGCAATAAACGTTATTGGCAAAACAGCATCTCGAAATGCTCTTGCCAAAATTGTTTTTTTTTCACGGCATAAAAACAGCGTCACAATGTTTTTCCCAAAAAAACAAGCCAGGCAGCTTGCGCGGCCTGGCTTGTTTTCGATAGTTTTTCACGATAAAGGCAACAGCTGCCCTGGTGATAAACCGGGCCGTCAGTTAACAGCCTGTGCCAAGAACAGTGCTAATAACCGGAGCAGCAGGGGCGACTGCTTCTGTATAAGTAAAGCTGCAGGTACCTGAGCCATTGGTAATGGTTAATACAACAGGTGGACCAGGAACGGTTGATCCCTGAAAATCCAGTCCCGCGCCGACATTAAGGCCAGCCAGATTAGCGATGGTGGTGGCATCTGGATAACCATTTTGATAGGTGACAGGAGTGCCTTCAATGGTTGCTGTCGTGTTGTCAATTAAAAATGCTGCATGGGCAATAGCTGCTGCAGAGGAAACGGCACCGCGTGCTCCAGCAATGGATGCACCTTCTGCCCGGGTAGACAGGTCGGCAAATTTTGGTAAGGCTGTTGCCGCCAGAATTCCCAGAATAACAATCACCATTACCAGTTCAATGAGGGTAAAACCGCTTTGTTTCTTCATGTCACTTCTCCAGCTTTATATACTTTAATGTGTCAATAATTCGGGGCGGTTGTACCCACAATTGCTCTGACGTGGCCCCATTCCTTGTAACTATCGGTCTTGCGGAAAAAAATCTTTACCTATTCTTAATTATTTATTTGAGTGTCACTTCAGACAAATTCCACATAGGAAGAAATACACCCAGGGCCAGCACTAACACAATGCCTGCAATGATCACCGTTAATATAGGCTCAATGCGCGCGCTGAGTTTATCGATATCATTTTCAACTTCAGCCTCATAAAATAAAGCGACTTCGGCCAATAGCGTATCAATAGAGCCGGTCTCTTCACCCACGGCCATCATTTGCATCACCAGGGCATCAAATAAACCGGTAGCCGCAGCAGTGCGTGTAATGGACTCACCGCGCTCGATGCCCGTTTGCATGCCCAGCAAGCGTTCTTCTACATAATGATTGTCCAGCGCCTTGGCCACCACAGTCAGCGCGGTGATCAGTGGTACTCCTGATTTTATGGACATGGAAAAAAGTCGTGTAAAGCGTGCCAGCGTGGCGCGATAAATAATATCGCCAGCCAGTGGTAGTTTGAGTTTTTGTTTGTCCCAGCGATAACGTCCATTATCCGTTTTTATGTAATACCGAATGCTCAGTGTCATCACCAGAAATATACCCAGCAGTTCCGGCCAATAAGCCACACTAAAATTTGAAACATTCATCAGGATCAATGTTGGCAGAGGCAGTTCCGCGCCAAACCTGGAAAACACACCGGCAAAGGAAGGAATTACAAATAAATTAATAATAGCGATAGCAACGGAAATGGCGATGAGTACAAAGCCAGGATAACGCAGTGCAGATTTAATCTGATTGCGTGTACGTTTGTCACGTTCTATATACCGTGCCAGCTGATTAAAAATTTCATCCAGTTGACCGGTGGTTTCACCAATACGGATCATCGATACATAAAACAGCGAAAATATTTCAGGGTGCTCATTAAATGATGTCGCCAGATCCCGGCCGGACTCCAGGCTCATAGTGACATTACGAATAGCTTCGGCCAGCGTGGCATTTTTGGTGGATTGTGACAAACCATGCATGGCACTCAACATGGGTACGCCCGCTTTGGTGAGACTGTACATTTGTCGGGAAAACTGAATAATGTCTGTGTCGGTTACTTTTTCGGTAAAAAATTTACCAAAATCAATTTCAGTAGAAGCACCCGTTTTTGCCGGATTGATATTAATGGGTATAACGCCATTCTCCAATAATTGCGAAGCCACGGCATCTGAACTCACGGCTTCCATGGTACCTTCAATGGCATCTCCTCGATGACCACGCGCCTTGTATTCAAAGAGTGGCATAAATTAATCCATCAGATTCCGGTTAATGCTCAATCAATCCAGCCACTGATACGGATAACTTCATCAATGGAAGTTAGACCTCGTTCAGCCAAAGCCAGACTGTTTTCCAATAGGGGTGTAAACTGTTCTTGTGCTAATGCATGTTTTTTGAATTCGGTATAATTTTGATGCCGCAAGGCATCGGCAAGCTCGCTGGTAATATCCAGCATTTCGTGTACGGCGGTACGACCGTGATAACCGGTATGCCCGCAAGCAGGACAGCCCGTACCGTGTTGAAACGTCATTTCTGCTAAACGCTCTTCGCCCACTACCGCTTTCAACCAAGCCAGTTGACCCGCATCCAGCGTATGGGCAGCAGTACATTTATCACAGATACGGCGTACCAGACGTTGTGCAACAATGGCATGCACTGCTGAAGCCACCAGAAAACCTTCCACACCCATATCGATAAGTCGTAATGCGGTACTGATGGCATCATTGGTATGCAATGTTGACATCACCAGATGGCCGGTAATTGAGGCCCGCAAGGCAATTTCTGCAGTTTCCTGATCACGAATCTCGCCAACGAGAATAATGTCCGGGTCCTGGCGCAATGTGCTGCGCAATACTCGCGCAAAATCCAGGCCCACTTTTTGATTGATTTGCACCTGATTGATTCGGGGTAAACGATACTCCACCGGGTCTTCTACGGTGATAATCTTTTTTTCCGGTGTATTTAATTCATTTAATGCAGCATACAGCGTTGTGGTTTTACCACTACCCGTTGGCCCAGTGACCAGCAATAAACCGTGAGGCCGATGAATAGCTTTTTCCAGCCGGATGCGAATATCATCCGACAAGCCAATTTGATTCAAACCCTGTACACCCGTGGAGTGATCCAGCAAGCGCATTACCACAGCCTCACCATATTGAGTCGGCATCGTGGAAAAGCGAACATCCACCGCTTTATTTTTTAACTTGATATTAAAACGACCATCCTGTGGTAAACGTCGTTCGGCAATATCCAGGCTTGCCATCAGTTTCAGGCGGGACACCAGAGCAGGCACAATGGCCTTTTCATCCATCACTTGTTCATATAAAACACCATCAATGCGACGGCGAATACGCAACACGGTTTCGTCCGGTTCGATGTGAATATCAGAGGCATTGGTTGCCATGGCCTCTTCAAATATTGTTTCAATCAAACGGACGACCGGCGCATCAGACTGACTGACAATTTTGTCTAAGGTCGCCAGATCAAAGACATTTTCTATCATGTCTTCGCCGATCTCTGTGGCAAGGCTTTGTATTTCAGTGCCGTGTTGGTAAACCTTATCGATGGCAGCGACAAGGTCGCCCTCTTTTACTACGGCAACTTTAATCGGGCCTTTTACCACCCGCACCAAGTCATCGTAGGCAAAAATATTGGTCGGGTCAGCCATGCCAACCAGTAAGCCATCTGGTGTATCTTCCAGTGCCAATGCCCGGAATCGACGCGCCGCTGTTTCCGGGATTCTATTTACGATGTCCGGTTTGAACTGAAAAATGCTCAAATCGACAAAAGGGACATTGAGCTGACGAGACAATAAATTAAGTACGTCATCTTCTTTTACATAACCATTTTCGATCAGGACACGCCCAAGTTTGTGGCCGGATTTTTTCTGTTCATTCAGCGCTGCAATCAATTGGCTTTCGGAAATGAGTTTGTGCTCAACCAGCAAATCACCCAGGCGAATGCGTTTTATTTGTGCCGACATGTTTATTTCTCAAACTCATTTATCACATGATTAGCTTTTGTATGCACGGGCGCTACAGATGTTAATGCCAGGATGCGTGTTTGTATGTATTTCAGCACGGCATCACTCAGGCCGCCAGCACGTTGTGCCCGCTGAAAAGCATCCAATGCGCGTGTGGTTTCACCCATGGCTTCCTGTGCCAAAGCCAGCCCCATCCACCAGTGCGCTGTTCCAGGATGCCGTAATAAAATTTGCTGATAAACGTGCGCTGCTTGTGCATATTTTTCCAATTGCTGATACAGAGCTGCCAGCAAGGCATAATATTCCGGGTCAGCGGCCATGCCTGGGTGTGCCCGTTCCAATACTGCGACAGCGTTAACGATATCACCCTGATCCACCAGAATACGGGCATACAGTTTTGCCAGTGGTGCAGCAGCCGGTTTTAAATGCAAGCCTTCTTTTAAGCTGCTTGCAGCCTCACTGATGCGACCGGTATTTAAAAAAATTGCGGCCAGCGTTTCACGAGCCCGAAGATGAACAGGTGAAAAAGACAATGCTTCTTCCAGAGCCAGTTGTGCATCCTGTGGATTATTACGAGACAGCATTTGTATTGCACGTTGAAAGGCTAACTGTGATTGTTGTGTGTCAGTCAGTGGGTGGATGACTTTATTGAAGTTTTGTTCTCGGTTGACAGCCGTTGCTTCGGTTATGTTTTCAATATTCGGAGTGATATCTGCGGGCGCCACTTTTTTTTCAACCGGTTTTTTTATAATGATTTCGACAGTTTTCATTTTATCAGTACGTGAAAAATCAGAGGTTACTGTTGTCGATGATATGTTTTTTTGTGTATTTTCCGGCCCAATGTTTGCGACAAAATCAGGTGGTTCCTGTTCAGGTGTGATAGCCATTATATTTTCTGCTACCCCTGTTTGTTGCTGGCTGCTCAATAAATAAGCCACCAGTACACCGGTCATAAAAACCACCGCCACCATGGTGATCGGCGCCATATAATTAATTGAAAGTCCCACAGGTTGTGTTATTGCGCCACTGACATCGAGCCCGCTCAAAGGTGATGATGCTACTCTTGAAGTGTGGCGTTGTTCGAGGTCGCGCAACATTTGGTTAATTAGACTCATGCATCAGGCTCCCAGGCTTATTGCCGCTGCCGCGGCGGCGGCACCCACAGTAGAAACAATTGCCGTGCCCATGCGCGCAAAACCGGACGTTGGCAATGGTATTGTGACATCAGTATCTTCCGCAGCCAGTTGTAAATGTTGCAACGTGACATGAAATACACCCTGACCATAAGCCACCATTAACATTTTATGTGCCAATACATTAATCACCCGCGGCACGCCTCGACTGATACAATGTAAACCCTCCACCACATTATGCTGAAACAGTGGCTTTCCGCGATAACCGGCGACCCGTAGCCGGTGTGTCAGATAACCTTCAATACCATTGATGTCGATAGCTTCCAGCTCCTGGGAAAAGGTGATGCGTTGACGCAACTGACGCAGTTTATTTTGTGCCAGTCGCTCATCCAGCTCAGGTTGTCCAAACAAGACAACCTGAAGCAGCTTGTTTTTTTCGGTTTCCAGATTGGTTAACAGGCGCAAAGCTTCCATGGAATCATCCGGCAAGGCTTGTGCTTCATCCATAAATAAAACGACCTGTTTGCCTTCCGTATTTAATTTAATCAGGCAATCATTGATCAATGACAAAATACGATGCTGACCCATGTTACGGGCATATTTAATGTCCAGTTCATCGGCCAGGGCCATACGTAAACCCGCCGGTGTCAAACAGGGATTGGGCAACCAGGCAGTAACAAAATTATCATCCAGAATATTCAGTACCTTGCGGCACAATAGTGTTTTTCCCGTACCCACCTCACCACTGATTTTTATAAAGCCTTCACCGCTGCGCAATGCAACCAGTAAAACATTCAAAGCCTCTTGATAACTCCCGTAACTATAAAAATAACTGGTATCAGGCGTAATAGCGAAAGGCATTTCCTGCATGTCAAAGTGTTCCAGATACATGGATGTTCACCGCCGTTTTTACATTATTCCGCTGTGTTATCACTAACAGCAGATGGTGAGCCAAAGTGCGTGATCCTGCCAAAACGTTCCGTGACATTTTTCATTTCATCAGCCCATACAGTATCGTTGTCAACGACGATAGGCCGTAACAAGATGACTAATTCGCTCTTGCGGGTGATTTTTTTCTCATGCCGGAACAAACCACCGATCAGTGGCAAATCGCCCAATAAAGGTACTGAACTCGTTTTGTCCCTGGTCTGGTTTTGCATCAAACCACCAATCACGACGACCTGACCACTGCGCGCACGCACAATGCTGTCAGATTCCCTGATCATGCTCAGTGCCAGTGGAACGCTAAGCTGGCTGGTTGATGACAAACTAATTTGCTTGACACGCTCAGTCACTTCACTGACAGATGGGTGAATATGCAAAGTCACCATGCCGTCTGCACTGATTTGTGGGATCACATCCAGCGCCACACCTGAGAAAAACGGGGTTAATTCAACGTTGACAGATTGATTGGCGCTGGCACCACCGAGAGAGGTATTGGTATTCGTATTGACATCGGTGACAAAAAACTCATCAGTTCCCACCTTGATAACCGCTTTTTGGTTATTAACGGTAGATACCCGAGGACTGGATAGCACATGTACATCACCCTGTGTTTCAAGAAATTCCAGGAACCCGGTAAAGTCGCCAATATCGAGACTCATGGCAAACATACCGCCAAAGGCCGAAGCCACATTGGAACGCAGGCCAGACAGGTCGGCGGGATTCAAGGCATTGGTCTGTCCTTGCAAATTACTGACGCCCGAAGTAAAAACACTGGAACCACCAAACTGCCCGGCAATGATACTGTCCCCATTTTTACCTTTACCCAGCGCAGACCAGTTAACGCCTGATTGAAAACCATCACTGAGTTCCACTTCCAGAATTTTTGCTTCGAGGATGACCTGTCGCTCAATAATATTTTGTGTCGTATGTAAATATTTTGATACTGCACGCAACTCCGCTGGCATGGCACGTACCACAACAATGCCGGATTGTGCATTGACAATCACTTTGCGGCCTTCTTCACTGCCAATGATGGCCTGCAATGCGACGGTTAACTCTGTCCAGAAATTGGACTCGGACCGGGTACTGACCTGACTGCCAGAAACCGCTGTATTTCTGCCTGACCCGTTACCATTATTTGTACCGGAATTGCCCTTGTTTCTGCCAGAACCTGTTCCTGAGCGATTTTTCTGGGATGTCTGGACCTGTCCGGAGCTTACCCGTACATTTGACAACCCTGAGCGTTTTACATTGAGGTAGTCGATGGTAAATATTTTTGAACGCAATCTGGCGGGCAATACCTCATAGCCATTCCTGGTGCGATTAAATTCATAACCATAAACGGTGCGTACTGTTTCCATTACTTCATTAATGGTAACGTTTTTCAGGCTCAGGGAGATTTTTCCTGACACACCCGGATGGGCTACCATATTGTAAGGCGTATCTTTTACCAGACTCATAAAAAATGTTCGTGCATTGACACGGTCAACGGTAATATCAAACCTGCGTTCTACAGGAGCCTGGCTAATACCTGAAAACTCAATATTCAATGGCGGCATCAATGCGGCAGATACCTCCGGTGGTAGTATTCCCGGTTTGTTTTTTACGGAGGTTTGTCGGGTGATTTTTTGCAGGTTTTTATTAATTTCATCTGCAACACTGCCACCTCGGGGCAGCTTGGTCGAGCATGATGTTAACAATAATGTGAAGATGATGATTATCAACACAAAATGTTGTTCAAACTTTTTTTCAGTTTCCATTGTTAGTTCCCTTGGCTCAATGGCGCATCTGAGACAATGATTTAATATTTTTCTTCAACATCATTAACGTAATTTTTCGTCCGCCGATGCGCAGCCGTACTGTAGAAGGCTGAATGTTTATGACCTTTGCACCATTGATACGATCTCCACGGGATACCACGATGTCATTAATCACCGCTGTTCGTCGTTGTGCAGATATTAATGTCGATGTCAGTACCCAGCGTGGCCGCTGGATTTTTTGAGGTGACGCAGAAGCTGTTGTTGTTACGCTTGGTGGTCGTGTAGGGTCTTCCAGCGCCGCTTGTAATGGCATTGCCAGTAATAGCATTACTGTTACAATCATCGTGACCAGGTTGTTTTTCAGAAAATCACACACCGATCCAGCCCTCATGCAAGCTCAGGGTATGTACCGTAATTTCTACATTGGCCTTTGGATATTTTGTCACGCTGTATTCCACATTGTCCCAGTACAGGCTCCAGGGCATGGCTTCCAGTGAACGCAGATAATCCAATGTTTTAAAATAATCACCCTTGAATACAATACGCAGACCGTGTTTATAGATTTCAGGTTGCTGTGTACGGATGCCATTTTTTTCGTCATCCTCTTCCATAGGGAATAATGGTTGTACACCGAGACTTTCCAGGCTTGTTAACACCAGCCCGCTTTCTGCATGTAGCATGTCACGCAGCACACCTGCCATTTGTACCGGTTGAATGAATTCGATTGTCAGGTCTTTCTGCTGCTGTTTTAATTTACCCAACAGTGTTTTCAATTCATTGACTCGGGCATTGATATGTGTGACCTGGCTGCCGCGCAATGCCGCCGACATTTCCTTGATTTTTTCGGCGACCGCTTCGGTTTGCTGATTGGTGTTATACATTTCGACAACGATTTTTTTTTGCTGAGTTTCCTGTGGGCTCAATAACAAGGTGTCCCAAAACAAAAACATCACCACAATAATGCCCGTGGCAATCAAACTCCGTTCCCGTAACGAAAAGGCCTCAAAGCGCTCTCCCCATGCGGCAAAACGGTTTTTCATGGTGATGCCTCCGTCAAGGTGGTGGTCTGTGGTGGTTGTGTGCCGGTGTATACAATGAAATCAACAAAACGGGTGTCAGGCTTTTCACGTTGAATTTGCAGCAAGCCAAACTCAGTACCACTTAATGCACTTTCACTGGAAAGTTGCTGTAAAAATACCGGCACCAATGCCGCCTGTAATGATCTGCCGCGAATCACCAAACCTTCGCCACCCGCCTGTACGCTAAAACCGGTCAGCCACACTCCCTTGGGAGCTTGACGGGAAAAACTTTCCAGATAATTTGAGATGCCATGTGTGTAACTGTTTTTTACCCGCGTCAGCGCAGCGACGACTTTTTGCCGGGCTGCCAATTCCTGTTCCAGACTGGTCAGCGCCAACTGAGGGGCGGTATCTGTTTTCATTCCAGCCAGGCGACCGCTCACTTCAGCCAGTTGCGTGGAAAACTGTGTTTGCCGCTTTTTTAGTTGCGCCAAATCGGTTTCCATTTGTTGTGTCTGTTGCACGCTCCAGCCGTACAGTAAAGTCAGCACCACTAATACCGCTGCACAAGCCTGGGTCAATACTCTGAACGACAGCAGTTTCCGTTCTTTGCGAAAAATGGGTTGAAACAAATTGACCTGCTGATTGATCATGCCTGCTCTGCGTCCTTTGAAAAGCTGAGTAATTGTTTTGGTAAGTTTTTTCTACTAACCCATTGAATCTCATTTGGATAAGGCAAATTTTATGCCGTAACCCAATAGCGACACCCCGGCCAACAAGCTTGAATTCATTGTGCGCCACATCACAAAACGCAAACAGAAAGTGGCGCGACCTATGACAAAACGGGTTATTTGTGTAGTTGGTTGAATTTTCATCTTCTCCTGCCGTTATACGGGCAATAACAACCATTATTTCCCGGTTTTGAGGCGGGTACAGGAGAAGCAATGACCGACCAACAGCTGCTGTCCGCAAGCAAACCTCGCGTGTTGATCATTGATGACTCCCGTGTGGTACGTGTTTCGCTAAAAAAAGTACTCAATAATGAATTCGAGATTGTTGAAGCCGAAGATGGTGAAGCGGGTTGGGAAATGCTGCTGGCGGATGCAAAAATTCAAGTGGTACTCACCGATGCAGGTATGCCCCGGTTGGATGGTTATGAATTGATTGCACGTATTCGTGCTTATGATGATGTGCGTATCAGCGACATCCCGGTGAACATGGTTACCGCAGCAGACGATACAGCTGCCCGCCAGCGGGCATTGGACTTAGGCGCAACAGACTTTATTACGAAACCTTTTGACAGGGCTCAATTACTGGCACGGGTACGTGCCCAGGCTCGACTGGATCAAACCACGCGAGATCTGGCACAAACCACTGTGGCACTGCAAGAGCAGGCCACGGATGATGCACTCACGGGAGTACATAGCCGACATTATTTGCTGAAACGTGGTGAACAGGATCTGGCGTTTGCTTCCCGTCATAAACAGGATTTGTCAGTGTTGGTCATTTCCCTGGATGATGTTGTTCAGCTAAAAGCAAAGCACGATACCACCACGCTGAATTTGCTGTTAACAGAGATGGCAGGCTGTTTACAAACGGCGATTCGCAAAGAAGACACTTTGGCACGTATTGCCGATACCCGGTTCGCTATCATTGCGCCTACTCTGAGTGCTGCCGAAGCATATAAAGTCTGCAATCGCATCCGCCAACAGATTGCCAGTGAGCCTTTTAAAGCGGGTAAAATACATATTGCGCTGACGGTCAGTCTGGGCTTGAGCAGCCGTGAGATCAATAACCTCGAGTCCATTGAAGCGTTTCTTGCGCTGGCAGAAAAATACGTAACCAGCGCACATGCTGAAGGGGGAAATCGATTGATTCCTGGTGAGTACAGCGGTGTGCAAACACCGAAAAAACTCGTCAGCATTGATGCCGCATTACGTATTCTCAGTAAAGGGGATTCCGAAAAACTCATTCCACATATTGACATTATGCTGGAGCAACTTATGCCATTGCTGGATTTTTGTAATCGGAAACAACAATGGGGTGCCGAGCTTGAATTAGCCACTATTCGTCAAAAAGCCGGGAGTCTGTCCGATCCGAGTGAATGCAGCAAAAGGGAGCTGTCTTGAACATGGCAAATTTATGGCCAGTATTGCTATCCCGCCAAAAAATCAACCGCCTGGATTAGTCGAAACCATCAGTTTTCATCCTTTTCAGGAGTTTTCAATTTGGAAAATGAGGGAACCTGACCGCAGGAAATAGCGTTCATAGGCTGTTGTTAGATAAAAATTGCTTTGATATCAACAATAAAGCTATTTGTTTTTTTGTGTTTTTATACGGCTCGTGTCAGGTGTGTGACCGGGATCACAGTGTTTTTATCGCAATTCCCGGAGCATAGCAGCAGGTGTGCAAACTATGCTTTACGCAATGATAGCCTCACTCGGCAGTAGGCCATTTTGGGGAAACACTGTAAAACAGGAAAAACAAGGCCAGGAAAGCCGCATAAAAAACACGGCGGATAATATTAATAAAAATAGCTGTTTGCTGTAATGACAAACATGCACCGGCCGATATCGTATCGAAAGCTAAATGTAGTTGGGGAAAATATACATGCTGTATGACACTAAAAAACAACATTCACTGAGATCTGCTGCCTGCATATATGGCCATAGCGATATGGATGTTTGTTTACACCCGCTGGGCTGTTTTGTTTCTCTGTATGCAAATATCAACTTTGCCTCCACCCAATCCCGTTTTTAAGGATGCACAACCATGAGCACTAAAATTTTTCCACAAAGCATTTCACAAAAAATGGTCTGCACTGCGCTGGCTCTGATTTTATCGGCGACGTTTGCGGGTAGTGCGCTGGCTGGTGCGCGTGAACAGGCCAAACGGATCCATGACCGGCTGACGGGTGTACCCCCTAGTGTTGACTGTCTGGCGCAATTGGAAGCCAAGGTGACTGCGGGTAATGCTGTTGGTGCTGCCATGGATGCCATTACCAACGATGGTACTGGTGATAATTGCACAGGAAGGGAATTTTATCGGGTGACCCTGAAAAATTTCATTACCCCCTGGACTAATGAAGAACAAACCGTGTTTGCACCGCTGAATGATTATACGGCGACAGTGATCGGGGTGATTCGTGATGATTATGATTTCCGCCGGATTCTCTACGATGACATTCTCTATACAGGCCCCAATCCAACAAATTTGGCCAGCAGCAACGCACACTACAAGGCATTGGAAGACACAGGCGCCGACTTGCAGGCGGTACTCACAGAAACCACGCAGTCTGCTATTTCACCGACAATAGCACCGGCCGGCATACTGACCACCCGTGCGGCTGCTAAAGCTTTTTTTGTGGATGGCACCAACCGCGCCATGTTCCGTTTTACCCTGCTTAATCATTTATGCACAGACATGGAACAGCTAAAAGATGCCAGCTACAGCCCGGACCGTGTCCGTCAGGACGTTTCCCGCAGCCCTGGTGGGGACAGTCGTATCTATATGAATGCCTGTGTTGGTTGCCACAATGGCATGGACCCCTTGACTCAGGCCTTTGCCTATTACGATTACGATTATCCCATGAATGGTAATGAACCCGATTACGATGCCGGGCAAATGGTTTACACCGAAGGTGCTGTACAACCCAAATACCTTATCAATGCTAATAACTTTGAACATGGTTACGTGACTTCCAATGACAATTGGGTTAACTACTGGCGCACTGGCAGTAACAGCGCGCTGGGCTGGGATAGCGAATTGAACGGTAGCGGCAGTGGTGCGGCGTCTATGGGTCGGGAACTCGCACATAGTGATGCTTTTGCCCGCTGTCAGGTAGAAAAAGTCTTTAAGGCGGTATGCCTGCGTACGCCGGTTGACGCTGACGATCATGCTCAAATCAATGACATGATCACTGGCTTTCAGGGTGACTACAAGCTGAAGCAGGTGTTTGCTGATTCCGCAGCATTCTGTAAAGGCAGTTAAAAAAACAAGACGCGAATAATTTTTCTTTAGTGGTCACGCTGTTT
This sequence comes from Chromatiales bacterium, assembly GCA_026982555.1. Classification (GTDB taxonomy): domain Bacteria; phylum Pseudomonadota; class Gammaproteobacteria; order SZUA-152; family SZUA-152; genus SZUA-152. The sequence goes on from JALSGT010000149.1 coordinate 15,386, forward strand.
AAAGGGTGCCATAACAGTTTTTTGGAGCATTACAATGAACATTCCAGGCCGAACAACTTTCTGTATAAAACATCAGTCATGGTCGTTGCCACTTATTTTGCTCAGTGGTTTATTGTTATCGGCTTGTGACAGTGTGCCCAATGAGCCTACGGTTACGGGGGGTGTTGATAATGGCAGCACCGCAGCGCGTTATACCGGAAATGCCTGTAACGCAGTTGCGACAGAGGCTGAGGCGATAAAAGATATCTGTAATTTCCAAACGGAGTTTTGGGCCAAGATGCTGGATGCCAGTAATTGTGAAAACTGCCACAATACCAATACGGGCAGTCAGGCACCCTATTTCCTGGATACAGACGATGTCAATACTGCCTACGGCCAGATGATCAGCAGCAATCTGGTTGATCGAGACGTTCCGGGCAGTTCGGCACTTATCACCAAAATCAATGAGGGTCACAATTGTGGCACAGCGAGTGCCTGTAGCGCGTTGGCCACTAATGCCACGGCATATATCAGTAATTGGGTTACTGGCGGTGTTCCCGGTGGCGGTACAGATGACGAACCTAACGTTATCACGCTTACTCCACCAACGATTAAAGACGTTGGGAGCAGTAAAAACTTTCCAGCTTCGGCACCTTCTGACTTTAGTGGCGTGCATACCCTGCTTGTGGACAATTGTGCTGACTGTCACAGGGATTCAGCCTCTGTCCCGCAAACGCCCTTCTTTGCTGATGCCGATATAAATATTGCCTACGATGCCATTGTTACCAGCCAGAAAATCAGTCTGGATATCCCCCGGGATTCACGTCTGGTGGTGCGCATGGATGAAGGTCACAACTGCTGGGATTTGAGCAGTACCCTGCAACAAGCCGTTACCGAAGGCCGTAAAAATTGTGCCGTGGAAATGGAGCAGGCCATCGTTGCTTTTGCTGACATCATTGAGACCGATGAAGTGGACCAGAACTGGAAGACCAGCAAAGCTCTGACGCTACTCGATGGTACCGTTGCCAGTGGGGGTGCCCGCGATGATTCCAGTACCATTGCCTTGTACGAATTCAAAGCGGGCTCTGGTGCCACAATACAAGACACCAGTGGTGTGGGTGTGCCACTTAATCTCAAGCTCTTCGGCAACGAAGGCACTGACTACCGCTGGGTAGGTGGCTGGGGTATAGAGTTCCTTACCAGTAGCGCAAAGGCACAGGCGACCACGCAAGACAGCCGTAAATTACTGACTCAGATTCTTGGCAGCAATGCTTATTCTATTGAAGCCTGGGTAGTACCTGCCAATGTGTCACAAGGCGATGACAGCCCCGCGCGCATTATTAATTATTCAGGTGGTGCCAGTGAACGCAACTTCACCCTGGGTCAGGCTGAGTATCGTTACGCGTTCATGAATCGCAGTTCCGAAGGGCAAGCAAATGCCAATGGTAATACCCTGTTGACGGATGACATGGATGAAGATCTGCAATCCACTCAGCAGCATGTTGCGGTTACATTCAATCTTGCTGAAGGTCGCAAGGTTTATGTGAATGGTGTTGATGTATCCACCATCGGCAACGATGCAGGTTCCGTTGATCCTCTGCTTCCTGCGGGTGACCTGGCTAGCTGGGATCCCACTTATGCCTTCAGTATGGGCAATGAAGCTGACTTCAGTGAACCCTGGGAAGGCAGGCTACGTCTGGTAGCTATTCATAACCGTGCGATGACACCGGAGCAGGTCCGGCAAAATTTCGAAGCGGGTGTGGGGCAAAAATTCTTCCTCATGTTCAGTGTCAGCGGGTTAATGGATGACCCCAGCTGCTTCCGTGTTCCTGAGGGGGGCAGCAACCCGATTGATCAATGCTTTATTTATTTTGTGGCCAGCCAGTTTGATGATTACAGTTACCTGTTTACTCAACCGACTTTTGTCAGCCTTAACCCTGGCTTCACCCCCAGTGATACGGTTATCAAGGGTATGCGCATTGGTCTTAACGGTAAGGAGCCCGTTGGCGGTCAGGCTTACATTAATCTTGAGACCACAATTAATGCCACAGATTTCGACAGCGCCACAGGCCAACAGGTTTTATCCGCTATTGGTACGGTCATTGCCGTGGAAAAAGGCTCAGGCAGTGACGAGTTCTTTCTGACCTTCGAAGATTTCGACGGCAAGCAGTATAGCCGTACCCCGGCGATTTGTGGCAGCGAAGAGAACAGCCCTCCAAACTGCAATATTGCGCCAGTGTTTGGTACTCCAGTACCTGATATTGGCCTGCGCACCTTTGAGGAGGTTCTTCATTCCATGTCGGCTATGACGGGTGTTGATCCTTTCCAGTTTCCTCGTGTGCAAGAAACCTATGCCAACGTTAAACAACAGCTTCCCGCGACAGAAAATATCACCGGTTTTCTTGCTGCACATGAAATGGGTGTCGCCCAGCTGGCTATTGCCTATTGTGATGCCTTGGTGGATGACACCGCGTTGCGGGACAACTTCTTCGGTGCCTTTGCTTTTGGTTCGGACGTGAGTACCGCTTTCGCTACCATCGCCATGAAGAACCAGATTGTCGATGCCCTGTACAACAAGATGGTGGGCATTGGCGGTGTGGTGCCCGCCAATATGCCCAGCCAGGCAGAACTGCGCATTGAGCTGGTAGGTCCTGATGCAGGCGTCGCCGGACATCCTGGAAATCTGTTTGACCGATTGTTTGATGCCTGTGCAGCGGATGAATCCTGTAATAATGACATTCCCCGTACGGCCTCGGTGGTCAAGGCACTCTGCACCTCGGTTCTCGGTAGCGCGGCGATGATTATTCAGTAGGTCCATACAAACAAGCAACAGACGTATTTGAGGATTAAGACGATGGCTAAAAGAACAGTTAACCGAACCGCGAGACGCATGAAAAAGAATCGCCACGGGCTTTCACTCGATGCACCTCTGTTGCATCAGGACCATAGTCGTCCGGTAACGCGGCGGGACTTTTTGCGCCAGGGCTTTATTACGGGCACGGGTGTCACGCTGGGTGGTTCGTTGTTTAGCCTGTTTGCTAATCCGCGTGCGGCACACGCAGCGTTGGCAGACGACTTGCAAGCCATGTTTGCCAACAACGACAGCTGCGCATTGGGCACTGCTGGCGGCAATATTCCTTTTATCTGTTTTGATCTGGCGGGCGGTGCCAGTATGGTTGGTTCCAATGTATTGGCGGGTGGACAAGGTGGCTATCTCAATGATCCCATCAGTGCTGCGGGCTATAGCAAAATGGGTATTCCCGGTGATATGGTGCCCGGTATAGTCGATGCTGCTTCGACCATGAGTGGTCCCAATAACGATTTCATTGACACTCGCCTGGGTTTGCCTTTCCATTCGGACAGTGGCTTTCTACGCGGTATTATGGAAAAAATCAGTGTTGGAACTGCCCCGCTGATTAATGGTGCAGTCATCCCCGCCCGTTCTGATAACGACACAGGTAACAACCCGCATAACCCGATGTACGGTATTGCCCGCACGGGTTCTAATGGCAGCGTAGTCACTCTCATCGGTTCGCGTAATTCTGAGTCGGGCGGCAACTCTATGGCACCCGCGATGAGCATTGATCCTTCTGTTCGTCCTACCAAGGTGGACCGTCCTTCGGATGTCACCGGCATGGTAGAAACAGGTGATCTTACTGCGGTATTGACCGAAGCTGATGCCAAAGCTGTGATGGAATCTATCGCCCGCCTTAGTGATAAAAAAGTTGCCAATATCAACGCGAGTGCCGTAGTGAAGGATCTGGTGAATTGTGGCTACTTGGGTGCTGCGGATATTGCAGATCGTTTTGTGGGTGTGAATATTGATCCAGCCACAGACACCAATATTGTTGGACCGAGCGGCATCTTCAATCAAACCGAATTTGATGGCGAAGGTGAATTCCGCAAAACTGCTGCCGTGATGAAAATGGTCATCGATGGTTACGCCGGAGCGGGTACCATCACCATGGGTGGTTTCGATTATCACACGGGTGACCGCCAGGCCGGTGAGCGTCGAGACCTGCGCGCCGGGCGTTGCATGGGAGCCTGCCTGGAGTATGCCGCACGACGGGGTCAACCATTGATGTTATATGTTTTCAGTGATGGTTCTGTGGCCAGTAATGGCACCATCGATGGTTCGCAGGACGGTCGTGGTAAAGGTGTGTGGACCGGTGATAATTCTTCTACAGCGGGCAGTTTTTTCCTGGTCTACAACCCGACGGCCACCGGCGGTCAAGCCACGCTGTTTTCCGGGGACAATCTCGGTGCAGAACGGCATCAGCAAATCGGCTGGTTCCGTGCAGATGGTTCGGTAGAAACCTCGTCCAGTGTGGCTGCCAACAATGTCAACCTGCTGGTAGATACTGTAGTGCTTAATTACCTTGCCCTGCATGGCTCGGATTATCGTGAGGTTTACCGCAGCCTGTTTCCCAATAACGATCTGGGTACTGATGCGCACATGATGAGTTTGACGGCTTTCAATCCTATTCGATGAGCGGGTTCGTGAAACAATCCACAGGGTGGACACCCCATAGTCGCCAGGATAAATTTTCCCTGGATCGATGGCAGGGCTGGGGTGTTTACCGGCTTTTTATTCCACGTTGTTCAATACAGAGTAAAACCGTTTGGTGGAACCGCTGCGCTTGTTCCACCCTACCGGATAGAGGGTGGCGTTGGGGCGTCCATAGATTTTTTGTTCCTCGCTATTCAACACAGAGCAAAACTTTTCTCCACTTAACATGGCCTGCAATAACTCCCCTTCATCACGTAAAGGGAAGTATTAATTGTAGGGTGGAACAAGCGCAGCGGTTCCACCATGGCCTTGCAGACACCCTGTAAACTCGATTACCTAGAAGGAAGTATAAACTCACGCCACTCGAATGATGATTGCCGCTTTCAAGCGACTGATTAATAAAGATTTTCATTATCTCGAAATTAACAGCCTTGCGTAACCTGACGGTTACGTTGAACACCTTCATGGATCTATGGTATGTGCCTCTATTGCACGCCAGACTCAGTCACCACACCTTCCAAGGGTACATCCCAGTGTTGATGAGGCAGTTTCGCCAGACTTTTCTGCACATCAAATGCCACTCCCCATAAATGTGGTTTACGCCAGCATTGGCGACGGCGCAAAAAGGCAAAGGTGCGGTCATAAAAACCACCACCCATCCCCAGCCGGTTACCCCACGCATCAAATCCTACCAGTGGGGTCAGCACCAAATCCAGTCGTGTCAATGCGGCGGCCTGACGCGGGCGCGACACGGGTTCTGGAATACCAAAACCATTGGCGATCAGTGTATCGCCCGGCGCATAAGGTAAAAAATGTAAACGGTGATGATGAGTCGCGCTGACTACCGGCAGATAGACGGTTTTACCCATGGTCCAGGCACAGTCCATTAGCGAGGTCAGGTCCACTTCAGCATCGTTAGATAAATAACAGGCAATGTGTTGTGCGGAACGAAACACACGATGATTCACCAGTTGCCGGGTGATGGCTGCGCTGCGCCGGGCGTGCTCATGCGTATCAATAGCATGTCGCGCTAAACGAAATTGCCGGCGCAAGGCCTGACGTTCTGTCATGGGGTTAATTCGGAAGAAGAAAGAGGCGTCACCCACATGTGCCGGTTGCATCGTCGCTCTTGGGACCGGAGCGATAAAGTGGGAACAACGATCAACATATCAGGCTTTCCGTAACACGGACATGCACACAACATCGATGTAATGTCCCCAACAGGGTTAAGCATAGGCCAAGAAAATTCCGATACAGTATCGAACACCACAGGCAACGCCATTCTTTGAAAACGTATGTTTCTAAACAAATTTACCACAACCCAATGCCATTGAGTTAACAAGTAACGGTGCAGCGCAGGTTGGTGGTGAGTTTGTGAACCCTGCCAACGGAACCGACCATATACAGGGCTAGCAAACTCACCACCAACCGACTTAATGACATTGTGCTACAACCCCAATTGTCGGCTCCGGGCAATGGCAGCTTCCACTTTGGTTTGCAAGTTGCGCAATTTGGTTTCCATCACTGGCCCATCATTGCCACTGCTCGATTGTAGCTGCAAAAAATCGTGGGCCAGATTCAACGCTGCCATCACCGCCACCCGGTCTGCGCCTACCATTTTACGTGCATTCCGAATCTCGCGCATTTTTTCGTCCAGTAAACGTGCAGACTCCAGCAGTGCCGGTTCCTCATCCACTGGGCAGGCCACTTGATATTCCTTGTCCAGTACCCGGATACTGATCACCTTGCTTTCTACAGGTTGCGGTGGTTTAGTCGCCCCGGCATTCATGCTTCAGCCTCCATTGCCTTGAGTCGCACCAGCATGGATTCTACGCGAGAGCGCGCCAATTCGGCTTTTTCGATGAGTCGGGCACGTTCTTCCACCAACAGGTTTTGTCGTTCGCGCATAAGGTTGTTTTCATTGCTCAATTGGTCCGTCAGCGCGATCAACTCATCAATACGTTGTTCCAATTTGCTAATTTCAGATTCAGACATGTTATCCAATCGTCCAGGGGGAGTTTGTTGTTATCACATCTATGTCACACTAGACCCCCCACTATAGAGCGGGGCACAAAACGGGTCAACGACTGTCAGCCACTGCTTACGGATGTTAGAATCAGCGCCTCATTTTTCCCTGCTCACCAGCGCAAAACACGATACCATCGCCATGCCACAAAATCTGCCCGACTACTTGATCCTCGACAGCGCCCTGCACAAGCTGGACACTGAAATCACCCCCAGCGAAGTTCATGGCACACTGTGTGGCCTGTTGTGCGCTAACAGCAATGCCGGGGTGGATATCTGGCAATCGGCGCTGTGGCCCAACCGGCCCAGCGGTGATCTGCTGGCCGCCGAGGCACACGAGGTTTTCAAGCAGACTCATGACATTACCCGGCGACAGCTCAACGACCCCACTTGTGAGTTTCAGATGCTGCTGCCTGACGATAATGACAGTCTGGATGCGCGCGTCAATGCACTGGGTGACTGGTGTCAGGGTTATCTCATTGGTCTTAGTCTCGGTGGTATTACCGATTTCGCGCCATTACCCGAAGATGCTCGCGAGATCACCAAAGACCTGTTGGAAATTGCCCGCGCTGGTACCTCCTATGAGCTGGAAGGCAGCGAAGAAGATGAAAATGCCTACGCCGAATTGGTGGAATACCTGCGTGTGGGTGTGTTGCTCATTAACGAGGAGTTACAGCCGACCCGGGTACCATCAGTGGAAGTTGAGCCTGATGCGACGTTGCATTAATACATAACCTGAATTATTCAGGGGCTTTCTGCGTGACGTGTTTTGAATCCCGGTGGTTATTGTTGATCCCTGAGGGTTTAATTTCCCAGCTCACTGCATTTCATCACATGGTGGTTTGCATGCAAACCACAGTGGGACGGTCAACACTGAAAAATAAATCCAAAGAAGCCTGTAATGACGGGTAATATTGCCTTGTTATTTGCACGAATAAAGGTGAGAGTGCGCGCTTCTGCATCGGCAAGCTGAAAAACCAGTGGTTTTACCCTGAGTTTCGCCAGTGTTATTATCCGCGCCGGAAGTCTACGCCGAAATATGGCAAGTTATTCCTCGCAACATAATTTTTAGCTTCAGCGATAAACCGATTCAACAATTGTGAATTGTCGAAGTAAAGCAAGATTGTGTGAACCGGAAACATCTTACTGAAGGTAAATCGTAACGTGATGCAACGATCAAAAATACAATGCTGGACTGACCATGACTTTGCCAAAAGTTTTGCCGGCAGAACCGTCACTGGGAAAAACATTATCAATCGTGGTTTGATCAAGGTTGATAATGGCATTCATATCAGTACGGCATTGATACTGGCAGTCCTGATATTGTTTCCTGCCTTTGCTCAGGCAGCGCTAAAAAATGTGGCGATTTCAACGGACATAAACCAGCCAATAGTCATCGATTTATCCCAGAGTATCAGCAATATCAGTGAGCCTGTGGTGACGATTCCTGCCCAGCCCGGTTCAGGGGTGGCGGCTGTTATTGAGTGTTCTGACGGGAGTGTGCTGTGTGTGGAATATCAGCCTGCGGTCAATTTTGAGGGTCGGGAAAGTTTTAATTATGCGGTAGTAAACAACGAAGGTATAACAGAAACAGCAACAATAACTGTTAATGTGGGCAATGTGGCAATTCCTGACCAAGGTAATTCGCCCGGTGTTGTTACGAACAATGTGTTAACCGGTATTTGCCTGGATCAGGAGAGAACGTACGATTTGTGTGAACAGTTTCGTATTGCAACCCGCTCGGGCGTAGCAGAAGATTTACGTGAGTTTATTGATGCCACATCTCCCACTAATGTGGGTGCGCAAAGCGCCTTGAATGATGAGCTGACCAAGGAGCAGTTATCCAATATCAGTCGCCGTTTAACGGCGTTACGACGTGGCCAGAATTTGACACTGCTCAGTGGTTTGAGTCTCAATTATGGCAATGAGCGCATCACCGGCGACATGTTTGATCAGTTGTTACAAGGCAATACCAGTGGTGGCAGCGCGGGTTCGGGTTTTGGTAAAAACCAGGAATGGTTTATCAGCGGTAAAATAGGTGGCGGCTCACAAGATGAAACTCTTTATGAAACCGGGTTTGGGTTTGATAGCTATGCCCTGACCATAGGTTCTGATTACCGTTTTGAACATAAAGGTTTAATGGGCTGGGCATTGGGTTATGGTCAAACAAATATGAATATAGACCGCCAAAGAGGCGGCATGGATGTAGGAAACTACAACGGTACTTTTTATGGCAGTTATTATCCTTCCGATAACAGCTACATTGATGCCATTGGTGTTATTACTCTCAGTAATTATGAGATGCAGCGGCGGGTGGTATTTGGTACCACGGACGTAACGGCCAGAGGTGATACGGACAGTACCGGTTATGCCATAAGCGTGGGTGGAGGATATGATTTTGCGCGTAAAGGCTTTACTTCAACGTTGAATGCGCGACTGGATTACCTGAGAACCACCATCGGTGGATATCAGGAAACCAGTGCAGGCTCCTATAGTGTCGCCATTAATAAACAACAGGTATTTCAACTGGTGTCCACTGTTGGTGTGCAATTGCGTTATGCCTTCAGTTATTCATGGGGGGTATTGGTGCCCCACTTCAATGTTTCGTGGCTTCATCAGTTTCAAGGTGATGCCAATAAAGTGAAAGGGTATTTCCTTATCGACCCGAATACGCAATTCAGTTTTGAAACCAATTCGCCCAGCGCCAATTATTATGTGCTGGCTCTGGGCACGTCGGCCACGTTTGCCGATGGCGTATCTTCCTACGTTCAGTACGAAACCACGGTGGCCCAGGATAATTTGATCGTCTGGAATGTGGCTGCGGGCCTGAGGTTTGAGTGGTGAACGCGGTGCGGGGTTTTTAGATCCGGGCTGTTCATTCAGGCTTATTGGCGTCATCCCCTGCTTCCCCGCTACAATCACGGCATGAATGCCAACCAATACATCAAACCCGCAGAATTTGCCCGTCGCCGTAAACGCTTGATGCAGATGATGGGCAAAGCCAGCGTTGCCATCCTGCCTGCTGCGCCCATGCGACTGCGCAATCGTGATGCTGAACACCCTTACCGGCAGGATAGTGATTTTTATTACCTGAGTGGCTTTAACGAGCCGGATGCTGTGCTGGCGCTGATTCCCAGGCGCAAACACGGTGAGGTGATCCTGTTTTGTCGCGAACGTGATCCGGAAATGGAAACCTGGCACGGTCGCCGCGCTGGGCTGGAGGGTGCAATGGCGCACTACGGTGCTGATGATGCTTTTCCCATCAGTGACATCGACGATATTCTGCCCGGCTTGCTGGAGCACAGCGAACGTGTGTATTACGCCATGGGATGTGATACTCAATTTGACCAGCGCGTTACTGGCTGGATCAACCGGCTCAAGGAACAATCTCGTGCGGGTGCGCATACTCCCAGTGAATTTGTTGCTCTCGATCACTTGCTGCATGACATGCGTTTGTACAAAAGCCGTGCCGAAATCAGCGCTATGCGCAAAGCCGCGAAAATTTCCGCCCAGGCACATAAGCGTGCCATGCAGCGGTGTCAGCCGGGTAAGATGGAATACGAGATTGAGGCGGAGTTTCAGTACCATTTCAAACAACATAATTGTGTCAATGCCTACACTCCCATTGTGGGGGGGGGTGAAAACGGCTGTATCCTGCATTACACCGAAAACAGTGCTGAATTGCGTGATGGCGATTTGCTGCTCATCGATGCCGGTGCCGAAAATGAACTCTATGCTGCGGATATCACCCGCACTTTTCCTGTTAATGGTCGCTTCAGTCCTGAGCAAAAAGCGCTGTATCAAATTGTGCTCAACGCACAACTGGCTGCGATTGATAAAGTACGCCCCGGTAATCATTGGGATGCTCCCCACGAAGCCGCCGTGCGCGTACTCACCAAGGGGTTGATCAAACTTGGCCTGCTCAAAGGCAATTTGCGCACACTCATTAAAGAACAGGCCTACCGCACGTTTTACATGCACCGCACCGGTCACTGGCTGGGGATGGACGTGCATGATGTGGGTGATTACAAAGTGGGTGATGCCTGGCGTGAACTGGAGCCCGGCATGGTACTGACTGTGGAGCCTGGTCTGTATATTGCGCCTGGTACAAAAGTAGGCAGGCGCAGGATTGCGAAAAAATGGCAGGGCATTGGCATTCGCATTGAAGATGATGTGCTGGTTACCAAAGACGGCTGTGATGTATTGAGCAAAGATGTGCCCAAGACCATTGCCGATATTGAGGCATTGATGGTAAAGACATGAATACCAGCACCGATTACGACCTGATTATCATCGGCGGCGGCATGGTGGGTGCCAGTCTGGCCATTAGTCTGGCCAAACAGGCATTACGTGTTGCACTTATCGAAGCAGCCCCCCTTCACAGGTCAACGCCGCCGGGTTACGACGACCGCGCTATCGCTTTATCTTTTGGCAGTCGGCGTATTTTTGATGGCATGGGGCTGTGGGAAAAAATCGCGCCACAAACCACGAGCATCCAACGCATTCATGTCTCCGACCAGGGGCATTTTGGTTTTACCCGTCTGGATGCCGCACAGGAAAAAGTCGATGCGCTAGGGTATGTTGCCACCGCACAGCAACTGGGCGCAGTGCTGATGAGTCAGCTCCAGCAATGCGATAACCTGACGCTGATAAGTCCGGCCAGACTGACGGACTTAACGCTGGGTGATGGCCATGCCGCTGTTGTCATTACACATGACCCGGATAACAACAATGGGAACACGGAATCATTGACCAGTAAATTGGTCGTTGCCGCCGATGGAGGCAACTCTCATGTGCGCAACCAGCTGGGTATTCATACCACCGCACATGATTACGGACAGACCGCCATCATTGCCAACATCACACCGGAAAAATCACATCGCCACATCGCCTATGAGCGTTTTACCCGCAATGGTCCACTGGCGTTGTTACCGATGCCGGACAATCGTTGTTCACTGGTATGGACACGCTCACCGGAAAGTGCGCAACATCTTTCGCGACTGAACGATGAAGATTTTCTGGCAAAACTTCAGCTTTGTTTCGGCAAACGCCTGGGGCGTTTTATCAAGGTTGGCAAGCGTCATAGCTATTCATTGCAACTGATTCAGGCGCAGGAGCAGGTGCGCCACCGGCTGGCACTGATCGGCAATGCTGCGCACACGCTGCATCCCATCGCCGGTCAGGGTTTTAACCTCGGTTTGCGTGATGTTGCTGCTCTCGCACAAAACATTGTTGATGCCTTTCATGCAGGTGATGACATTGGCGCATTGCCCATACTTGAAGCGTACGCACAATGGCGGGAGCGGGATCATCGTCAAGTTATTGGTTTTACCAACACACTGGTACACACTTTTTCCAACCGTTTTCCACCCCTCGTGCTGGCACGCAATCTGGGTCTGGTGGCCACCGACATTGTACCACCGCTCAAACACCTGCTGGCCCGACATTCCATGGGCATCGTCGGCAAGCTGCCCCGGCTGGCGCGAGGGTTGCCGCTGTGATCAGTGCAGTACAGGCAGCACCCAAAAAATACGATATCGCCATTGTTGGCGGCGGCATGGTAGGCAGTGCATTAGCCTGCGCCTTAGGTAGCCATATCGAAAGTAATAACACATTAAAAATCGCCCTTATTGAAGGATACAAATTACCTGCGCAGTGGCCCAACGATTCTTTTGACCTGCGTGTCAGTGCAATTAATCCTGCCTCACAAGCCCTTTTTAAAACACTGGGTGTATGGAATGCAATGCATGAAATGCGCGTCACCGCCTATACCGAAATGCATGTATGGGATGCTGGAGGCAATGGCAGTATTCATTTTGATAGCGCCGAAATCGGCGAAGCCAGTCTTGGTCACATTATTGAAAACCGTATTATCAATAAAGCACTGATTGACCATGCCCACACTTTTGACAATATTGATGTTTATTGCCCCAATACCCCCACAAGTCTTCAACTCGACGACGACTCTGCCAATCTACAATTAGATGATGGCACCCTGCTCCAGGCGGAACTCCTGATAGGTGCCGATGGTGGGCAATCCTGGGTGCGGCAACAGGCTGACATTAGCGTTACGGTCAGTGACTACCAACAAACCGCGGTGGTTGCCAGCATTACCACAGAGCATGCACATCAACATACCGCCTGGCAACGGTTTTTGCCCAGCGGGCCGTTGGCCTTTTTACCCGTAAGCGAAAACAACATCAGCTCCATTGTCTGGAGCACACGCGCCGAAGAAGCAGAACGTTTATGTGAGCTGGATGAAATGACTTTCAAGCAGGAGCTGGAAATTGCCTTTGAGAAAAAACTGGGAAAGATTTTGCACGCCGGGCCGCGCGCATGTTTTCCTATTAAAGGTCAGCATGCAAAAAACTATGTTAAACCGCATCTCGCCCTGGTTGGTGACGCAGCGCATACTATCCATCCGCTGGCCGGACAAGGGGTTAATCTGGGGTTTGCAGATGCACAATGTCTTGCAGATGTCGTGCTCACAGCATATGCGGCACACAAACCCATAGGCAGCTTCAAAACTTTACGGCGTTTTGAGCGTGCTCGGCGTGGCGATAATTTATTGATGCTGGAAGCTATGGGAATATTTAAAAACCTGTTCAGTAATAATAAGCCAGGGCTGCGTGAATTACGCAATATTGGGCTTGATATTTCTGACCGTGCCACACCTATCAAGCATTTTTTTATGGCAAAAGCACTAGGGGGGCGTTAACACCCCCTTGGTCAATAGAGAAAAACTATAATCTGGCAAGCTCCCGGTTCATTTTTTCTTCAATGCGTTTTTTGTATTTCAGATAATCGATGACTTGTACGTTATCAGTACGTCGCGCACCTAATAACGTCGGTGATAAGTCCACATCAGTAATATAAATAGGGTAACGCTGAGCACTGCTGCGTTGCGTTAATACATAACGTACGACTTCCCGGAATAAATGTTTCCCATAATCCAGTGACGAAAATTCCTGATCATTGCAATACACAGTGAATTCAGCATTTTTATCCACCATGTCACCAATGACCTGTACATCAAAATAACGTGGAGGCCGATTAATATCCGGTGTCTTTCGGCTAAAGCTATATTTATTAAATCGACGTTTTTTAACTTTATAAATTTCCAGAGCATCCAGCATCAGGCTGGCATTTTTATCCTGAAACAAAAAGCTTTGCCGGTTTAATACAGCATCAAAGAAACGGCTGTAATGATTTACCAGCGCCTCATCTTCAAAGTGCGGTGCGCGCTGATGAAATAATGAACCATTTTCATCCAGCACAAAGACATCCACTTCTTTGCCCAGGCCAAAATAAAACATTTGAATAAATCCGGTACGGTTCCTCGACAAAATAGAGGGTAGTGGTGTATTCAGCAAGGCATAGCGATCTACTTTAATGGGGCGGAAAGTATCCTGCGGTGCTGCCAGTGCTTTTAACAGGTCTTCGTAGGTGGATTGATATGTGTAAGTAAATGCGCTGGTATCTGACCCCAATAAAAAATAGGACTTTTCCACCTGTAAAATATAACGTGCCCCCCCTCCATTATTTAAGTTGGAGAATGTAGCAGCGACATCTTTGTAGAGTTCTTCAATGCGTTGTGCAATCGCCCGGCTATGACTGGAAGAATAACTGAAGGCTCGTAATGAGGGAGGCTTCCCCGCATTGTCTGCCGTATTCCAGCGCATATATTGCGACATGCAATCCAGTAAACCTTCGATACCGACATATTTGTATGTGATAACTTCCTGCCAGCTGGTGACGACCACCAGATCAAAAGTCAATGCCAGGTTTAATGAAAAACCACTGTAATTCATTACATCAGACTGGTCACTTACCAGGTCAGTGCCACGTCGGGAATGGCGTGGCAGCGGATCAATACCCACGTTGACAAACAGACAGCCTTTTTCAATCAATGGAGGGTTGTTAAAGTTCTTAATTTCGGTTTCTTGCAAGTGACCATCAGGAAACAATGATTGCAAAGCATCCAGAATTGACCGTGTTTCTTTCAAGCCTAAAATACTGTCACTTAACAATAATGTGATGATAGTGCGCAGCCCAACCAAACGGTTAAAATGGCACCAGGCAAGTACTTCAACAATGCTGCGTGCACGTTTTAATGCCCCCCCCGGTTCGTGCCCATCCACAATGCCTGGATATAAGCTCCACGATTCTTCCGTATTTTTTCCCTTGCTTTGAATGATGGTGATATTGCTTTCAACAATATTGGCAGAAATGCCGCGATTAATGGTTTCGATTTTACCGGCCTTGCGCTCAAATGCCGCATACAATTTTCTTCCCAGAATGTTGAGGTCTTTCTGCTCTATACGCGCCAGCTCGGAATGTGCGCGCGCGAATTTTGACAATGCCATATAGCTATGTGTTATTTCATCAACCAGTATACGGCGCTCTTTTAATACCTGATGTACGTTCCAAGACTTTCGGTTGTCCAGCATTTCAATATGTCCTTCCGACCAATGCCAGGTCTCGGCCAATTCAAGCATTCGCCGCCATCGCCAATTCTGGTTCATTCTTGATTGGCGACTCAGAACCATTTCTACTTTGAAATAAAAGCAGCGACGTACTACATCCAAGCGCTCAGGGGATTTTTGTGCGGTTAAATAATTTTCCAGTTTTTCCAGAAGAATGGTATATGGATCGAGCATGTCCATGTCCTTTATACCTTCGTAAATCGCCTGCTTGTATCTCAGGCTCAATAAATCACTGTGTGGGTATTCTGCGGCATAGGCTTCCATCAACAGCATTTTCAACACGGATTTATAGGGTGAGTCAATGCCTTTATAAACTTGCCATAGCGCCGCGCCAAAAAACTCCTCCGCAGGAATTTCACTTAATCCACCAAAATCAATAACTTCATTTTCCGGGATAAAACGTTGGCGGATAAGTCGTGACACATATTTTTTGTAATTTTTTTCTTCATTCGGTGGTACCAGCCACCATACAGGATAACGCCCGGCCACCAGCAAACCTGTACGATAGAACTCCTCCAGCAGCAAATGATGTTGAGTGCTGCCACTGCTTTCACGGCTTAGCTCAACGACATTGCCGCCGCGAAATTTTTCTGCATCCATCAGAAAAAAATGTATTTCCAAGCCCACAGAAGTGCCCCACTCTTCAATTGACTCACATTTTTCAGCAAGCTGAAATAGCTGTTCTTTATCCAATCCAGGGCGATGACAAACCCAGACATCAAAATCACTTTTTTCCGAATGCGCAATAGTGCCAACACTGCCCATCAAAAAAATTGAGTGAATATCAAAAGTTCTTAACGCCCTTTTTTTATAATCAAAACTTTTGGCAATACGCTTGCCCGCTTCCAGACCTTTTTTGGTAGGTGCCCAATTTGAGATTCCGGCAGGTGTTTGCTTGGATACGAAACCGGGTAACATGGCGTGATTGATATGGAACAGCACGGGTAATAATTCCAGAAAATCACGATTGCGCCAACTTAATACCCCTTCTGCACGCCGCAAACGCTCCCGGTTAATTGCCAGAAAACGCTTGCGTATCGCGCGTACATCCAGGTGGTCATCGCTGTGTTTTATGCGTTTTGCTATCGACATGCCAGGGCTTCTCTCTTTAATACCTTTTCCGCTTTGTCTCAGTTTTCGACTTTTTTCTAACGCGCGCGGAATACGCATTGTGGCGGTAAAAAATACCCCGCCACCTCATTACTTCGGCACCATTCTTTAATGTTTGAGGTGTAAACAAGCTACAATTGGTGACGGTAAGCGCTAAAGTTTTACCGTTGTAAGACCGCTGATAAGCCCATGTTCCTGTTGATGATTTGTGTATGGCAAAATGATACAAGAAAAATCAATGGGTTACGCCGCATGATGACGATTATTTGGCACACTGATACACACACCACTTCAGGAGCATCGCCGCATGGATGAACCCAGCCTCGATACCAGCCGACACATTCTTGCCAACGCACCCATGGCCATTATCATTACGGATGACGATGGCTTGGTGCTCTGGTGCAACAAGACATTGACGGCATGGCTGGAATGTCCACCGGGACACTGTATCGGGCGCACAGAGCTGGCGTTATTGGGAAAAAATGCCTCGGCAAATCAGGATGAGAGTACCGGGGTGAATAATGGTCCCTTTACTCTGGGTTATACGCAGCCAGGTATCCAGCGTCGTGTGCTACGTTACTCCCTGCCGCCGAATAATGGTCAGTACACAGTTTGCTATCTTGATATCAGTGAAGAAGAGATGCTGCGCAGTGATCGCAATCAGCTGGCGCAGCAACTGGCACAGCACAATACAGTAGATACCCTGAGTGGTCTGCTGAATACACATGCCATCAACAGAGGGCTGGAGCCACTGATCTCACGCAGCCGCCGCTATCAGAACCCGTTGTCGGTGGTGACCATGGACATTATTAATCTGGAGGAGATTATCCAGTCTGCGGGTCAAGTAGCCGCAGATAAAGTGATTGTCGCTGTCAGCCAAATGCTGCGTGACCAAATACGCTGGGCAGATATGGTAGGGCATATAAGTGCAGGTCAATTTATTTTTATTTTACCGGAAACCGACAAAGATGCTGCTGTCGCATTGGCCAATAAGCTGGCCGGGCAACTCAAAAACTTCACAATAATGATTGGTGAGCAGACCGGTATACAGGCCGTCGTCTGTTTTGGTGTTACTGCCTGGGTCAAAGGTGATGATGCCCGTTTATTGATGTCACGTTCCAATGATACCGCACAAGCGGCTCGCCAAAATGGAGCCTTTACCGTAAAAATCACATGATTTTTTATCCTCTGCGGGCTCCCCGCTCACAGAGGGTTTCCGCTATACTCATGATTCATACTCGCAATACCGCCCTGGCAGATTGTCCGTGCGGTCTGGAGGCGGTCATGCCCTTACAACACCACCTGCTGAGTGCTATAGCACACAATCACACTGTTCGGCATATCTTGTTTGGCGTGCTGATGATTCTCGGTGGATATTCAACAGCCGTTGCGGGTGCGGCACCGTACCATTCGCCGTCCGCCCAAAAAAGTGAAGGCGTATTTCTTGTTGCCACAGAACAGCTGCATGGCAGCAGTTTTCAGCAAACCGTTATTCTGTTAACCCATTACAGCAAACAGGGTGCCACCGGGCTTGCCATTAATCGGCCTGCGGGCATACCGCTGCAACAGGCTTTTCCCGGGGTTCGTCAATTACAGCAACGTACTGACCCGTTGTATCTTGGTGGCCCGGTAAGCACCAATGCTATTTTTGTATTGCTACGCACGCAGCAACCCGGAAAGACCATGCACCACATTGCCGATGACGTTTATTTTTCCACCGGAAAAAATGTTTTTACGCATTCACTCAAGCCCAGAACACATGCCGCGACACGCACCTATGCGGGTTATGCGGGTTGGGCTGCCGGGCAACTACAAAACGAAATCAGTCGTGGTGACTGGATTATGGTGCGTACTCATCCCAAAATTGTTTTTGAGGAAGACTCCAAAAGCCTGTGGCAACGTTTAAGTAAACGCTGGACTGGAAAATGGATTTAAGATTCGATAACTCCGAATTAACACAACTCTATTCATCTTCATCAAAATCTTCAGGTAATTCATGTGCCACGCCTTTGTGGCAATCGATACAGGTCTGACCTTTTTCCGCCATCTTTTTATGTTTTCGTGCGGCACGTCCTTGCTGCTCTTCAAAGTCCATGGATGCCACAGCATGGCAAACACGGCACTCACGAGAATCCGTTTCTTTCATGTTTTGCCACACCGTTTTAGCCATTGTCAGCCGATAGCTTTCATATTTTTCCTTGCTGTCAATAGTGCCAATAAGGTGATGCCAAACATCCTTGGCCGCACGGATTTTAGCGACCATCTTGGGGCCAAAATCCCGTGGCACATGACAATCCGAACACGTTGTGCGTACACCAGTACGATTTCTATAATGTACGGTATCTTTATATTCTTCATAAGCAATACTCATTTCATGGCAGGAAATACAAAATGACTCAGTATTGGTTGCATTTAATGCGCCATGAAAACCCACAGCGAGTAAAGCGCCCACAATTAGTGTGCCGATAATGACAGACAGAGAAATTCCCTTTAGCAGTTTACGCATAAAATGGCCGAATCGTCATTTTGTTGAACATAGCAGAGTCAGGTTTTTCCAAACGTATCCATGGTAATTCCCTTATACCAACCGGACGCAAACCTGGCCTCTTTGAGTCGTGTTTTGCGCGATGCCTTTTTAGCACTCAAACCGCCCGCAACCTGTTTCAATTTTCCATTTTTCAAACGGTATACTCCCGCTGATGAAAAGGCATACTTGGGGTTGAGGAGACTGTAGATGCCGGTGTTGTAGGTGACATCCGGTATGGTGCCACCATTCAATTCAATCACGATAGCAGCCGCACAAATTTTACCCTGGGTATTGGCGCTGTGCCCCGTTTTTTGCATAGGGTCCGCAATACAGGCATCACCAATCACATGAATATTTTTTTGTAATGTAGACGCGAAATTTTGTGGATTTACAGGACACCAGCCCGACTCATCTGCCAAGCCGGTAACCCGTGCAATCTTCCCCGCGTGTTGTGGTGGAATTAAATTAACAACGTCGCCTTTAAGAGTGCCGATTGTGCGTCCTGTCAGTGATAGTGCCTTGGTATCTGCGGATACAATCTCACCCTGCTCCGAGCCATCAACCCATTCAATCATACCCTTATAGAGTTTTTCCCAGCCTTTACGGAACATGGCCAGTTCTTCAGAGTCACCACTGGAGTCAATCAGTAGAATTTTCGAAGAAGGCTTGGTTTTTTTAAGGTAGTGCGCGATCAGGCTGGCGCGCTCATAGAGAGCAGGAGGGGCACGAAAAGGTTTACGAGGCGCTGCAATAATGACGTTACCACCATCTTTCATCGCCTCTAATTGTTTTCGCAACAAAAGAGTTTGCGCACCGGCCTTCCAGGCATGCGGCATAATTTTACTATTTTCCGCACTTGCCCCTTTGATTTCATGCCAGTTAAAAGAAATACCGGGAGAAACAACCAATCGATCATAGGCGAGTGTTTTACCACTTTTCAGTTTAATTTTTTTCGCAGAGGCATCAATTGAGATCACCGTATCATGCATGATATTAACGCCATGATTTTTACGCAGCCCATCATAATTGTGGGTAATGAAGTTTATCGATTTCATTCCTGCCAATACAGTATTGCTGAATGGGCAGGTAATAAACTGAACGTTTGGTTCAATCAAAGTTACATTCAAGCTGGAATCATACTGACGTAAATAATTGGCACAGGTTGCACCACCAAAGCCACCGCCAACCACCACCACGCGAGCTTTGGATTTTGCCATGGCGCTGCCTGGAAAAACAAAGCCATTGGCTGAGGAAATAATGCCAGCGGCCCCCAGTAGTTTGATAAATGTTCTGCGATCAATCTGGTTCATCACACCGCCCCTGATTATTTATCTAAAGCTGAAAAATATTCGGCGAGCAGATTAATCTCATCATCACTTAGTGCTTTAGCGTATCGCCCCATGATGGTGGATTTTTCATCACCCGACTTAAAGCCAAATAGACTTTCGGTGATATCACTTTTTTCCAGCCCCTTAAGTTCGGGAATTTTTCCTGATCCAGACCCGTTTGGTCCATGACACGTTAAACAGGCATCGGCCATCATTTTAATTTTATTGGGTGCTGCGGCCATAACGGTATTTATTGAGAGCAATAATGTGACAGCGCTAATTGTCAGTAAATGCACTGATACATTCCGTGTCATACATTTTTTTTGTTTCATCATGGTTTTAATATTTCCATATAAATAACTGTGGCAGTGTATTAGACGGGTATGTGTTTTTTGCAAAATATTATTCCTTTAATAGGTATTAAATAATGCAAGCCATACAGAAAATTTGTATGGCTTGCATTATTTTAAATCATCATGTTGCTCAATGATTCATTGAATAATAAAAATTATAAACCAACATAGAGCTGAAGAGTTAAACGATTATCTTTATCGATACCCGTTGGCGTATCAAAACGATCCCAATACTCGATATAGGCTTTAATATTTTGTGCCAGATAATGGGTAACGTTTAAAGTCAACTCATTGTATTCATGGGTGCCATCATTTCTTTCATAGTTGTCCAAGCGCACCAACTGCACCCAGGTAGGCATGCCTTTTTTGGTTTTCATAACGTTATAAGCCTGAATGGAGAATGCATTGTTTTTATCTGTTCCCCCCGTTACATCATCCTCGGCCATGACATAAGCTGCCTGAACACGGATATTTTTCAGATCAGCCTGGGTATCGATTGCCATGCGATTGAAATTCATGTTGCCCGCCTCACCATCGAGGATATAGCCGCCCACCATGATGTTCTTTTTCACATCAAAGGCAACACGGGCATTCATGCTGGTACCGTTTCCCGGGTCATTGCCGGATATACCTTCAACATTATCTGCTACACCACCGAGACCAATGTTATAAAATAATTTATCATCGGCAACACGGCCTGTTACGGCCACATTTTGGCGTTTGGAGCGTAAATTCCCACCATTGTCAGCGCCACCAAAGTTTTGATCAATGACACCTACGCTGCCACGGGTTAATCGGAAATGATTGCCGAGGAAACCATAGCCGTCAGCCCAGTTGGCCTGACTCCAGGTCATTTGCAAAGTGGCTTCGTTGTTGAAACGATAAGACAACGCAGTACTGCCAACTTCTGGCGCAAAGCCGGCTTCGTCTTCAGCTTCAATTTGAGTGAATACGGAAACGTTTTTACCCATGGTGCCGGCAATAAATAGCGCCACACCATGAACTGCACGCACCATACGATCACCATTGTCTGTTTTATCATATGGGCGTGAAATAACCAGGCCACTTATTGGAAAATTACCAGCCTCATAATAAGGAGCGGTTTTACCTTCTATCTTTAAGTCTTCCTTAAGGCGATAACCCCGTTCTTTGAATTTTCGGCCTTTGTTATTCAGTTGGGGCCATGCGTTATGACAGTATGAACAATTTTTTTCGTATTTAGCTGCGAATGACGGTACGGCCTGAGCGGTTCCCGTTAAAGTAATGCCAGCAACGGCCAATATGCTCAGGGCCAATCCTGTTTGAATACGCATCATCAAGCTCTCCTTGTTAAATTCCATCGTAATTTTTATATTCTGGTTTATATCAATGACACAAAAAATGAATACCCCTGTTATTATTTATTCTCCGGATAGAGTCAGGCAGCACTCAATAATTACAACTGCCGCATAAATTTATAACGATTTTTTTATGCCTATAAAAACTTGCAGGCACAGTAAAGCTCTGCTGCTGAGAATCAAATCAGATGCCGGGGAAGGGACTCTTGAATGAGAAATATAACTACAATTAAGAGTTTGCTAATGTTAAGTCATCAACCTTCGCACGTCCCTTGTTTGCAGCGTGATATTCCCTGGCAAGAGCCTCATCATTTTAGTAGGTAAAATAGTATGTGTGAGACACAGGTATGACAAGCTTTTTTTTCCAAAAAAACCTAGGTAATTTCCCTTGTAGCTTGATGGGAAAGTGCCGCTAAAAACAGGTAAAATTGTTTTATGATAGTTTTCTCAGGCAAGGGTATATTGCCTGTATGACTGATAGTTATTGAAAATAAACATCAATTGCAGCGGACTGGCTCCATCAGAAAGGTAAAGGCCGACACTGGGTTTTACGTAGCAGGCTACATAAAAACCTATTCACATATTTGCCTGACTCGAAACGAACGCCCTTTTAATTTTCCTTCTTCCAGTTTTTTCAGTGCAGGTTTAACAACTTCACGGTTAACCGCCACATAGGCCCGGTTGTCATCAATGCTGATTTTCCCAACGTGTTTTCCGGCGATACCCTCTTTCCCGGTGAGAGCACCAAGAATATCACCCGGACGCACTTTTTGTTTTTTACCGCCATCAATCTGTAAAGTGACCATGGCTGGCTGATAGGGTGTTTTATTCAACAGATTTGATGATGGCAGCGTCTCATTACTGATATCTTGTTTAAGGTAGTCTTCCAGCATTGCGACTTTATAACTTTCTTTGTCGGTATACAGCGTACAGGCAATGCCTTTGCTGCCAGCCCTGCCTGTACGGCCAATGCGATGCACATGTACTTCGGTATCGCGTGACAGATGATAATTAATGACCGCATCCAGTGCATCAATATCCAGACCGCGTGATGCGACATCGGTAGCGACCAGAATCGATGTGCTTTTATTACTGAAGCGTACCAGTATCTGGTCGCGGGCTTTTTGATCCAGGTCGCCGTGCAGTGCCAGCGCACTAAAACCATATCGAACCAGCTCATCCGCCACTTCCTGTGTCTCACGCCTGGTGTTACAAAATACCAGAGCAGACTCGGGACAATGTGCCAACAACAGCAAACGCAAGGCATCCATGCGTTGCTCATCACCGCTTAATTTATAAAAATGTTGCTCAATGCTGGCCTCATCATGTGTCGAAGCCACTTGCACTATCACGGGATCAATCATGATCTGTTTTGCAATGGTTTGTATCTGCTCAGGGTAAGTGGCACTGAATAACAGTGTTTGGCGCTTGCGGGGCATATGCGCGATGATGGCATCCAGTGTTACCTGAAAGCCCATGTCCAGCATGCGATCAGCCTCATCGAGAACAAAAACTGTCAGGCGCTGTAAATCCAGAGTACCTTTGCGCAGATGTTCTTCAATGCGTCCCGGCGTACCAACCACTATATGGGCGCCATGTTCTAACGAACCAATTTGCGGACCAAAAGGCATACCGCCGCAGAGCGTCAGTATTTTAATGTTATGGGTTTTACGTGCCAGCTTGCGCAATTCTTTTGCCACTTGGTCGGCCAGCTCCCGGGTCGGGCAAAGAACCAGTGATTGTACGCAAAAACGTTTTACCGCCAGTTTTTCCAACAGCCCCAGGCCAAAAGCTGCCGTTTTTCCTGAGCCGGTCTTACCCTGCGCAATGACATCGTTTCCCGCCAAAATGGGCGGCAGGCTTTTTGCCTGTATAGGTGTCATCGTCAAATAATTCAGCGATGTGAGATTTTCAAGGAGCTCAGTACGTAACTTGAGAGATGAAAAACAAGAGTGACTCATTCTGAATAACCAATAGGGTGTAAAAAATAAAACAACAAAAAATCAATTCGCATTTTTGTTACGCAGGTATTCTTCATAAGTACCATGAATATCGACAATACCCGTGGGCGTCAATTCGATAATGCGTGTCGCAATGGAAGAGACAAATTCACGGTCATGGCTGACAAAAAGCAATGTGCCGGGATAGTTTTCCAATGCCAGATTGAGTGATTCAATCGATTCCATGTCCAAGTGGTTAGTCGGCTCATCCAATAACAAAATATTAGGGCGTTGTAGCATTAATTTACCAAACAACATGCGCCCCTGTTCGCCACCGGAAATAACGTCAACCGTCTTATTGATATCATTTTGTGAAAACAACATGCGTCCCAGAGTGCCACGGATAACCTGTTCATCATCACTTTCTTTTCCCCACTGGTCCATCCAGTCATATAAATTTTTACGCTCTTCAAAATCAGCCGCATGGTCCTGCGCGTAATAACCGATATTTGCATTTTCAGACCATTTCACTTTTCCGGTAGTGGGTTCCAGATCACCGACCAGACATTTCAACAATGTTGATTTACCAATACCGTTGGGGCCGATTATTGCAATACGTTCACCCACTTCCACCGTAAGATTGAGCCCGGAAAACAGGTCTTCATCAAAGTGTTTGCTGAGGTTTTCCACCTCCAGTGCCAAGCGATGAAGTTTTTTATCCTGTTCAAAACGAATAAAAGGACTTTGCCGACTGGAAGGCTTTACTTCGGTCAGCTGAATTTTATCAATTTGTTTAGCGCGTGATGTCGCCTGTTTTGATTTTGACGCATTGGCTGAAAACCGACTGACAAAAGCTTTAAGCTCGGCAATCTGCGCACTCTTCTTGGCGTTGTCTGAGGCCAGTTGTTCACTGGCCTGTGTCGCTGCCGTCATATATTCATCGTAGGAGCCGGGGTAAATACGCAGTTCACCGTAGTCCAGGTCAGCCATGTGCGTACACACACTGTTCAAAAAATGACGATCATGGGAAATGATAATCATCGTGCAATTGCGCTCGTTTAACACCCCTTCCAGCCAGCCAATGGTATTGATGTCCAGGTTATTGGTGGGTTCATCCAGTAGCATGATGTCAGGCTCTGAAAATAAAACCTGTGTCAGCAACACCCGCAGCTTCCAGCCTGGAGCCACTTCACTCATCGGGCCGAAATGCTGCTCAACAGGGATGCCCACACCCAGCAATAGTTCACCGGCCCGTGCCTCGGCGGTATAACCATCCATCTCGGCAAAATCATGTTCAAGATCAGCAGCCCGCATGCCATCCTTCTCACTCATTTCCGGATTGGCATAAATTGCATCACGCTCAGACTTCACCTTCCAGAGTTCCTCGTGGCCCATGATCACCGTATCAATCACGCTGAATTCCTCGTACGCGAACTGATCCTGCCTCAACTTGCCAATACGTTCGTTTGGGTCTTTTGAAATATTGCCCGCAGAAGGTTCCAGGTCACCACCCAGAATTTTCATCAGGGTGGATTTGCCGCAACCGTTGGCACCGATGAGTCCATAACGATTACCATCACCAAACTTAACGGAAATGTCTTCAAACAACGGCTTGGCGCCAAATTGCATCGTAATATTTGCAGTGGATAACACGATATTCTTCCTGTAAAAATAATTGAGTGACGTATACAGATGATTCTGTACACGATAATAGTTTGCCCGATGGGAAAACAGGCGAATGCTAAAAACAGCATGCGCAGGCGTATTTAAAATAATCTCAGTTGTCTCAGTGCAGGTATTGACACTGTTTTTGACAGAGAACCCAGCAGTAGAGCGGATGTAAATACATATAAAACAATAGGTTAAATGTATTTTTCGGCAAATTATGGACAAAATGCCTTTCCTGCTGAAAGTGATTATACGCGAGCATCAATTTTTATAAAAACAGCATTATTCCATGTAAGAATTCGGACGCCATCTTGAATTTTCAGTCCTTTCTATTTTTGCAACACAGGCTCAAATCCATCAGGCATCTACTGGGGTGGTTTGCAGTGTTTGATGGGACATCAACAACGCAAGCTGCATTCGTAAAGACAATGCTTCGGCCATCATGGCCCGTGTTCGCCACCGCTGTATGCATGTGCTCGAACGTGCGCCTTCTTCCATCAGTTTGGCCAAAAAATGCCGCAAGGCGGCATGGAGTGCTGGCTGTTGCGCTAGAGTCTATTTATATGCGGTCGCCTTGTACGCCTGACCAGACGGGCAGACAACCCCCTTCCATTATTGTATTATGTTCAGCAATATCATCAACATACCCGCACGCAGCAGAGCCCCCTATGCAACCCGCCAACATCATCTGTGACCGTTTTGAACAACACTATT
>JALSGT010000150.1 GCA_026982555.1 Chromatiales bacterium
TCAAAATAACGTCAATTGTGCCAGCATGGCCCGCAATGGCCTCATCAACACTGTTATCGATCACTTCCTGGGCCAGATGGTTGGGGCGCTCAGTCTGGGTATACATGCCGGGGCGCTTGCGCACCGGTTCCAGGCCGCTTAATACCTCGATGGAGGCGGCATCATACTTACTGCTCAATTCAGACTCCTAAAAAATTTTCACAGAATGGCGCAGTCTACCTGCCCCGGGCGAATGAGGCGAGACCTCAAAACGACTAAACAGACCCGTACCGTTCATCATTCAAGATGAGCCTGAAATATGCCGATATCAACATAAAATTGAAGCACTTATACCCAACAGACTCCAGTTCATCAACTCAAACGCATGACCAATCCAAACACATCATCGCCAGCCATTAACAAAATTCGTCCACGTAACTGGGGGATCCGTCTGAAAATCGGCGTTGGCTTCGGTAGTCTGATCCTGCTCATGACGGCGGGTATGGGTATCACCCTGTTAAAGCTCGATAGCGTCAAACGCACGGCGGCTTCCGCACTCGAAGAACGCCAGCCTGCGGCCAATTACTTTCAACGCCTGTCACAAAGCCTTAATCAGGCCATTGCCTTGCTCAACAGCTTTTTGTTAACAGGCGACGTGGAACACAAGGCAGGATTCAAACGAATTGCCGACGATATTGCCGACCGTCTGGACGGTGCTCGTCGGCAGGATATTTTCCAAAGCCAGGGGCTCGATGACACATTACACGCATCCCAGACCCTGCTCCAGCAATACCGGAAACATGCAACAGAATTGTTTGCGCTGCACGACAACAACCTGAACAATCGCGGCCTGCTGCTGGCGGGGGAAACACTGAATCCGCTGGCTATCCGTTTTCTGGGCAACATCAATGCGCTGTTGGATGATGATGACATTAATCCCGGTGATCCGCACATCGCCCAAACCTTACCCGTTTTACAGGAATTGCGTTACAACTGGGTGAGGATGATGGGGACTCTTAATCTCTACATCACGTCCCAAAACAAAGAAACCCTGGTCAATTTCAATAACTTCAAAGAAGTTATCAGCATCCTGATGACAAAGCTGAACCGGCTGGAGGTCAACATCGGTTTCGGTGAGATCGAGGAGATGAGTGAAATCTATTCTGCTTATCTTGAAAAGCTTCCAGCAGTACTGGCAATATTTGAAACGGGTGCCTGGCGGGCCGACACTTATCTGCTGCGAACCCAGGTACAGCCTGTCACGCATCAATTGCAAATTCTCTTCGAGGATACTGCTGATAACCTGCTCAACGCAGCATTCGACAATGGGCAGGAATTAACCCGGTCGCTCTATGAAATTCGCATCTCCTCCTTTATCGGCATGGCTCTCACATTGCTCACCGGTCTACTGTTGGCCCTCCGCTTTACTCACAGCATCGTACCGCCAATCCAGCGTTTGATGAGCGCTGCCGGTCAAGTGGCTGAAGGTGATCTCAATGCCGAAGTGATGGTAACCAGCAATGATGAAATTGGACAGTTAGGTCATTCATTCAACACCATGGTTAACCACCTGCGCCTGGCTGCCATGACCGAACAACAAATGCTGAGTGAACTGCAAATCCTGAATCAGGATCTGGAAAACCGTGTCAATGAGCGCACCCGGGATCTCGAAGAAAGTGAAATAAAAATTCGCGCCGTGCTCGACAATATCGGCGAAGGTATTCTTGTGCTGGATGAATCCGGCACTATTGAATCATTGAACCCGGCAGCCATGACAATTTTTGCGCTGGAGAGCGATGAAGCCATTGGCCTGCACAGCACATTGCTGGCCGGGGGGTATGATGTTGACAAATTTGCAGAACCGGAACAGCAAAGCGACAACCAACAACCCAAGGAATGCCTGGGTCTTCGATCCGACGGCAACACTTTTCCGATGGAAATTGTGGTATCCGGCATGCTGATTGGTCATAAACGCATGCGCGTCTGTATCGTACGCGACATCACCACCCGCAAAGAAACCGAGCAAACGCTGGCTGACGCGCAAAACCAACTGGTCGATGCGGCACACAAATCCGGTATGGCCGATATGGCCACAGGTGTGTTGCACAATATTGGTAACATCCTCAACAGTGTCAACCTGGCCAGTGAAGAGATTCATCGCATTTCGGACAACAGCAAAATTTCCGGTCTGTTAAAAGCTTGCGACATGTTGCTGAAAAATACTGACAATATGAACGAATTCCTGACTCAGGATGCCCGTGGCAAAAAGCTACCCGAATATTTCATCAAGATGGGCAAGGTGCTGAATACTGAAATCAGTAGCATCCAGAAAGAGTCCAAAGAACTGATCGCCAAAACCACGATGATGAAAGAAGTCATCAGCACCCAGCAAAACTATGCCAGATCCGGTTTTCATAATGAACAGCTCAACCTGTCTGAGCTGGTAGAAGATGCTCTGAAAATTCAGGATGCATCGCTCAAAAAATGGGGCATCAAACTGGATACGCAATTTACCAGCACCCCGGCATGTATTGGGCAAAAATCCAAACTGCTGCAAGTCATTACCAATCTGATCAAAAATGCCAAAGAAGCCATGAGTAATAATGATCAATTCAACAAACCCAAAGAAATGCTTATTGAAACCGGTATGGCCAACGACACCGCTGTTTACCTGAAAATAAAAGACAATGGCTGCGGCATAAACAAAGAGCAGCTTACAAAAATTTTCAACCATGGTTTTACCACAAAGGAAACCGGGCACGGTTTTGGCCTGCATACCTGTGCCAATGCGATGACCGAAATGAAGGGTGCCTTGAAAGTTGACAGCAAAGGGACTCAGAAAGGCGCCTGTTTTACCGTTATCCTGCCGGTAAAAAAAGCCGCTTAAAACAGACACATTAAAACACTCCGGGAGATCACAATGGAACACAACACACGTATTTTGATTGTTGATGACAACGAATCCATCCATGAGGATTTTTGTAAAGTTTTAGTCCATGAACAAAATGAAGACCGCGCCGCTCTGGATGAGCTGGAAGCCGAACTGTTTGGCGATAATGGGAATGGGCTCAAAAACAACACCCCGGATGATACTTTAAAATATGAAGTCGATTCCGCACTACAGGGCCAGGAAGCCCTGGCCATGGTGAACAAAGCGGCACAGGAAGGTCGGCCCTATGCACTGATTTTTATGGATGTACGCATGCCGCCGGGCTGGGATGGTATCGAAACGATCAGCCGCATCTGGCTAAAACATCCCTATATCGAAATGGTATTATGCACCGCCTATTCCGATTACACCTGGGATGACATTATCGAAAAACTGGGCAGCAATGACAAACTGCTGTTTCTACGCAAGCCGTTTGATGCCATAGCCGTGCAACAAATGGCATTAAGCCTGGTAAAGAAATGGAACCTGGGTGAACAAGCCAGAAACTATGTTCAAAATCTGGAACAGGAAGTAGAACAACGCACCCTTCAGCTCAAGGACTTATTAGCTGAACTGGAAGCAAAAAATGCCGAATTGGCTGACTCCAATAACCAGCTCAAGCGTGCTGTCCTGCATGATGCGCTCACCGGCTTACCTAATCGCATACTGTTCCATGACAGACTGGAACAAGCTATCAAACTGGCCACACGCAACAAAACCCAATTTGCAGTGGCAATGATGGACCTCAACGGATTTAAGGAAATCAATGATCAGCGAGGTCATTTGTCTGGGGATTATGTCCTCAAAACCGTAGCGGACCGTATTCAGAAAACCTTGCGGAACAGCGACACCGTCGCCCGGCTTGGTGGTGATGAATTTGCCTTTGTTCTGCCAACCGTTGCCCGGGAGTCACCTGACATCGTTCTGAAAAAAATAATGTCCGCCTTTGCAGAACCCATCACCATGGATAGCAACGGTGAAAAAATCAACGTTGGTGCGAGTATCGGCATTACACTTTATCCCGACCATGGCATCGACGTTGATGCGTTAATTGGCCGCGCTGATGCAGCCATGTACACTGCAAAACGTGATGGCAGTGGTATTTGCATGTACGGTGAAAACACTGATAAGGCCGCTACAGGTTAAACCTAAATTCCGCAGTTGACGGCTTCGAGGATGTATTAACATTTTGATAAATAGCTTGTTGGGTGGTTTTGGTGCATTCACGGGTTGAATGAGTCGCTACGACCTGTAGAGCGCGTTCAACTGCAGAATCCAGGTTAAATCATCAATAAATTGTTTTATGCCGAGCCATTCACGGCACGATTTTCCAGGCACACGGAAACCCGCAAACCACCCAGTGCCGAAGAACGATCCAACGTCAACTTGCCACTGTAAATGTCCACCACATCACGCACAATAGCCAGACCCAGCCCGTGACCGGGTGCAGCTTCATCAATACGCACCCCCCGCGCCGTCAGCTGTTTGATTTCTTCATCATTGCAACCCGGGCCATCATCTTCCACCACTAACTGCAAATGG
Source organism: Chromatiales bacterium (assembly GCA_026982555.1). Taxonomy (GTDB): domain Bacteria; phylum Pseudomonadota; class Gammaproteobacteria; order SZUA-152; family SZUA-152; genus SZUA-152. The sequence continues at coordinate 4,451 of JALSGT010000150.1, forward strand.
TGTTTATCACCCTGTAATTCACAACGCACCTGAGACCTGGCCCACTTGCAAGCGTTGTCCAGTAAATTGCCGATCAACTCCAACATATCATCACGATCAAAAACAAAAACCACCTCCGGTGCCCGCCAATGAATATTCAGGGGCTTTTCCTGTTCATTTCTAACGGAAAATATGCGCTGCAACACATCCACCAATACCGGCATCTCTTCCTGCGGCGAAAAACGCACACCGGGCACACCCTGCCCCATCAATCGAGCGCGTTTCAATTCACGATCCATAAGTTGCTGAATACTGTCAGTCTGCTGTTTCAGGCTGGCCGACAAACCGGGCAATGCACGTACGTTCTCCTGTTGCCCAAGCTGGTTCAACAGACTCAATGGGCCTTTAAGGGCATGCGCAAGATTACCCAATGCATTGCGTGAACGTTGTAACCTTTCACCCAGCAGGCGTAACAGATGATTGACTTCGCGCACCAACAGCCGTACCTCAGCGGGCACTTTTTCACTTAACTGACCCACAGCTCCCTGTTGCAGGTTTTTAACCTCGTGCAAAATTTTCTCTAATGGGCGAAAAGATCGACGTATAATGTAATGCTGCACACCGAGCAATATCAGTAATGTCAATAGTGACAGCCCCGCAAAATACCAGTTGAAGCGCACCAGACTTTCCGACAATGGCGTCAGATCTTCTGCAACGGCAAGCGTAAAGCGTTGTCCCTGCTTCTGAAACCCACCCGCCCACATCAGCAATGTCTGCCCTGCCGGCCCCTGCACATTCCATTGACGCACCTCCCCTTTGGGCAATCGTGACACAGCCAGAGACTCATCCCATAACGAACGGGAATAAAGCGTTTTATCATCACCTAATACGATAAAATAATGGCCGGAAAAGGGCTGATTGTAGATATTTGTCATACGTCCCGGTGTTAACTGCAATACCCCGTTTTCACCCACCTGCAAGGCAGACAACACACTGTCGGCATCATGCTCAAGCCGTGACTGCACAAACTCTTCACCAAATTTTTCAATTGCTCCCGCGACCAGCCACCACAACAACAGCATTAACAGCACGACACTGGTCGCCAGCCCCAGTTGCAAGCGTTGCTGTACCGAATTCACATTCCATCTCCATTTTTATCCGCACTTTTTTCCCCAAACACATATCCCTGCCCACGCCGGGTACGAATGCGCTCATTGCCCAGTTTGTCACGCAGGCGGCGCACATAAACCTCGATAACATTACTGTCCCGCTCCGCATCATCTTCGTAAACATGTTCTGTGAGTTTGCTTTTGGATAACACTTTGCCGGGGTGATTCATAAAATAACGCAGCAAACGAAACTCCGTACCCGTCAACACATGACAGGTACCCGTGGTATCCACCACCTCTTGACGTTCTTCGTCCAACCGCAGACCGGCTATTTCCAATAAGCCATCGGCACGCCCATCACGACGACGAATCATCGCGTCAATACGTGCCAGCAGTTCTTCCACATGAAAAGGTTTGCCCAGATAATCATCAGCACCGGCACGCAACCCGTCAACCCGTTCATTCCAGGCATCCCGCGCGGTAAGCACGATCACTGGCACGGTATTTTTTTGCCTGCGCCAGTCAGCCAGAACATCAAGCCCCGGTTTCTTTGGCAAACCCAGGTCGAGAATGACCACATCGTAATCCACCTCGTTGCCCATAAACTCCCCGTCAATGCCATCATGCGCCACATCCACAGCAAAGCCTGCGCGAGACAAATCCTGTTTGAGACCTGCCGCCAGGGTCTCGTCATCCTCAACCAGTAACAGCCTCATCAGTCCTCCCGTTCACGTTTAATCATTTCACCGGTCTTTGCATCGAAATAAAACTCCCAGACTTCACCTTGCGCATTCAACAACTCCACTTCGTAAACATGACGCCCGTTTTTGTTTTCCAGCTCCACCGCAATCACCCGCCCGGATTGCTCGGCTCTGGCAGCCTTGAGAATATCTTCCAGCGGTAAAATTTCACCTAACGTCATTAAACGCCGGGCCTCCTCATGATCCTCGTCACTCACACCGGGGGTCAGCACAAACAAACCCGACAAGCCCAGCAACAGCACCAACACAATTGATAAACGTTTCATTAAAAGTCCTTTATTTTATCTAACCGGTTTTGTGGGAAAGGTTTTATACGACCAGCGATTAATCATCCCAGTCAGCATAACCCGGTATCTTCACCTGATGTTCATTATAAGATCCCTGCGCCGCCCGTGTATGGCAAAGCTCGCAATTACTGAACGAACGCACATCGGGATTATCTTTCACCACGCGATCAGGAAGCTCGTGGTGTTTACGCTTGAAATAACGTGTTGTGCTGATACGCAACGGGGCATCATTCTTCGCCAACGAACGACTTATACCGCGTGACCGTTTATAGTCAGATGTATCCGCCGCGTTTTCTGTGAGATAAATGGTAAGCTGCTCGGCATCGGCAGCCTCCAATTCCGCATTTTCCGCAAAGTGATCCTCCAGCCCACCCATCAACCGCTGCCAGGAACGGGCAGGCAGCAAGCCCGGTTGATAGGGAAAATGACAGGAGCCACATTCGTCTTTGTAAAAAGCATTGTCCACCGGGGCCACATCCAGCCGGGATTGACTCCACTGGTCATTGTCCTCGTAATCATCGTCATCACTGAGCACCATCCCGCTGATACCCACCAGCCCCAACGTAAAACCCATCGTCAATACGATGCTCCAGGTTTTGCTTTTCCTATTGTTCATGATTGTCACCTTTACCTTTTAACAATGAGAGTGGCTGCAAACTACTGCTGACGGATAAAGCTCAGCAAGTCACCTTTCTCCTGCGGTGTGCATTCACGCCCCCAGGTCCATTTGCAATTACGTTTAAACCATTTGCGGATTTTTTTCGCACTACTCAGGCGTTCAACATTGACTGCCGGACTAAGCGGCTCGATAGTCTTACCGGTTTTCGCGTGTTTGCCGGCACTGCGTAAATCATTGCCATGACAAGTGGTACAACTGCGTGCATAACCATCCTTCTCACTCACCACTTCCTGCCGCCACAGTTGTTCACCTTTTTGTGCGCTAAACGGCCCCGCCCCACTGGCCTGATAACTAACCAGTTGCTCATCCACCACGGATGCCTGACTGGCCAACGGTACGGCAAGCAACAAAATGAACATTCCCTTACGCAAGACATCGTCGCCTGTTTTCATGCTGCATCTTCTTCATCAACGGGCTTACGGCCATTAATCATTGATTTAACAAGGTTTTCTTTGTGCTGGAGACTTGCGATCAGTACACCTGTCACATGAAAAAACACCAGGGCCAGCGTGGCATTGGAGAAAAACTCATGCAGCTCCTCCACCACATCCTCCCAAAACTCCCCCACCCCGGACAAACTGGCACCCAGAGGACCAGCAGATTCTTCGATGCCGTAAATGACGATACCGCTTATTGTCACCAGCACCAGTGACGACAACAGAGCAATAATCATCGCACCACCCGCAGGGTTGTGGCCCAGATAACGTCGAGGATGCTGGCCCATAATGGATTTCAGATAAGCCCACACTTCACGGGGACGCTTCACAAAATCCGTAAACCGTGCATGGCGGCTGCCCACAAGCCCCCAGATCAAGCGAAAAACCAGCAAACCGGCAACGACATAACCCGCATAAACATGCAGATCCAGCAAATCATCCTCGGTGAAATAAGCGATAAAAAAGGCACTCACCAGTGACCAATGGAATATGCGTACCAACGGATCCCACACCGTGACCTGTTTTTGCTGAACCTGCCCCTGTTGGACATCGGTGGCATCAGTATCAAACTTTGTAATCGATGTATTCATATCTCAATCTCCTTTTTGCTTTTATCAGCGCTATAGTGTTGCTAAGCCTTACGCTACCCCACCAAGCTGAAGCCAAACTGAAAAAAACCGGTTTCAACGCGATTTAACTCGCCAACCTCTTGCTGGCCTCTTTTGCAGCACAGGCACTTACACGTAAAATACGCACATGATTATTCACGCCGATATGGATGCCTTTTTTGCCTCGGTGGAAATCCGTGAGCAACCGGCACTGCGTGGCAGGCCTGTGGTCGTCGGTGGACGGGCAGAAAGCCGGGGGGTGATCGCGGCAGCCAGTTATGCCGCACGGCAATATGGCATTCGCAGTGCTATGCCCACGGCAACAGCACTCAAGCGCTGTCCCGAACTGGTTGTTTTACCAGGACGCATGGCTCTGTACAGCGAGGTTTCGCGGCACATTCAGAATATTTTTGCCCGCTACACACCTCTCATCGAACCCCTGTCGCTGGACGAAGCCTTTCTCGATGTCAACGCCAGCACCGCATTATTCGGCTCCGCTCAACACATTGCCCGTGACATCAAACAAGCTGTGCTGGATGAACTGCAACTGGTGGTCTCCATCGGCGTAGCGCCCAACAAATTTGTCGCCAAGATCGCCTCGGATGTGCAAAAACCCGATGGTTTTGTGGTGGTGGAAGCCGCAGACATACAGACATTTCTCGACCCGCTGCCGGTGTCTCGCTTATGGGGTGTCGGCAAGGTGACGGAGAAAAAGCTCCACACCCGACAGATTCACAGCATTGCAGATTTACGCCATGCCCCCGAATCGTTCATCCGTCAGCATTTCGGCCAATACGGCGAGCAACTGCGACAACTGGCCCGGGGCTATGACCCGCGCGCAGTGATTACCGAACGCGATGCCAAATCCATTTCCCACGAAACCACCTTTGCGCAAGACATCAATGATGTAGAAGTTTTGCGCGGCGCACTCTCCAGCCTCACCGAACAGGTCGCCTGGCGTATGCGCCGTCAGAACGTGAAAGGTCGCACTGTGCAGCTCAAATTACGCTTCGATGATTTTCACACCATCACCCGCGCCCACAGTCTCAGCGCCGCCACACATCATACCCGCGACGTGTGGCGCACTGTCCTGCAATTACTGAACAAGGAAATAACCAGTGGCCTGCCGCCCATTCGGCTCATTGGCATGGGAGTGGGGGGATTTGATACCAATGAACCTCATGAACAACTCGGCCTGTTTGATACACCACAGACTGATGATGCAACCCCAGGCATCGCCCATGACAAGGCCGGAGGCATCGATAAAGTCACCGATGACATCAACCGCCGTTTTGGTAACACGTTGTTATTACGCGCCCGGGGACTGCGGCGGCCACGACCTGCATCCACACGCTGATTCAAAACTGTTAATGTGAATTAAGCGCTTAATTCACACACAGCCAACAGGAACGCATCATGACTATCATTCCCGACATTAGCGATAACTCACCGGCTGAAGGTGATTTACAAATCTATAACACCTTGCTCCAGCTCTGGCAGGCAGAAAACCCGATCAAAACCATCAAACTGCAATTTTTACTGGCCAGCAATGCCGGGTTATTAGGCTTTTTGTCGTTGCAGAATGACAACTTAACGTTACTGGCCACTGGTGGTGTTGTGCTTAATATCATCTGGCTGCTTTCAATTGGCCGTACGTCATTGTTTCAAAAGGCCTGGAAAAACAAACTGAATGATATTGCACAGCGACATCCTGACGATGCGCGCTTTCAGGTGCTCGACATCACATCCGCAGAAAAGCGCGCACCGGCCTGGCTGCGCGTTATTGGTGGAGTCTCCTCCCGGTATTATTTGCTTGGTACGCCCGCCGGACTGGCAGTGGCCTGGCTGGCCATTGCCATGACTCGGCTTTAATGCGGGTTATTACTCGCTTTTTTCTGTGCCACGAGTATTGAGACCGATTATCGGATACAAAGGACACCAGTTAATCAACCCCGTAGCCAGCGGCACAATACCAATCCAGCCCCATACACCAATCACATCAGTTACCGTTAGACCAATCAGTGCGGCACCCACTACAATACGTAATATTTTATCAATACCACCCACATTCAGGTTCATTTCCCATCTCCTTTATTTAAAAACAACTCCACCTGAAAAATAAAACATTCACACCGAAATAGCAGTGACAATGTCACACAGAGCTGGCGGCTATTTCGGCCAAAACCTGCCGCTGCCGCAAATGAATACAGCCTCGCTGTAATGCCAGCCAGCCATGGCGCTCAAACTCCTTTAACAAACGACTCACCACCTCACGAGCCGTACCCAGCTCGCGTGCCAGCACCTGATGGGTGGCGTGTACCACATCATCGGCATCCGTCATCGTCAACAATAACCGTGCCAGGCGAGCATCCATGCGCCCAAAGGCGATAGCATCGATCAGCATCACCAAAGAGGTCACCCGCTCACCATACGTCGCAAAAACAAACTCACGAAACGCAGGGACTGCCAAAGCCTGCTGAAAAGCTGACAATGGAATACTAACGGCTTCCACAGCCGTCTCGGTAATGGCTTCAGCATGATAAAACTCACTGGACAACAGACAGGCGGTGGTCAATACACATGACTGCCCTGCCTCCACACGGTACAGCACAATCTCCTTGCCCGACTCAGAAAGCTTTTGCACCCGCACCGAGCCTGCCAATACCAACAAATAATTCTGACAAACATCGCCCTCATGAAACACAGCAACCCCGGCAGGCAAGGACAACGTCCTGGCCGTTGCCAGCGTCGTCAACCAGGCATCATCGTCAATGGATTGCAATGCAGGAAAGTGGTCAAGCCATGTGGTATCAATGGTCATAGCGCTCAAAAATGCCGCAAAATCAGTGGAAAAATCAAAAAAAGGCGAGTGGGTTTTTACTCATAGCCACCGCGACAATATAAGCAAACACCAGCATTGCCGCCAGCCACGCCAACACACGCACACGCTTGCTGCGCCCCGCCCGCAATGCCACCACCCCCAGAACAATATACACCAGCAGCGCCACGATTTTTGCCAAAAGCCACGGCAACTGCAATGCTGCCCAGCCCCATTGGGATACCAAAGCGATGGCACTGACCAACAACACCGTATCCACCACATGTGGAACAACTTTCACCATACGCGCCTGCAACCAGACCGACCCGCGTATCATCAAAATGCCACGAATAAAAAACCCGCCACCACTCAGCACGGCACAAGCCACATGCAACCACTTGACACTTTCCATCATCAATGGCGCAACCGGTATATCTGCCACTGATGCTGTCGGCAATTGTATTCACTGCGCAAAACCTGCAAGCAGGTGACGCACAAACAGCCATCAAACTGTGTACTCACGTACTCTGTTTGCTCCGGGGACAGATAAACGGTTTGACATTGGCACAATAAAATTGAACCCGCCTTGCATTCAAATTCCGTATTGCAACGGGGGCAGCGCCTGGTTTCGTGTTTGTGAGCTGTTGGCATGATGTTTATTGTATGTCGTAGAGTGAATCAGTGGTAGCGCGGGCTCCAGCATGGAATTTACACACATTTCGAACTGCATGCACAGCGAGAAGGATCTTGCAGGTGGTTCACCCGAAGGGGCATGCTCCATACATATCACCATTAATTACCCTGGAACCCGCTGCAATTTTATACATAACAGTGGGTCACCCTCTAAATGTGAGCGGTCGACTGCGGAATTTCGGATCATGTGTTTTTCCTACCCAGACGCTCAACAACCTTTTCCATAACATCCACAGGCGGCACCACACCAGACTTACTGACAATAACGCCCAGAGAAGTTCCTTCCGCGACAACCCTGTCTCCCACGATAAACGTATGCACCATTTGAAACGACCGCTCATCCCAGCCTGTTATTTCCATTTTAATTTCGTACTTTTGAAATAAAGTTAATGCCTTTTTATATTTCATTGTGTGTTCGGAAATCACGGGCGTCCATTTTTCAACAATCATTGTTTTAGCCAGCCCGGTTCTGATAAACATATCGACCCGGGTTAAATCGCATATTGTCAAATACCGTCCATTATTCATATGCAAATTAATATCAATATCATTAGGAAGGACTCTCAGACTCAACGTGTTTTTGGGCCTTTCGACGGGAAGGTCCGGCTTGAAAAATGATCCCGCCAAAAGAATAATCATTCGCAAAATCAGATTCATAGCAAACCCTTGCCGCCTTTTTTACACATATGTTTCTCCATAAAGCGGACGTATTTTGCACCCATTTCCGGCTTGGGTGCCCGTGATGAAAAAATCATCAGCTATATTGCAATTCCTGATAAAATTAGTAACCATTAGGCGGTTATTAAACTCACAAAATATATGGATGGGCAGAAGAAAATGAAGAAAAAAATATTATGCGTTGCGGCAGCTGTTGTTTTAAGTGGTTGCTCCGGCTCCAAGGACTACACACCAGCAGCGGGAGCATCAGGCAAGGACATCTTCGCACAAGCCTGTGTAGGCTGCCATGCATCCATCAACGAGACCGAACTAACCACTTTTTGGGAAATTACGGCTGAAAATGCAAATGCCGCTTATGTCTCAGCAAAAATAACCCAGGGCAGCATGAGAATGCCCTCCTTTCCGAATATCAAGGGTGCAGAGTTAGAAGCAATCACCACCTTCGTATTGGAACACAATAAGAGCAAATAGATTTTCTTTGGCTGTTACATCAACCGAACCATCATGTTGATATCAGCTGTAAAACGTCACTTGCCAGTACCACGGCAACATATCCCCCCGACATATCGGAATGACGATATTTGTAACGGTTTACGGGAAATTGTGCATTCAGTTTAGTAAACCGTTTTTTTATAAACCAATAATCTGGCTCAGTGTGTGTGTTTCACCAGGTGCAAGGTGACGCACATCGTCAACGGCGTTTGCTGTTTCGATGCAGACCATTTGTCGATAACCGTCATCGGGAAAGTCCGCCATGGCTTTGGCTTTGTTTTCCCAGGGATTCCACACGACGGTGGTATGACTACCGCTTCTTTTGATGTAGATTTGTCGCAATAACTGCGCATCAAAAATGGCGCAGATACCTTCTGTACAGGTATCTTCAGTATCGAAATAAATGCGATCCACTTCTTCTCTAATATAGACAGCATCGTTTTGTTGTTTTATCCGGTTGCCGTCCAGCTGGTCGATATAATGACGCCCGAGTAAGCCGTCAATGTGTATTTTTTTGACATCACCAACCGCAAAATAGCTGTGTAACGCTCCTCCGGCAGTGAAGGTTTTTTCACCTGTGTTGCGACTTGTCAATTCGATGGTTAATTCTGTGCCCACAGTAATGGTTAAGTTCAATTCAAAGGCATGCGGCCACAATGCGCGGGTGGCAGAGGTATCATTCAGTTGTAACTGCAACAAGGTGCTGCCATCCGGCAATGTTTTTGTTGTGCTCACTTGCCATTCCATGGTGCGGGCAAAACCATGCTGCGGTTTGTGTTTGTCGATGGCGTGCGGCCCGAACCAGGGCCAGATTATCGGTACACCGCCGCGAATGGCTTTGTCGTGTTGAAATTGTGCCAACGAACTCGTCCATAATACCGGTTTGCTGCCCTGGGGCTGAAATGCGGTGATGTGGCCACCGTGCAGATAGACTTCTGCTGCCGCCAGCCCATTGGCGATTTGCACACAGGGCAGGCCGTTTTCACCTGCCTGAAATCTCAACTGGTCCGCCAGTGCAAACTGCGCATTCAATGCTTCAATGTGATTTGCCATGTTACCTCCCCATGCTTGCAGGTCATACCATGAGCATAGCGGCACACCTGCTGTTCCTGTTGATCAATTTCTCATTGGCAGGCAATACCCACCCTGGTCGCCGTTCTTCGGTATAATGCGTCCCTTTTTACGCAGCCTCACTCGGCGGTCAACAATCCATGGAAAAAACGTACAACCCCCACGCCATCGAACAAAAATGGTACGAGACCTGGGAAAAAGAAGGCCATTTCGCCCCTTCCGGCGAGGGCAGTCCCTATAGCATCATGATCCCGCCGCCCAATGTCACTGGCAATCTGCACATGGGCCACGGTTTCAACAATACCGTGATGGATACCCTGATCCGCTACCACCGCATGAAGGGTGATAACACCCTGTGGCAACCGGGCACGGATCACGCGGGCATTGCCACGCAAATGGTGGTGGAGCGCCAGCTCAATGCAGAGGGTAAAACCCGCCACGACCTGGGGCGTGATGATTTTATCAAACGTATCTGGGAATGGCGCGAAGAATCCGGGGGAAATATTACCCGTCAGCTGCGCCGCATGGGGTCGTCTCTGGACTGGGCTCACGAGCGCTTCACCATGGACGAAGGCATGTCTCATGCGGTGCAGGAGGTGTTTGTGCGCCTGCACGAAGAAGGGCTGATTTACCGTGGCAAACGCCTGGTAAACTGGGACCCGGTGCTGCATACCGCTGTTTCTGACCTTGAAGTATTGTCCGAAGAGGAAAACGGCCACATGTGGCACATGCGTTATCCTCTGGCCGATTCACAAGGAACGGACAGCGGGCATTTAATCATTGCCACTACCCGTCCGGAAACCATGTTAGGCGATGCTGCTGTGGCGGTGCATCCTGATGATGAGCGCTACAGCCACCTCATTGGGCAGTTTGTGACATTGCCGATTACGGGTCGCAAAATCCCGATTATCGCCGATGATTATGTCGATCCGGAATTCGGCACTGGCTGTTTGAAAATCACCCCGGCACATGATTTCAACGATTACGGTGTGTGGCAAAACCACCGTGATGAAAGCGCCATCAGTGAATTGCCCAATGGTGGACTAATCAATATTTTCACTATCGATGCAACCATTATTGGCGGCGACGATGAATACGGCGCACTGATTCCTGCCACCTATCATGGGCTGGATCGTTATGCGGCACGCAAGCAGATCATCGCTGATCTCGATGCACAAGGCTTGCTGGAAAAAACCGAAAAACACACATTAATGGTGCCACGCGGCGACCGCTCCGGCGCGGTCATCGAGCCACTGCTCACCGACCAATGGTATGTGAAAGTCGGCCCCCTGGCGGAACCGGCCATCAAGGCAGTGGAAAATGGCGACATTAAATTTGTGCCCGATAACTGGAAAAACACCTATTTCGAGTGGATGCGCAATATCGAAGACTGGTGCATCTCGCGGCAAATCTGGTGGGGACATCGTATTCCCGCATGGTACAACGAACAGGGCGATGTGTACGTCGGTCGCAACGAAGCCGAAGTGCGCGAGAAACACGGCCTCGGCCCTGAAATTGCACTCAGTCAGGATGAGGACGTGCTGGACACCTGGTTTTCTTCCGCACTGTGGCCCTTTTCCACCCAGGGCTGGCCGGAAAAAACACCGGAACTGGCGGCTTTTTATCCTTCTTCGGTACTGGTCACCGGCTTCGACATCATCTTTTTCTGGGTCGCCCGTATGATCATGATGGGCCTGAAATTCACCGGCGAAGTGCCTTTCCGCGATATTTATATCCACGGACTGGTGCGCGATGCGCACGGTCAGAAAATGTCCAAGTCCAAAGGCAATGTACTGGATCCCATTGACCTCATCGACGGCATTGATCTGGAATCACTGGTAGCCAAACGCACCACGGGGCTGATGAAACCCAAAGATGCGCCGAAAATCGAAAAACAAACCCGCAAGGATTTCCCCGACGGCATCCCCTCCTTCGGCACCGATGCCCTGCGCTTCACTTTTGCCACACTGGCCTCCACCGGGCGCGATATTAATTTTGACCTCGGTCGCGTGGAAGGTTATCGCAATTTCTGCAACAAACTGTGGAATGCCGCTAACTACGTGTTGATGAACACCGAAGGCAAAGACTGCGGCCAAAACGGTGGAGATGTTGAATTGTCCGCTGCCGATCAATGGATTGATGCACGTCTGCAACAGACCCAACAACAGGTCATCGATGCCTTGCAGCATTATCGCCTCGACCACGCTGCACAAGCCATTTACGATTTCACCTGGAATGAATATTGCGCCTGGTATCTGGAGCTTTCCAAGCCTGTGCTCACCAATGATGACAGCAGCGAAGCACAACTACGCGGCACCCGGCAAACGCTGGTGCGTGTGCTGGAATCCCTGTTACGCACCCTGCATCCACTGATGCCATTCATCACTGAAGAAATCTGGCAAAAAGTATCACCCCTCGCCGGATGCGAAGGTGCAACCATCATGCGCCAGGCCTACCCGCAGCCGGACATCAGCAATGTGGACGAAACCGCCGCCCGTGAAATAGAATGGGTCAAAGCGTTTATTGTCGGCGTGCGTCAAATTCGGTCCGGCATGGACATCAAACCCGGCAAACCTTTACCGGTATTGTTACAGAATGCCAGTGATGCCGACATCAGCAACCTGAAACGCAACCGGCACACGATTGATTTTCTGGCTCGCACTGAATCCATCAGCATACTGAATGAGGGTGACGAAGCACCCGAGTCCGCCACTGCGCTGCTGGGTGAAATGAAGTTACTCATTCCCATGGCCGGGTTGATTGACAAAGAGGCAGAAATTGCACGACTGGCCAGGGAGATTGAAAAGAAGAAACAGGAAGTGGCACGCATTGAAGGGAAGCTTTCCAACCCGAATTTTGTCGAGCGCGCACCCAAAGCGGTCGTTGCAAAGGAGCGGGAAAAAATTGCAGTCATACAAACTGCATTAAAAAACTTTGAGGCCCAGCTGAGACGTATCCAGAAAATCTAAGCCAGGTTATTGACCCAAAGTACCTATCAACAAGCAACAAAAGGAATGAAAGATGAAAAAATTACTGATCACCCTCGCACTGAGCCTGCTCATCAGCACATCCGCATTCGCAGCAAAAATGACGGTTGAAGAAGTCAACACGCAAATGGCACAGCTGAAAGGCCAACAGGTTACCGTAACGGGTAAGGTTGTCAAAGTGAACAACGGCATTATGAAGCGCAATTTTGTTCACATACAAGATGGCACCGGCGGGAAAAACACCAATAACCTCATCATCACCAGCAAACAAACCGCCACCGTAGGTGACAACATTACTGCCACCGGTGTCGTTGTGCTGGGCACTGATTTTGGCATGGGTTATTCATACCCCCTGCTGGTTGAACAGTCTGTCATCAACGTCAACAAATAAATTGACACCTGGGTGACATGCATTCCCACGCAGGAGCATCACGGCCATTAAGTTAAGCTTTCATTACTGGCTCCCGTGCTCCGCGTGGGAATGCGTACCATGGCGGACAAATAACAAAAGGTATGAATTCCCACGAAAGGCTGCAGCAACCAGAACCCACAATACGAAATAATTTTACCCAGAAAAAAGCCCGATGGATTTTGCGAAAGAGAGAATGAAGAAACAAAGTCGTCTGGAATCCCAGGACGGGTATAACAACACAAGTGGCTGGAGCTTTGGTATTTGCCGCCCGATAACCGGGTTTGATCCGATTCCTTTCCAGGCGAAACATGGCATATGGCACCACACCTTTCCGGACAAAAAAGCGCTTGAAGACTTTATCGATGACTTCACCTTTTTTCGGTATGGTGGCCGCTGCCCCTCCTGGTATACCGTTCTGTGGGAAAGTGACTTGCTTTCCCAGGAAGAAAAAAATACCCACACGTTAAACGGAAAAAGCTATACCCCGGAAGCAGGTAAAGCGCGTGTGGTTGAATTACTGCATTCAGGTGAACTTGCCCTCTATGGCACCGACAACTGGATTCCGGCAAAAGACCGCAATCATCATCTGGTGCCCAAAGCACGCAGAAAAGTAGAATACTTGCCGGTAACCCCTCAGCCTTATTCCTTAGGGCCACATGACATGCCAGGAGTTGAGCCACCGGCACGGGTGAGCAAAAGCGCAACAGAAAGGCGCAAGGAAAATCACCAGGAACAGAAACGGGATGAGAAAATTGATCTGAGCACGTTTGACGAAATATATGCTAAGACTCCAGCAGCCAAATCAGAAATTGATTCAATGGCCGATGAAATTTCTGAAATGTCCGGAGGTCAGGTAGCTAAAGCACCAATAAAGTCTCGAGAACGAGCAATCCAAAAAATTATGGATGATTATGGTGGGGATACTAAACGAATAAAAGACTTAGCACGAAACACTATAATTGTATCCCCTGATAAAATAAACCCAGTGGTTACTGAATTGGCTAAGCATGGCGCTAGCGTCAAGGTCATCAATGGAGCTACGGACCCACTAGGTTATAGCGGCGTTAACTCCACCATTAAAACCCAAGCTGGAATTTTTGGCGAAGTACAAGTGAACACTCCGGCAATGATTTATGCGAAAGAGCCTGAATCGATAGCAAAAGCCTTGCCTGGTAACGACTTGTATAACTCTATTGCGGTCAAAGCGAAAATCCCTGGGGGGCAAGGCCATAAACTCTATGAACAATGGCGTATATTGCCAGCCTCTGACCCTGGGCGTTCAGTAATTGAGACGAAGAGTAAAGCTTATTATGATGTTGTAAGGAGTTCCATTTATGGCAATTAAAACTGGAAAATACTTAAATACAAAAAATATCTATATTGATTACCCATTCGAAAAAGTTATGTTCAGACGCATGAAAACAGATGGTTCAATTTACAGAAAATTTTATGGTGAAGAGGAATCTCCTGATTCAGTGTCGCATGATAACAAATTGTTTAACGATGCCTTATTATCAGGTGATGAGATAACCCAAGAAAAATATATGATAGGAAAAGCAGATTGAGCAATCTAGACAAAGCTATTGCTGTCGCTACCGAGGCACATACTGGACAGACTGATAAGGCCGGTCAGCCTTATATTTTGCATCCATTGCGACTGATGCTTAAGTTTCAAGTTGAAATTGAAATGATAGTGGCTGTAATGCATGATGTAATTGAAGATAGTAATTTTACACTTAATGATTTAAAAAAACTTGGGTTTTCCGAAATTATTTTGGAAGCTATTGACTATTTATCAAAGAAAGATAATGAGAGCTATGAAACTTTCATCTCACGGTTATCAGAAAACAAGTTGGCCAGAAAAATAAAAATTGAGGACATCAAAGATAACTTGAACTTAGCTAGGCTTGATAAAATCACCGATAAAGACTTGGCCAGGGTTAAAAAATATCATCAAGCATTAAAACTGTTAACTAATAATATCGGCAAACCTAAATTATAATCAGTTAAACCGCAGCCCCCTTACAGCTCGGCAGGCTGGGGTAAGACACGAACCCCAACATGATCACGGAGAAGTAACATAATGGGGTATAGATATTTCTAACAAATACAGGACCGTATAATTTATCCTAAAACCCGCCGCTGAATGGCCGGCAGATTGCATTGAACCTTGTGGCAGGCAAGGTGCGATGAGGAGTCATAGCCCGCTATTGCGACGATGCGCAACGCGGCCAGACGCAAAAGGCAACGTGCGATACCGGTCATAGCGACTCATCTAGCAAGCGAGCCCGACAAAAACTCAAAACATAATTTTTATCAATGTGTTATTACACGCCCTAAACAGTCAACTGCGGAATATTAGGTTAAACACCTCTAGTGTATTTAACGCAAAGTTCGCGAAGGCGCAAAGAGCACAAAATATGTGCTTTTTTCTTTGCGTCTTTGCGCCCTTTGCGTTTACAACACTTGGTTTGAATGTAGCTCTGTAGCGTCGCTGCCAATGCAGATAGGCTTTATGAAATACCCCCCGTGTCAGGTTGGTTATCGCCTCGGGTGAAACACTTAAATAATCATATAGGGAGCGGAAAGGGTGCGAAATGCCGGATTGGGATTGATCGATAAATTATTGTCCCGTTTTGACAGTGTATCGTGGAAATTGAAAAATAGTGTTTTCTGTCATCGAGCACTGATGATGACAACGATATCATTGAAATGACATGGGGCAAAATCAAGTATCACTGGCTTCTTTCAAGTCAATGGTGAAACCGCTACGGTTGGGGTAGTACTGGGTAGGGTGGAACAAGCGCAGCGGTTCCACCTTGTATCAGCAGAAAAAATCATAAATACAAAAAAACCAGACACCCAATACGCCGATTTTTTTCAAATAAACAACTTTACTGCAAACTGATAAAGCGTTAACGTCACACTGACGAAGGTCAGTGTCCGGTGATTTCAATTTTTAGGGTAACTTCCTTCATACAAAAATAACAATTATTGTTCGAGTGATTCTTAGTCGAAAGAGCGGAAGGCCGCTGTGTTAAAGAAGATGTTAATACGTTTGTACAATCAATAAAATGCTCAACTCGGTAGGTTGGGGTGAAGTACGAACCCTAACAGCTATCCTTCTTTACAGTTTAAGCATCAATGCCTCGGGCAACTGAAAATGTTTTTTCTGTTGCGTGAGCGGACAAACAAAGGCCAGGCTACTGGCTGTTAATTGCAGATTCCCCTCTCTCTCGTCTACCTGACTTTCCTTGCCATATAACCGGTCACCCACTACAGGAAAACCAATACCCAACAAGTGTTTGCGTATTTGGTGTTTGCGCCCGGTATCTATACGCACCTCCAGCAGGGAATAGTTTTTTTCTTTATCGTATTCCAACAGCTTTGCATAACTGCGTGCATGACGACCATCAATGTCGGTAGTGATTTTTTGTGGCCAGGTACTTTCGGGAAACTGGCCATGCACAATGACCTGATAATGTTTTTCCATTTCACGTTGTGCAAACAGTGCGGCAAGACTGGAGGCTATACGTTTTTGATGGGCAATCATAATTAAGCCAGTCGCCGCACGGTCCAGGCGATGCACAATAAAAGCCGGGCGTTGTGGCATCAGGTTTTGCTCGACCCAGCGCTGAATCGTACAATGGTCACCCCACTTTGACCCTTGTGAAAGTAAACCACAGGGTTTATGCCAAATACTGTATTCACCTTGATCCGCAATAATCTGCGGTGGTGTGGGAATGGATTCCAGCACCCGTGCATCGTAATAAAGATGCAATTCATCAGCTATCGAAAGTATTTTGCTGGCACGCCGCAATCTGCGGGGTTTGCCGGTTTTTTTCTCCTCAAGCCACACTGCACCTTTTTGCATGACCTGTTTGATATGTTGTTTAGACAAACCGGTAGCTTCTGCCAGTAAATCGACAGCGCGGGAATCCGTATTTTCAACGGTGAGGTGAATGTCAAAAGGTGATGCAAGTTCAGGCATAATAGTGACCATTTTAAAGCTTGCGCATATTGTAGCCGAATAAGGTGGTGTAAACTGCAAGATATCATTCACCATAAATATACCCGTGACACTATTAGAATCACTCTTCCACTCGCAACTATTATTTGCCCTGATGCTTTTTGCCGTTGTCTCAGTGCTTATCGAAGTTGCGGCTTATAAATTGCTGAATGCCATCGCTGATGTTGCACCGTCACATTGGCTAATGGAACATGCCGTCATCCCCGCAGCACGGGCATTGGCGCTGGTCAGTTTTATTTTGGTGGCTTACCCGGTGTTATTTGGCGTGGAATCGGCACTGCCTGTTGGTGAGCTGCTGGCCGCCGGGCAGTTACGATTGAGCAACCTGGTGAATGTGGTTTTTCTATTGTCGCTACTGTTACCACTGATTCCGGTTTTCAGCCGCTGGCCTGCTTTTGTATTGCCCATTCAGGGTATTGCAGCGGCCACCATGGTGTTTCTCTGGTGGGCCGATACCCAACCACGAGCAGATATCCATTTCTGGCCCGGCGCAATAACAGCGCTGGGTTTACTGGTGTTTGCTTTTGTGACTCATGAAATCGCTAAACAACTTTCTCATCAACTGGAAAAAAAGGTGGATCGTTTTACTCAGAGAGAGGGCTCCGGTCAGTTGATTTACCGCACGGTGGTGATGATCATGCAGGTGCCCGTTATTCTGCTATACACTCTATCGCTGGGACGACAACTACACGGATAAAAACATACCGAACACTTCGGCAATAAACAACTCCGCAGCAAGCTGGCGCGTGGCATTATTTATGGTTCCTGCGGTCTCCCGTGGGAACCCATACCAGGCTTTGTGACATCCACCAACTCGACATGAATATAATCATTGCATAAGTCATTGCACTTAAATGCAGGTTATTGGGCAGCTCTAAACAAGTCGCACCGTTGCCATCCACACAGCTGCTGAACCTGCCACAAAAAAACCTGCCAGACAGCCTCCTGCTTTCAGTTTATAGCGTTTAATCAATTCATGCTGGGGATATACGGATAACAAATAGGGACGGTTGTCGTGTTGTGGTTTCTTCATAATATGGGTGGGAGGTTCCACGCTGCGCTTTGATTGTTCACGACGCACCCGTTGGTACGCAGCCTTGCGTACGGCCTCCCATTCCTGCACATCCAGTTCACCATCTCCATTGGCATCAAAATGTTTCAACAGCGCCGCCGGGTTCTTTTTCCAAAGCGCCAGCACGTCACGGACTTCAGCATCGGTATTAAACGATTCCGCGCCACCACCCACGGACATAAACATGCCAATGGCGTACAAAGATTCGCCAGGGTGCATGCGTTCTTCAGTGTAACGATAACGACCACTTAGTCGCCCAAGGAAACTGCCGCTTTTATGTGAATTACGCTGTGAAGGATAACTGAATTCATACCACATTTTTTTGGTTTTGCAGGCGACTGTGGCCCCTTCCGGGTCAATCACGCAACGACCGGTACTGCCCACCAAGACAAACAATTCATCGCTGCTACCGGATGCCACGACACGGCTGTGCCGGTCGTTGATTTTTTCTACTTTGTAACGATACCAGGTACAGGGGGTGGTGGTCAGTGGCGCAATGATAGGCTCCCCTTCCATGAGCTCACCCCGCCCGGCCAGTTCAACATAGCCTTGTGCCGCAGAACGGATTTTTGAGGTGGGCGTGTCTTCAATAATCCGTGCCCGCCGGAAGAAAATGAAGGCAAAAACAAAACCGGCTACAGAGGCAACAATACCAATAAGCAGATAAAAATAAAATTTACCCTGTGGGAGATTGAGCACCCAGGCTTGCAATGACTCAGCGGACATAAATTAAAAAAATGACTTGTACAAAATCAGCCAAACAATGCTTTGACATCAACGTCTTTAAGCTCTTCTTCATCAAACTCCAGCAACTCAGCAGGCTTGAAATTGAATTGACTGGCAATGATCACATCCGGGAATTGTTCAATGCGCACATTATTAAGATTAACCGCCTCGTTGTAAAATTCACGCCGGTCGGCAATGGCATTTTCCAGCCCGCTAATACGTGTCTGTAAATGCTGGAAAGACTGATCAGCCTTGAGATCAGGATAGGCCTCGGCCACGGCGAACAAGCCACCTAACCCCATGCGCAGTTGAGTTTCTGCTGCCCCAAGGGCTGCCATATCACCCATTTGCTGGGCGCTGGCCACTGCGGAACGGGCTTGCATCACTTTTTCCATGGTTTCCTGCTCATACCCCATGTACTGCTTACAGATCTCAATAAGTTTCGGCAACTCATCATGGCGCTGCTTCAGCAGCACATCAATGTTCGCCCAGGATTTGCTGACATTATGCTTCAATGACACCAGATTGTTGTAAATCATGATGGCGTACAGCACGATTGCGGCAATCAGGCCTAGAATAATGAAGGTTGAAATATCCACTACAACTCCCTGGTTTTATTAATTAGACTGGCATGGTGATTTTTATCAGTATCGGCAACAATTGTAACGAATTGAGCCAAATGAAAAACAACAGAATCATTGCGCATGACATTCAAAAGAGCAAGAAAGCAGATTATTCTGCGAGAGAGGTGCAAATGGGGACGGGGTGTGGGCTCCATTCTGCCGGAGCCGGAACGCGCTCAAAAAAGATATTCAAATCTCGCTGCTTATTTCATTCCATTAAAAATGATCAAAAAACAAGCATGCAATAACTCCCCCGCCTGGTATCTCGGCTTTACCTCCTGAGTCACCCTACCGCCCCCATCCATGGGGTCGTCGTATTCAGCTCTCTCTCGTCTGTTTTTCAAACACAAAAAACGAACGAATGTGAACCCAATCTGAATACCAAACAGGGAAGTTATTGCATGCCCATTCCAACCGGATATTGATACCCTGGCTGTCGCCATGTCGAATCGACACCTCAACCTAATCTGTAACCTTTATGCCCACAACTCCGATTTTTCGAGCTGACATTTATCGTCAATGTCAATTGATCGCCATTTTCAGTTGTGTCCCTTCACGCTGCCGGGGCGATGAAAGGCGCGCATGCCGCACTCGCTGTTTCCGTTTTGTCGCACGAAACAACACGCCCCAGGCATTACCGGCTTCAGCTGCCTGACGCAGACAATCCAGCGTTTGCGCATCACCTTTTTCCAGCCATGCCAGTACAGCACCGCAAGTACCCGAACGCAGAGTCTGCTCCAGAACATCAAAACCGTTAGCACTATCGGAATGCACCAGCAACACACGGGCCGGGTCAATACCTGCTTTTTTTAACTCATCAATACTGGGCAAACAAGGTGGCGCTACCAGTACCAGCCAGCGTTGCTGGCAAAAGCTGGCCAGGGCAGGCAGCATTTGTTTCAGGTTGCGCTGTAGATTATGCGACTGCGCCTCCGCACGACATTGTTCACCCAGTGAAATACTGCGGATTTCAGTCAATGCGCCAGTCGGCAGGACTTCCTCTGCTATCTGGCTTTTGCTGGCATTGATTACAGGTGCGTGACTGATTCTTTGCTCGTACCGCGCCTGACTTTTCCCTTTACCTTTTTTACCGGGCCTTAAATACCCTGAGAGTGAACGAATACTCAAGCGCCAGATCGCCTGCGCATAAAGACTAAAAGAACCACTGATCACATTGTGTCCGATTGCTTTTAACCCAAAGTATTCCGCTGTCCGTTTCATTATTTCACCTCGCCCCGAATCACACCGACAGCCAGACCTTCAATGGTCAAATCTTCATCGCGCAAATCCACTTCGATGGGCTTAAAGCTGGGATTTTCGGGCATCAGGCGCACTTTATTACCGCGACGACGAAAACGTTTGACGGTCACTTCATCCCCCAGACGTGCTACTACAATCTGACCACTGCGCACGTCCTGTGTGCGATGCACTGCCAGCAGATCACCGTTAAGGATGCCCACATCACGCATGCTCATACCCTTTACCCGCAGCAGATAATCTGCTGCGGGGTAAAAAATGGCAGCATCCATTTGATAATGCTCTTCGATATTTTCTTCTGCCAGAATCGGGTTGCCAGCCGCCACCCGCCCGATCACAGGTAAACCCTGCTCTTTGTTGTCTACAATGCGAATCCCCCGTGAGGAACCGGCATACATTTCGATGGCCCCTTTGTTCAACAAGGCCTTGAGGTGATCTTCCGCCGCGTTGGCAGAACGAAAGCCCATGGCGTCAGCTATTTCCACCCGGGTGGGCGGCATATTGTATTCTTCGATGAAGTCGCGAATCATGTCCAGCACCTGTTGCTGTCGATTGGTTAACTCTTTCATATTAAGATCCTCCTGAAATTTTCCTGATATCTGCTGTCAATTCATACAGCAATTAGTTGTTTTTCTGTCATTATATACAGTAATTTTCATTCTGCAAGCCCTCCTGCATGCAAAATAACCCCGGGTTAGTCCGTTAACCGCTGCGAGGCAAGGATGAACGCCGGGCAATCAACGCACTCATCGACAGACCAAGCCTCATCTGCCGGGTGCGGGGTACCTCAACCTACCCAGCAACTCTGAACGCCCAAACCAGCACATGCGCTCTGCCTCCCTTATAACCGTCAGGCTAAGCTCTGCCCGGAAAGAGAGTGAAACCAGGGCATTACCGGTTTTTTGTCTGCTCTCTTCAATACAGAGAGTAAAACCGTAGGGTGGAACAAGCGCAGCGGTTCCACCAATGGGGCGATAAGAAACAACAAATAGCCTTTGTACCCACCACCACTGACAAAAACCCACAACCTGACCGCTTGAAAGCGGGAAAAAAGCCTTCATGCAATCACAGCTCACCAGCCAATGGCGACTCAAGGTGGGCATCCATAGCGGATCGAACCTTGAGGTCTCTTTCCCGTCTGGTGGAACCGCTACGCTTGTTCCACCCTACCCGGCTTAGCCTGACAGCTATGCCCCCCTCTCAATTTATAAACCGCTACAACAACAATAAAAAACTGAAACCCTTGGTAAGTTATTAGCTCTACCCCGGCAATCAACCGCGCCTGAAAGCCGCCAACGGGGACAGAATTCCCACAAATGCCAAAAATTACATGACAGCCTCGCGCCACATCCGTTAGCATGCAAAATACTGAAACCTGCAGAATTAATGAGAGGTGCAACATGCTCAGCGAAATATCACTCATGGCCTGGATGAGCGGAGCCATTGTATTTGCCATCGGCGGCGGCGTGGGATTTTATATCGCCCGACAAGTAAAGGATAAACACACACTGGGATTGGAAAAACAATTGGAAACGACGCAAAACCAGCTTAGTGAATATCAGGGTGAGGTCAACCGTCACTTCCTCAAAACATCCCTGTTGTTCAACAAACTCACTGATGATTACCGCGAAGTGTATGAACACCTGGCCACTGGCGCACAAAAACTCTGCAACGATAAACCCCTCGCCACCACGCTGGATCTGCCGGAGACAAAAATTCTCACCGCCGCAGGTGCCAGCGCCACGGTCGCCAGCGAGGAAAAACCGACAGTTGATGCCATTGCTCCCGCACCTTCAGATACCGGGCATGATGGCGCCACACAGCCTGATACTGAGGAGGCTATGGCAACCACCGCTGAAACAACAACCGAAGCGGTGACCATTGAAGATACCGACCCGCCAAAAGAAACGGTGGAAAAACAGGTCGAAAAAGTGAAAACGCACGCGGAATCGTCCGGTACTGAGCCTTCAGTCACGGAAGAAACAACACCCGTCATTGCGGAAACTGCTGACAGCCCCCCCGCCATCACCGAAGAAGAATTGAAAACGCTGGAGGCCAGCGAGCAGAAAAAAAACGAGGAAGACGATATTCCTCTTGGTGCCGAATCCACCCCCAGTGTAAAACCGGAGCATCATAAAACCCACCCGTCAATTCACTGAATTTTTCATTCAAAACAAAGCGCTCCCCTATTTCGGAGGGCAATCGCCAACCCTCCGAAACCTGCCGGATTCACGCCGCCTGCCAGGGCTATATCGCCGCATTTTGTTGCATACGCATCATTCTGTCCTATAATGTGAGAATACAACAATCAAGGAGGCCGGCATATGGCGCTTTTACACGCCCAACCCATTGATAATAACGCTGTTCTTTCTGAGGCGCTGTTAAATACGGGCAAGGCATTAGGTATGACACAGGCTCAGGTAGGCAATGTTATTGGCAAAGATCGCACGACGCTGAGTCGCGGTCTTTCGCCCACCAGCAAGGCAGGCGAGCTGGCATTGCTATTTATCCGTTGTTATCGCAGCCTTTACGTTCTGATTGGTGGAAAACCTGACGACATGAAGCACTGGATGCATACCGAAAATCGTCACACTGGCGGCACCCCGGCCAAGCAGGTTCAGACTGTACAGGGGCTCAACCACGTTCTTGAATATCTGGATGCCATGCGCGGAAAAATTTGATGGACATCTGGGCAACGGTCAGGGACAGGGTGACTCCCGAACATCTTGATAATCGTTTACTGAGAATTGTAGAAAGCCAGGAACAGATTGCCACCAACAGCCTTGTTGATGACCTCGAAAAACAGGCTGCACTGGAAGAAATGCTGGACAGTTCAAAACCACCCGCACCATCACTCAATGGCGCATTACATTACCTGCTGGCAACCCCCTTTCGTTACCCTCCTCTCCCCTATGGCTCCCGATTTGGCGCAAAATATGAGCCAAGCCTGTTGTACGGTTCCCTGACAGAGGAAACAGCGTTTGCAGAAACCGGGTATTACCGCTTTTTGTTCTGGTCGGGAATGAGTACACCGCCACCATCCAACAAACTCATTACCCAGCACACCCTTTTTTCTGTCCGCTACACGACGACTGCCGGGCTGAAACTTCAAAAGTTTCCTTTTAGTGACTACCGGGATCAATTATTAAACCCTGTCAGCTACGAAGACACACAAAACCTGGGGCGCGCAATGCGTGAACACGGGATTGCTGCCTTTGAATATTTATCGGCACGGGATTGTAATCACGGCATCAATGCCGCACTTTTCAACGCGGGCGCATTGGCCGCCACAACACCCAAAAACCAACGTCAGTGGATTTGTGAAACCACACACGACACTGTGCGATTTTATTCAATGGCGGATAAAACAGGCTATCGTTATTCCCTCGACACTTATTTTGTTGAAGGGGTATTTCCTGATCCGGCAGTGTAGTCTGCTGAAAATGTCGCTAATGTGAACCAGGGGTTTCAGGATGGCGCGTAGTGTGTGCCCACCCTGCCGTTATAAACGCCCATTCTGTTCAACAGCGGTCACCCAGTAAATGCCATGTTCGGCAACACCCAGTCTTGTGCCGCATAACGTTTCAAGCAGCGAGTCCACATCACCATCCTGCAACAGAATGTCCACCCGTACTCGTGGCGTATAACCAACCACCTTATCCCGCGCCGAAAGAAACGGGTCATTTTCAGCCTGTACACCATGCCCTTCCACATGGCTAAAAGTAAACCCTGATACCGTCTCCATGTTACGTAACCGGTCGGCCAGTTCCTGTTGTACGTTGGTGTGAATAATCAGCGTCAAAAGTTTCATGTCCGTTTCTCCCGTGGGTTATTGTCAACACGCTGAGGTTGATGTTTCGACCCGCCTTCCAGCCAGGCATACAGGGTGGGCAGCAAAATCAGGGTCAATAGCGTAGAGGTAAACAATCCGCCAATCACCACCACGGCCAAAGGCCGCTGTAATTCAGAACCCGGGCCGGTGGCAAACAGCAGGGGCATGAGCCCCAGACTGGCAATAAGCGCCGTCATCAGCACCGGTCTCAATCGCCGTTCAGCCCCTTCCTGCACGGCCTGCAATACATTACGCCCGGCTTCCCGCAGTTGGTTAAAGTAGCTCACCATCACTACACCATTGAGTACGGCCACACCGAACAAGGTGATAAACCCCACCGAGGCGGGCACCGACAGGTATAAACCAGATAAATACAGGCTGACCACGCCACCGATCATGGCGAAGGGAATATTGAGAATAATCAGCCCGGCCTGCCGCAGAGAACGGAAAGTGGTAAACAACATCACAAAAATCAGTGCGATGGAGATAGGCACCACCAGACCCAGACGTGCAGCGGCACGTTGCTGATTTTCAAACTGACCACCGTAGGTAATGTAATACGATGGGGGCAGTTGCAGCTCACGGCTAATCGTTGCGCGCACGTCATCAACAAAACCCACCACGTCACGGCCTTCGACATTTGCCTGAATAACAATCTGACGCTTGGCGGACTCACGGTCAATGGACACCGGACCATCCACTTCACGAATGTCGGCCAGACTGCTGAGCGGTATTTTTTCCCCGTCCGGGGTTTCCACCCACAGTGCGCCAATAGTCGCCGGTGAGCTACGGGCCAGTTCCGGATAACGCAGTTGCACACCAATGCGCTGGTTGCCTTGAATCACTTCGGTGACCACGCGACCGCCAACAGCCACTTCCACCAACCGGTTGATATCTTCGATATTGATACCAAAACGTGCAATGGCCTGTGGCCGTATTTCTATTTGCAGATAGATCTGACCGGACAGCTGACCACGAAATACATCCACAGCACCAGGCACCTGATTCACCAGTGCTTCGATCTGTTTGGATTTTTCTTCCAGTACATCAAGATCATCACCGTAAAGCTTAATCGCCATGGCAGCACGTACACCAGTGAGCATTTCTGACACACGCATATCAATGGGCTGAGTAAAGGCATAATCAATGCCGATAAACTCATCCAGTTTTGCGCGCAGGTTTTCCTGAAACTCCTCCAGGCTTACCGTCCATTGATCCCGTGGTTTGGTAATAATAAAATTGTCCGTCTGATGCAGCCCCATAGGGTCAAGACGCAATTCATCAGCACCGGTACGTGACACCACGCCAATAACCTCGGGCAGCTCCATCATTGCTTTTTGATGTGGCACATCCAGTTCCAGTGAACGTTCCAATGAGATGCTGGGTAGTTTTTCGATAATCACCACAGTGGTGCCTTCATCCATCACCGGCATAAACTCTTTGCCAATCAGGGGAAACAACGCAATGGCTACCGCCAATGCAACCAGCGCACCTCCTACCGCTGTTTTGCGCCGGGCCAGCGCCCAGTGCATAACCGGCAAATAAATGCGTTTTAATATTGCCAGCACTCGGCTATCACCTTCATGATCACCGCGCATCAGTAAACTGGCCAGCACCGGAATCACCGTGAATGACAAAATCAATGAGCCGATAAGCGCAAACGAAATGGTCACTGCCAGCGGAGTAAACATTTTCCCCTCCAGACCAGTGAGGCTGAATAACGGCAGGAATACCACGATGATAATCAGCACACCGCTAATCACGGGGGTGGCAACTTCCAGTGTCGCCCGATAGACCAGATGCAGGCGATTAACGCCTTTGGGCGCACGATTCAGCTGGGTGTGAATATTTTCCACCACCACCACTGCCGCATCCACCAAAATGCCAATGGCGATAGCCAGCCCACCCAGTGACATGAGATTGGCGCTGATGCCAAACATGCGCATCATGATGAACGTAAACAACACCGACAGCGGTAAAACCAGCGCCACAGTCAATGCAGCGCGCAAATTGCCAAGCATCACGATCAACACCAGCAGCACCAGTAAAACAGCTTCACCCAGCGCCTTTTCCACTGTCCATACGGCTGCCGATACCAGTTCAGTGCGGTCATAAAAAGGTACCGTGCGTACGCCTTCGGGCAGTGCCGGTTTCAGCGCTTCCAGTTCTGCTTTAACACCTTCCACCGTACTGCGACTGTTAGCGCCCAAACGTAACAGAGCCAACCCGGTAACCACTTCACCCTGTCCATCAGCCGTCACCGCACCGTAACGGGTCAGTGAGTTAATACGCACTTCGGCCACATCACTGATATGTATCGGTATACCATTGCGGCTGGCAACAGTAATGCTACGAATATCCGACAAACCGCTCAGCTGCCCGGTGGTGCGCACCAGCAACACTTCATTGTTGCGATTAATGCGGTCACCCCCCGCATTGCGATTGTTATTTTTCAGCGTGGTTTCCAGGTCATCCAGATTCAATCCATGCGCCAGCAAAGCTTCAGGATTGGCCACTACTTCAAAAACCTTGACCTCACCACCCAGTGAGTTGACATCGGCCACCCCGTCTACGGTGCGCAAACGCGGACGAATCAGCCAGTCCTGAATACGACGCAATTCCTGATTGCTATATCCTTCGCCTTCGACGCGATACATGAAACCTTCACCTAACGGTGTGGTGATGGGGCCAAGCCCACCTTCCACGCCTTCGGGCAACTCACTCCACACCTGGTTAAGGCGTTCGTTCACCTGCTGACGCGCCCAGTAAATATCGGTGCCATCCTCGAAGTCGATGATGATAATGCTCAGTGCGTATTTAGTGGTGGAACGCAACACCGTTTGTCGTGGCAGGCCCTGCATTTCTATTTCAATGGGGAATGTAATACGACTCTCTACCTCGGTGGGTGACAGCCCTGGTGCTTTGACAATAACCTGCACCTGCGGCGCAGCAATGTCGGGAAACGCATCGATGGGCAGGCTCTTGAAGGCCCACACACCGGCAGCGGTCAGCACCGTCGCCAGTAATAAAAGCATCAACCGCTGGATCAGGGAAAAACGAATCAGGGAAGCAATCATGGGTTATTCACTCCCTGCGCCGTACTGCCAATGGGACTTGAGTTCAGCAACACCACGACTGACAACATTCGTGTCAGCCGTAATACCTTTGATGACCGGTATCCAGCCGCCCGTTTCGGTACCGGCTTCAATCACCACCGGCTCAAATCTGCCATTACCCAGCACCTTGAAAACATAATTCTGGTCACCAAGCCGAAACACTGCCGAAGCGGGTACCATTAATCCCTCACTGGCCATACCGCTGAGAGTGACTTCGGCATACATACCCGGCAGCAGCCGCCCGTCCGGGTTGGCCAGCACAATGCGACCGCTCACGGTCTGACTCAAGGTTTTCACCTCACCACCCAAAGACTCCAGTGTCCCACGGTATATTTGTCCCGGACTGGCCTGCACACGAATTTGTGCCGCCGCACCTGCGCTGACTTGCGGCAAACTGGCTACCGGAATCTGCACCATGGCCCACAGAGTACTAAGATCATCGACGCGAAAAGCCACTTGTCCAACGCCGAGCAACTGGCCGGACTCAATCTCCACGCCTGTCACCAGACCATCAATAGGACTGATCAAATCAAACACCGCCAGCCGGTCGGGCTGTTTGGCCAGTTGTCTGATTTGTCTATCAGACAGCCCGGCCAAAGACAACAAACGACGACGGGCCTCCAATGTGGCGCGGGCACTTTTATATTCACTGTCCACTTTTAGCCAACGGCTTTCCGCCACCACCCCGTCTTTCCACAAGCCCTCAATGCGAGTACGTTCGGTTTCGGCCAGCTCAAAGCGTGCCAGCGCCTCTAAATAACCAGCCTGTGCCTGACCCAGGCTATGACTGCGCAACCGCGCCAGCACCTGCCCTTTGCGTACTTTTTCATTAGCAACAACACGCAACGTTGTCACCAAACCATCCACCACAGGTGCAACACGGTGGGTTCTGCGCCGATCAGCAGTGAGAATGCCGTTCAGCTTCAACTGTGTAAGACTTTCCCGGTGACTTACTGCAGCAGTCTCCAGACTGGCATTGGCCAATTGTGCCGGAGTAAGTTGCAACTCCACCGCAAAAACGGATACCGGGGTAACAATAAAAAGTAATACAAAAGCCAACATGGTCATTGGTTTATTCATGATAAGTATCCTGTGTGGCAATCGCCTGTGCGTTAATTTTTTCTTCCGTTTGTCTCCCGGTCTGCTTTTCATCAACAAAACGATGGCCAGCAGCCAAACGCAATTCTGCGGACTCCTGCCAGGCCTCCTGCAATAACTCCAGGTAACGTTCACGGGCATCAAAATAAGTATTGTTAGCATCGATAAGGGAAAGAATTTCCGCCTCGCCATTGGTATAAGCCTTACGGGTCAAATCAAAAACCTGTTGCGCAGGCTCAAACACCCGGTTGCGATAATGTTTGCCTTGCTGCACCAAATGACCAAGGTGTAAATAACTCTGTTGCAGGCGGCTTCCCAGATCTCGCTCCAGCGCTTGAAGCTCTGATCGTATCTGAACCACTTGCGCACGGGCTGCACTGATGCGTCCACTGTTGCGATTCCAAAGCGGAAGAGTGAAACCAATACCAATACCATTCACACCCTGGCGGCGCCCGTTAAGCGAGTCCCGCTCACGAAACAGGCTCAGCGTCGGATCCGGCATCCGCTCAGCGCGCACCAGCTTGACCTTCGCCTGAGCCGCCGCCAGCCGCTGCTTTACCGCCAGTATGGCCGGATGTTGTGACAAACTTTCCTGCAATTGCGCAAGCGCGGGAGTGGCATCAAAAGGCGTCAGTGGTGTCAATTGCACCCTTGCCTCTGCCGTTCCAGTGGTAAAACCCAGATAGGTACGAAACTGGCTTAATGCCTCGTTAGCTTTACCTTCAGATTTATCAAGAATTTGTTGCGCCGATTCACGGATAAGGTCAAGACGCAAACGCTCCAGGCGGGAAAGCTCCCCGGCCTGCTCCCGCTGGCGTCCGGCAGCCTGCAATGCCGTCGCCAGCTGCAAACGCAACTCTGCCAGACGCAAACGCTCTGTCGCTAACTGCAAGTTGTGATAACGGCGTGCCACCTGAGCCTCCAGACGCACCTGCTGATACTGGCGCTGACTGCGGGCTGCATCCAGCTGCGCTTCGGCAACACTGCGCTGATAACCAAGACGACCACTAAGCGGCAACGGCTGGCTAAACGCAAACTGGGTAAAATCAGTACCATGCCCCCCCTCATCCTTGCTCATTGAATCGTCAGCACGCACCTCAACTTCCAGGTTCGGCCATGCGCCCGCCTGTTTCAGCGCGCCCTCACGAGCACGAATCAGCGCCTCCGCACCGCGTGTTTCCGGCGCAATGTCCACTGCACGCTGAATACTGTCCTCCAGCGTCCACAACGCCTGCGCCAAAACCGGCACCGGTGTAACAGAAAACAACACAAGCACAAACATCATGACCTGGTTACTTTTTCGACACCCCTTTTGAACCAACCAATAAAAACCATCCAACATGAGCAACTCCCGGCGTAATACTCCGTTCACGACAACACAAGAAATTTTTAGCGATAAAACATGCAGCAGTGCCCCCGCACAGACCCAAGCCCGCGCGTCAACAATACCAGTGGATAATTAAACGGGACTTAAGTTGGCGGAACGCACAGCGGAGGAAAAGTAAATATCACCCGGAAAAGGCAACACTTCCGGCACCAGCACGCTACCAGATATTTTTTCAGCAACTCCCCCGGGCACATATGCTTGGAAGAAGAAGCATGTGTATGTTGCTGACGATGACTCAAATTATGTACATGCAGCGTGTATTTCTTTTATCTGATGCCTCAACAAATGTTAATCCTGGATTCAATGTTTAATATATCTTGCAATAGATATAATATGGCTTGGGAGCTAAATTATGGCGTTATAAAAGCAATAGGTTGGCGTGTTTTCGCACCGGCACACCGTCAGCAATCCGACATAATTCATTGATTCTACTGAGTGGAAAAATTTCCAGCTCCTAATTCAGGTTATAAAATAAAATGACTAAATGGAGATAGTGATGTCTGAAAAAATACTATATACGTCAGCTGAGATAGAAGCCATAAATGATAAAGATGTGATGTTTATTGACATTCGGGATAAAGAAGATTTTGAAAAGGGTCATATTCCTGGCGCGACAAATATCCCGGAAATCTTTTATTTTCTTAGCACCAGTACAGAGGATGGCTTGAATGAACTTAAATCTGTATATACTGAACTGTTTTCAAAGGCAGGTATTTCTTCTGACAAGATGGTCATAATTTATGAAGATAACCTTAATACACGTTATGGCGCATCCTGCCGTGGATTCTGGTTATTGAAATACCTTGGCCACCAGCACATTGGAATTCTTGAGGGAGGCTATTCACAATGGAAAAAGACAGGAAACCCGACCACAACCGACACTGAAAAAACCAACCAATGTGATTTTATTGTCAAAATTAATAATTCTATTATGGCAACCAAAGCTACTGTGTTGAAGGCAATAAACAATGATGACATTATTTTACTCGACAATAGAGATGAAGTTGAGTGGATAGGAAAAAGCTCATCACCTTACGGTATAGATTTTGCGCCACGCAAGGGACGCATACCTGGTGCTGTATGGATAGAGTGGTATGACTTTATGGATGATAACGACAACATTGCATCTTTTAAATCCAGCGAAGAGATAAAAGAGCTATGCGCACAAAAAGGTATTTATACTGACAGTGACATTATTATTTATTGCTTTAAAGGAGCCCGGGCATCAAATACCTATGTCGCAATGCATCAGGCCGGGTTTCATAATCTCAAGGTTTATTTTGGTTCATGGAATGAATGGTCAAGAGACATTGATCTTCCCATCGACAGTGAAGAAATAGAATTCTCTGCGCCATAACTAACGATAAAAAGCAAAGAAAAACTAACATCACCGCCCGAACCACCTTATTGAAAGAAAAACGACATACCAATATACCGCCAAAACTATTTTGGCGGTATATTGGCAGAAGAAAATGATGATAAAACTGACGCCCGTTATGGAGAAATACGTCCTGCACTGGGGAAAGATGGGCACGCCGCTGGGGCATTAACCGCACTGTGGCAAAAATACATGCCCTGATATTCAACAGTATTGGCTATGCATGGCAACCTGGAAAAATAAAAACACCAATCCCGGCCTGGGCTATTCTGGGTAATGTTGAAATTATAGAAAAAGCTATTTCTGATGCCCCGTGTTTATCGACGTTCAGATAATTCATCCTTTGTTTGGAAAACCCTTTGCATACTCAGGGTATGCAACTATGGTGAATAAAATATATCTCTTTCCGTTTGGTGGAACCGCTGCGCTTGTTCCACCCTGCCCGGATAGAGGGTAGAGCCCTGGATAGAAGGTGGCATTAGGGATCATAATTTTTTTGTTCCGCTAGATTCAACACAGCGCAAAACCGTAGGGTGGAACAAGCGCAGCGGTTCCACCGTGACCTTGTACACACCCCACAAAGCCATTGCCTGAAGAAAAAAACTCACGTCATTCGAATAATTAATATCACTGCTCATTATAAATAATGAACAAATTTACCTAGCCTGACTGCTATGCTATAAGACTTCCTATTAAAGCAATGGTTTAATCGGCATAAACTGCCAAAAGAAAACCCGCCATTGCTTCCATGATGACGCAAATGAATCCGGGTCATCATACAGGGCATTCCAACTATTCGTTGGTCCCATATCAGTTTGGATAAGTTGTTCTACTTTTTTCGCAATCTGTTTATTGCGAACAATAATGCCCACTTCTGTATTAAGGTTTTCAGAACGCGGATCCAGATTATAAGTGCCGATATAAACCGTTTCTGAATCAATCACCATAGTCTTGGCATGCAGAGCAAAAACCGGGCGAGACTTTTTTATATCGTCGTAACGGTGTAAAAGCTGTTCTTGCGTCGCGGGATCTGGTTTATATTCAAATATTTGTAAACCCATATTCAATAACTTTTTACGCTGATTTTTGTAACCGCTGAAGGCCTGTATATTATCGGTTGATGCAAGAGAGTTGGTGCTGATTTGTATAGAAACACCTCGCTTTTGTGTTCGTCGAAATAATGACTCCGCTTTTTTACTCAAAACCAGATAAGGCGTCTGGATCACAATTTTATGCTTTGATTTTTCAACCAGCATTGCCAATTCAGCCGTTGTAATACCTCCTCCACCCAGTGAAAAGCGCCGGTTATTTTTCCCGGGCGTATCGCTGACAAATCGGGCATCAGTCCATATCACTTCTTCTGTCAGCGCTTGAAAGGCAGCAGGCACATTCTCAATGGACTTTCGCACTTCAGGCTCAAAATTATCAGGCGATTGTGCGTATTTATGTAATTCCTGATAAATTTCCTGCACCTCTGTATCATTTATTGATACATTTTTTTGCAAAATCCCCAGGCCATCAAACAAATCATTAACCTCAACGCTTAACTCACTGCGCCAGAATTGCTCAAAACTCCATACCATTTTTTCGACAACATTACCCAACACCAGAATGTCTCGATCACGGAAATTATATTCATTATTATAATCAAAATATTCATCAGCCATATTCCGACCACCTGTGATGGCAACCTTGCCATCCACAATAAATGTTTTGTCATGCATGCGTTGATTAACGCCTCGAAAATCAGTCACCACATTCAAAACACGCTTATGAATCGGTGTCCCTACAGAATGTTGTGGATTATAGATTTTAATAAATACATTTGGGTGCAAAGCAAGGGCAAGCAACGTTTTATCGGGCGCGTCAATCAATAAATCATCAACAATCACTCGCACCTTCACTCCACGGTTTGCCGCACGCAACAGAGCTTCCGTTGCCAAAATACCAATATTATCGGTACTCCAGATAAAATATTGGACTTCAATGCTTTGCTGTGCATGATCTGCCAACCATGCCCGCGCCAAAAGCGCCTCTTCGCCTTTATCCAGTACAAGTACGCCTGTTAACCCGTCATGGACTTTGATTTGCTCATCAATATAAGAGAAATTTAATGGCTCAGCGAGCGCAGAACTTTGTCCAGGCGTAAGGAATAATAGCTGAGTTACTAAACTTAGCAAAAAGACAATACGGATTTTTGAGGCATTAAAACCAGACGAATAATGCATACTATTTTATGGTGTTATTGACAGTACCGTTATCATAGCGGCTAATGCTCCAGACCGCCAACAGGAAAGCAATCCCGGAAAAAGATGCGATAACATGTTTTATTGTATGGCCACTGACACCCAGAACATCATAAATATCAGTATCATAATTTTCCACCAGTTTAGCCGTGAGATACAGCCCCAGGATCAACCAGATATATTTCTGTTGGTAACGTGATACCGGAAACAGCAACAATATGAGGGGTATCAATATTATGGGTAAAAACTGTACAACTGCATAAAAACGAAGATCCCCAAAACCCATAGCTTCTGTATATGACCAATAAAATACCGATAATACCCCGATGAATAAAAGTGGCCATAATACGGCCCTACCCAGTCTCTGACTAAGATGAAACCATAGGATAAATGAAAAAAAGGCCATAAATGATACTGTCATTGGCAACCGGTCCCATAACAGCGTTTCATTGGTTGGTGAAAGGTGATAATAAGCCGAACCAAGCCCGGTTAATATCAAACCAATGAAAAATATCAGAACCGGTATTTTATAAACTGTACAAGATTTTTCTGGCAAATACCTTCTGACGATAACAAAGCCAAGAATACCGATGATGACAAAAGGGATATTTGACAAAACATTCCATGCATTGGGGATACCCATTTTTGTCTGTCCATCAGCAAACAGATGATAACTGGCATCCTGAGCAATGGGCTCAATAAAGAATACTGTGACCAGTATAATTACCGATATCAGCTGTAATATTTTCAGCTTCACATTGCGGCTCATGATTATTCCTGTTTCTTCAGAATCGCGTTTTTTCGATGGAATTTTCCATTCTGCAGATAATGTATTGTCTGACGAATCACTTCGTTACTCGACATGATCATCGGGTGCGTATGCGGCACAATCAAATAATCTGACATTCCCGCCACTTTAGCCCGCTCAACAGATACTTTACCATCATCATCGCCTGGAATGAGGGTGGATAAAATCAGATTAATACTCTTGTTACCCGTTATGACACCAACAGAATAATCCACAGCCCCCAGACTGTTCGGCAGGCTTTCCGCTGATGTACCCAATTGCTGCCCTGCCGGACCATTAAATGCGTAAAACCCTGGAGAGCCTGCCAGTTTATCAACAATTTCACTCC
Organism: Chromatiales bacterium; assembly: GCA_026982555.1. GTDB lineage: Bacteria > Pseudomonadota > Gammaproteobacteria > SZUA-152 > SZUA-152 > SZUA-152. Next base: position 39,363 of record JALSGT010000150.1, read on the forward strand.
CCTGGTTGGGAGGGCTCAACATCACAACATGACCTAAATTATCCAATAAATGATTAGCCAGATAATAGCGAACCAAAATCCCTCCCATGGAATGAGTGACGAAATGTATTTTTTTTGGCTGTACAGACTGGCATTTCTCCACCTCTTTTGTCACATGCTCTTCTGCCAGCTTTTCAATTGTCTTTTTCCTTGATGGATAATCAACGTTAATAACATGATAGCCTGATTTACGCAGTGATTTTTCCATGGCTGAAAATGAACGATTACTTCTGGCCAGCCCATGAAGCAATACAACACATTCATTTTCGTTATCAGCCATGGGCATTTCGTTATATTTTTCCATCGAAAAAACAGGGTTTGTTACACTCTGCATTATAATGTATAAAAAAATAATGAATATCTGTTTTATTTTCATACTGATTTTTCCACAAAAACAGGACAGGTTTCCTACCCTGTCCTGTTCTATCCTTTTCAGTTATTTTTCCCACTGATCCAGTCTGCTTTTCCACCCGGCAAGGCGTCGTTTTATATTGCTGCCCTTGGACTCCATCATCGAAGCAATAATGATAAACGCGACACCTAATATCGCCAGTCCCGCCCAATTGCCAATATCAAAATGATACACCAACTCATAAAGCTGTTGCACAACACCCAGCAATATTAAAATAATGCCTCCAGAAAACAGGTTTCTTTGTTTAAATTTATAGCCCCAAAAACTCACGCCTGCACCGGTAACGATCGTTATCAGCGAGACCGCAAAACCTGCGTTATCCAACAAATTGACGGCCATTCCGATAACCAGACCCGCTACAGCAAAACGTCTGTATATGCCTGCTCTGTCATGATTACGATATGAAATATCATATATCATTGCCATTGAAGCTGTTATGCCAAGTGGAAACAATATCTCGTAAGGAAATTGCGTTATGACCTGTAGCGTTTCAATCAATAAAAAACCAAATGATATCGCCGATAAAACGGACAAACCTTCCAGAAGGCTGCTTATCCTGGAATTAACGCCCAGATAACGAGATATCTGACGTACAATAAAAAACACACTAATGAATAACACGGTCAACAAAAATAAATCAGCCGAATAAAGCCATAGACTACGCCCCATTAAAACAGCCAAAGGCAAAAGCTGTAAGCCAAGGGCGATGATGCCTTCATTCGTTTTAGCAGCTGCGTTGTGGCTTGCTGTTTTCCGGCTTAAATAAATAACAACAAAAGTCAGTGTCAATACCATAAAACCAACTAATTGCGGGTCACGTAGCGGCAATAAAAGTGTGGCATTACTTAATAAAAACAATATTGATAATTTTACCGACATGCTTCTTGCCAATACCGTAAACCCAAGAAATGTCACTGGAATCAACACCAATAAAGCGATGCCATTGCTTAACAGTGCAGATGTCAGGCTGCCTACAGTCCATGCAACGTAATGCGGGTAGGCACTGACATCTATCGCTGCGGTTTGCGAAAATATAAATGCACCAAGAATAGCGAAGTTTGCAGGCACTGAAATCAGTGACAAGGTTAATAACAGGCGTGCGCCTTTACTTTCTTTCAACCAGTAAGCGCTGGCGAGACCGATGGCTGCCAATGCCCCGGTATGACCCAGCAGTAAAAAATACCGGAACATGTCGTCGCCATTATCCCAACCCCGGATCAAAAAGCTGTACATGGCGATTAACACCGCACCTGCACCCAAAATACGTAAGATTGTCGGCAGATTTTTCATCGGGTCAAAATTTGGTTTTTGTGAGTCTGGAGGCATTGCTCCTTCCGTCCATGGGTCTTTTTGAGTATTCATTTCTGTTCCTCCCTGGCAAGCAATTGGGTTAATTCCTGGCGTAAATCATCGTCCTTTTCCTTGTTGAG
>JALSGT010000151.1 GCA_026982555.1 Chromatiales bacterium
ACAAGGCTGACATTCCATTGTGGCTCCTTGCCATCGACACTGGATTCCGGCCTTTGCCGGAATGACGGTTGAAAAAAATTGATGTTACCTGAATAATCCATCATTCCGTTGAAAGTCGGGGCCAATAACTCGTCAACCTTTTCCAGACTCCACAGCCTGCAACAGTCAAAATATACACAGCAGAGCTGACGTTCCATTGTGATTCCTTGCTATCGACACTGGATTCCGGCCTTGCCGGAATCCAGTAACTGGCTAACATCCTCCATGCTCCATGCTCCACAGTCTGCGCCGGAATGATGAATGAAAAGAAATTCATAATTTCCGTACTTACATAGAGTTTTTCATCCTGTACATGCCAAAAACATCACTGCGCAGGGTCGTGTCCAAATCCGCGAGACTTCACGGCATCATCCAGCAGTTTCAAGGTCTCCAACAGCCCTTCCATTTCACTCAGTGGCCAAGCATTGGGCCCATCACTCAATGCTTTTTCAGGATCAGGGTGCGTCTCCATAAACAAACCAGAAACACCTGCTGCCACCGCCGAGCGCGCCAACACAGGCACAAACTGACGCTGACCACCTGACGTGGCACCCTGCCCTCCCGGTTGTTGTACCGAATGGGTGGCATCAAACACCACAGGACAACCCGTGTTACGCATTTCCACCAAGCCACGCATGTCCGAAATCAGCGTGTTGTAGCCGAAAGAGACACCCCGTTCGCAAACCATGATGTTATCGTTACCCGCTTCACGCGCCTTGTCGGTCACATTTTTCATGTCCCACGGCGCGAGAAACTGGCCTTTTTTTATATTCACAGGCAAACCGGTACGCGCTACATTCTGAATGAAATTGGTTTGTCGGCAAAGAAACGCAGGTGTCTGCAATACATCCACCACACTGGCCACTTCGTCCAAGGGCGTATCTTCATGTACATCAGTCAGCACCGGCACGCCGATATCATCTTTGACTTTTTGCAGAATGCGCAGCCCTGCTTCGATACCCGGCCCACGATAACTCGATGTAGACGAACGATTGGCCTTGTCAAAGGAGGATTTGTAGATAAACGGTATACCCAGCCTGTCGGTCATTTCTTTCAGTGCCGTCGCCGTGTCCATCGCCAGTTGCTCGGACTCGATAACACAGGGGCCAGCAATGACAAACAATGGCTGATCCAAACCAACATTAAACCCACAGAGTTTCATGCTCATGAATGTATGCTCATAGTCTAGACACCCGCCCGGGCACGCGCAGCGCTGATAAAGCCGCTGAACAATGGATGACCGTCACGCGGCGTAGAGGTAAATTCCGGGTGAAACTGGCAGGCCACAAACCATGGATGCTCAGGAATCTCCACCATTTCCACCAAGCTGCCATCAACTGAGCGCCCCACTACGGCCAGGCCTGCGTTCTGCAAGGTGTCGAGATAGCTGTTATTAAATTCATAACGATGACGATGGCGCTCGGTAATCAATTTTTCGCCATATAATTCGCGTGATTTAGAACCGTCCATGAGCTGACATTGCTGGCCACCGAGGCGCATGGTGCCACCCAGATCAGAATCTTCACTGCGTTGTTCCACCCCGCCTTCTGCTGTGGTCCACTCGGTGATTAGTCCGATAACCGGATGTGGTGTATCCGCTGTGAATTCAGTGCTGTGCGCACCATCAAGCCCAGCCATGTGGCGGGCATATTCGATCACTGCCACCTGCATGCCCAAACAAATGCCAAGATAAGGCACACCGTTTTCACGGGCGTATCTGACCGCGCTAATCTTACCTTCTGTACCGCGCTCACCAAAACCGCCGGGCACCAGAATCGCATCAACCTTTTCCAGACAGTCCAGACCATCAACTTCGATATCTTCCGAGTCAATATAACGGATCTTTACTTTGGTACGGGTGTGCAATCCCGCATGGATCAACGCCTCGGAGAGAGATTTATAGGCCTCAGTGAGGCCCATGTATTTGCCCACCATGGCAACAGTAACTTCACCATTGGGATCAAACAGCGCATCCGTGACCGCCTGCCACTCGGAAAGATCCGCCTGCGGCGCTTCGATACGCAATTTGTCCACCACAATCTGATCGAGATACTGTTCGTGCAACAGTACGGGGATCTGATAAATACTGTCAGCATCCACGGCAGAAATAACCGCACGTTCTTCAACATTGGTGAACAGGGCAATCTTGCGACGTTCATCGTCCGGCACCGGACGGTCAGCACGGCAAATCAACACATCCGGCTGGATACCGATAGAACGCAGTTCCTTAACCGAGTGCTGGGTAGGCTTGGTTTTCAGTTCGCCAGCGGTGGGAATAAACGGCAACAGGGTCAGGTGCATGAACAGGGAATTATCGTGGCCCTGCTCAATGCCGATTTGACGAATGGCTTCGAGAAACGGCAGGGATTCAATATCACCCACCGTACCGCCAATCTCCACCATCAGGATATCCAGCCCTTCGGCACATTCCATGATGCGACGTTTGATTTCATCAGTAATATGCGGAATAACCTGTACCGTACCGCCCAGGTAATCGCCACGGCGCTCCTTGCTGATTACGTCGGAATAAATACGCCCTGAAGTATAATTGTTGCGTTGGCCCATGGTGGTGCGCACAAAACGCTCGTAATGGCCCAGGTCAAGATCAGTTTCGGCACCATCCTCAGTGACGAAAACTTCACCGTGCTGGAAAGGGCTCATGGTGCCGGGATCCACGTTGATATACGGATCCAGTTTCATCAGGGACACTTTCAGGCCGCGCGATTCAAGAATGGCAGCCAGTGAGGCGGAAGCAATGCCTTTCCCCAAAGAGGAAACAACACCGCCGGTTACAAACACAAATTTGGCCATTAATAACCCGGGAATGAGGCAATATTTAAGGGAACATCAGAAGGGAATGTAGGCTAACAGATTGACGGGCTACGCTCAATGGACGGCAGGAAATAGCAAGCGGATTTACGCCACTTAAAAGATATCTTCAGTCATTTTATAGCCCAATAGGTTGATGAAATGGTTTCCTCCCCCTAAATTGACGGCGTAATGCATCACTCTGGCGGTGTATTACCGACCATCAAAAAAAGGAGAAGGTCATTTCATTAGCCTCCCCTGCCGCACAGAGTTGATGTCACAAAACAATGTCACGAAACAATTGCAGAGTTTCTAGCGGAACGACAGCAGCGATTCCAGCAAGTCGCTCACTTGTTTCATGCCGCTTTTCAGATTTTTTTCGATGTCTGCCATAGTAATGATGCCACTGCTTTTTCCCGCCGCCCAATTAGCCACCACCGCACAACAGGCGTAACACAGCGTCAGTTCACGAGCGAGAGCGGCTTCCGGCATGCCGGTCATACCCACTAGGTGGCAGCCATCACGTTCCAAACGTTCAATCTCTGCCGCTGTTTCCAGTCGCGGGCCTTGTGTGGCCGCGTAAGTACCACCATCCACTATGCTGATATTGCCTGCAAAGGCGGCCTTGAGCAGACACTGGCGCAGTTCTTCGCAATAAGGTTCGGTGAAGTCAATGTGTGTCACCGGTTTACTTTCACCATCAAAATTATGTTCAAAAAAGGTGCTGGGCCGACCCCAGGTGTAATCAACAATCTGATCCGGGATAACCAGCCGACCTGGCCCCATGTCTGCACGGATTCCACCCACTGCCGCCACTGCCAGTATGCTATCGGCACCGGCTTCACGCAGTGCCCAAAGGTTGGCACGATAGTTCACCTGATGGGGTGGCAGGTTATGGTTATACCCATGACGAGGTAAAAACAGCACTTCCTGCCCGAACAGGTCACCACGAGTAACCGGGCCGGACGGCTCTCCAAATGGGGTGTTAATCACTTCACGTTTATCAACATGCAGAACATTTAATGCATCAAGCCCGGTGCCGCCAATAATAGCCAGTATACTCATGGTATTGTTACATTCCTTTCACGGCATAAATTCCCGCTGCATTTCGCAGGTAACCTTTGTAGTCCATACCATAACCAAACAAGTAGCGGTCTTCCACTTCTAACCCGATATAGTCGGCCTTGATACCTTGCTTTCGATTATGTCGCTTTTCCACCAACACCACAGTTTCCACGCTGCGTGCTCCAGCCTGTTGACAATATGCAACGATGGCTGCCAGTGTATGCCCTTCATCCAGGATGTCGTCGATCACCAGTACATGACGATCTTTAAGTGAGTTTCCAGGCTTAGCCAACCACTTCAATTCCCCGCCCTGTGTTTCCCCTCGATAACGGGTAGCGTGCAAGTAGTCCTGCTCCAGTGGAAAGTCAAGCCGCAATAACAATTCGCCAGTCACAATCAGGCCGCCATTCATCACACACAGCACTAATGGGTTATTGTCATGATGTTTAGCAGAAATTTTTTCTGCCATGTTGTTGAGAACAACGTTAACCTGCTCCGCGGTAAACAGACAATCAGCTTCGGCACGAACTTGTTGGATATGTTTTTGTGTAACCGTCATGAAATTTAATTTTGTTTGCTCAGAAATTCTTTTTCATTTTTCATAAAGTTTCTGATTCTAACCTAGGTCTAAGTTTAACCGATGGTGCTTCGTCCAGTGTGGAAATTGATCTTTTTTTATTGGCCGAAGTTTCATGAGTTCGTAATATAACGGGACATGGTTTTTCCCGTGCGTGGCAATCAATAAGTAAAGGTAACCGTTTCATCATCCATGGCTTCGCTAATAATGTACGCAGCACCCACGGTTTCATCAATTTCCGGAATCAAGTCTTCGCCCCATAGCTCCAGGGTAGATGCACATATTTTCAATTTTGCGCCAGCTTCCACTGCATCGCATATTAAGTCATACACTGTTTTTTTACTGCCTGTGGGAAAGTGCAGGTTTTCAGCAACACCCGTATTAGCCAACTCTCCCGCACGCCCCGTGAGTATGATTTCCACATCGTATTCCATGGCAGCAGCCACGCTAGCCTGCATAAAAGGGGCACCCAGTTCCGAGGGATTGGTCGGATCGGTGTTCATTAATACAATTAACAGTTTGTCTGCCATGGTTGCCTCACTTTCAATTCAGGTGTTAACACGTTAGGGGGTATTAACAATCGTTAACCCGGTTCAATATTCATTGTCGGCGCATGGGTTAATACAACGCCATCCGGCACATGTACTGTCGAGGTAGGAAAAGCCATTTCTGCACCCTGCTGTTCAATAATGTCAGCAATTTTCAACAGTATGTCCTGCTTAATGGTGTGAAACTCGACCCATACGGTGGTCTTGGTAAAAGTATAAACAAAAAAGTCCACCGACGATGTTGTACAGGAAACAAAATTTACCATCAGAGTCTGTGCCGTATCTATGGCCGGGTGTTTTTTCAGCATGGTTTCCACACCGGCAGTGATGGCGGACATTTTACCGATATCGTCATAACGTATACCAAAGGTTTCGTAAATGCGTCGATTGGTCATGCGTGAGGGATTTTCCACAGCGATATTGGCAAACACGGAATTGGGCACATACAGGGGACGTTTATCGAAAGTACGAATCATTGTCAGCCGCCAGCCGATATGTTCCACGGTACCTTCAATCTCACGATCCGGTGAACGTATCCAGTCGCCCACGGAAAAGGGTCGATCAAGATAAAGCATCAGACCGCCAAAAAAATTGGCGAGCAAGTCACGGGCAGCAAATCCCACAGCAATACCGCCTACTCCGCCAAAGGCCAGTACGCCGGAGATACTAAAACCAAGAGTTTGCAACATAACCAAACCAGCAGTGATTATCACGGAGAGGCGTAACAATTTGACGATGGCATCCAGCGTGGTGCGATCCACCGGATCTCCCCTGGTTTCGCGGGCGGCAATAATGTTGCCTTCGGCCTGGCGAATAAAACGCACCAAAAACCAGGTGAGCGCGATAATAACCAGGACATCCCGCGCTGGTTCAACGATGGCAAACACTTCTGCCTCGGTTTGTGCAGCGGCAATTTGTGCCGCCAGACTGATGCCCACCACCCAGATCAGTAGACTTAATGGTCGGCGTATGGCTTCCAGCAGAGCATCGTCCCAAAGGTTTCGGGTTTTTTCAAAACGCTTTGCCAGACTGCGCAACACACGCCGTTGCACAAAATCTGCCAGCAAAGCAATAAATACCACCGCAAATACCTGTGTGGCCCACACGCTGTCGCTTTGCCAAAAGTCGCTTTGCAAAAAATCAATATTCATTCACGCTACCTTTTCCATTACCGCTCGAATGCCAGGAGGCTATCATAGCGAAAAAAGCCAGAGGGTACGCCACGAATGTGACAGATTTCAGGAGGTTTGTGGGGCAGGCCGCCGAGTTGACAGCGATTGACGCTGATACCAGACACGCACCAACAACAAAGCCAGCAGAATGGCCGCGTGGATCAACGGCAGCAGATAATCCGCTTTCACTAACCAGAGATAGTGCAAAATGCCGAAAACGGCAACCACATACACCAGCTGATGCAGCTGTCCCCAGCGTTTACCAAGACGGCGCATCATGGCATTGGTAGAGGTGATGGCTAAGGGTACCAATAACACAAAGGCACTGAAACCGATGGTGATATAGGGACGTTTGATGATGTCTTTGAAAATTTCATCCCAGTCGAAAAATTGGTCCAGCACAAAATAGGTCAACAAATGAAGGCAGGCATAAAAAAAGGTGAACAGGCCCAGCAGTCGTCGCACACGCAGCGGCCAGCTCCAACCGAATAAACGCCGTGCCGGTGTTACCGCCAGAGTGATTAGCAACAGACGCAACGCCCAATCACCCGTGCGATGGGTAATTTCTTCAATGGGATTGGCACCCAGCTGATCGGTGAAACCGGCCCAAATACCAAAAACCAGAGGAAGCAGGCAGGTGATAAAAACCAGTGGCTTTATTAATACAGCTTTCATGCGAAGCATCGTTAATAATTACGCTGTAAATCCATGCCCGAATACAAGCTCGCCACCTGTTCCTGGTAGCCATTAAACATTGCTGTTTTACGTTTGAAAAACTCACCAATGCGCCGTTCACGGCTCTGACTCCAGCGCGGGTGATCCACGCTGGGATTAACATTGGCGTAAAAACCGTACTCCTGTGGCCCGGACAGATTCCAGGAGGTATTGGGCATGGTTTCAGTAAAACGGATTTTGACGATGGATTTGATACTTTTGAAACCGTATTTCCACGGCACCACCAAACGAATCGGCGCGCCATTCTGGTTGGGTAATACTTTTCCGTATAAACCCACCGCCATCAGCGTCAGCGGATGCATGGCTTCATCCATGCGCAGACCTTCTACATAAGGCCAACCCAGCACCCCGCGTTTTTGTCCTGGCATCTGCACTGGGTCATGCAGGGTGGTAAACTCCACATACTTAGCTTTCGATGTAGGCTTGAAACGTTTGATCAATGTGCTCAGCGGAATGCCCACCCAGGGAATCACCATGGACCATGCCTCCACACAGCGTAACCGATAAACACGCTCTTCCAGCTGACTCTCTTTGATCAAATCCTCCAGCTGATAATCGGCAGGGTTTTCCACTTCACCTTCCACACGGATATTCCAAGGATCCGTTTTCAGTGTGTGTGCGTATTTTGCCGGGTCTGTTTTATCGGTACCAAATTCGTAAAAATTATTGTAGCGGGTGATGTCTTTCAGCGAATTGACTTCTTCATCTGTGGAAAACCGGGTATTTTTTTTGAATGGCAGCGCAGCCATTTGTGCTGCTGCTTCACCAGGAAACATCAACCCTGGAAGCACAGCTCCCGCAGCCATCGCCAATGCCGCACGAGAACCCGCCTGCAAAAAGGCACGCCGTTGATGATAAATTTTTTCATCCGTAATGTCAGATGTTTTGATATCGCCGGGACGTTTGATCAGCATGCGTATTCCTCGCTTCATTCCATAACAGGGTTTCAGACTACCCATCGGCCAAAATGTGCCAAAGACTAACGGTTTTATCAGAAAAACAATGCATTGTTGATACCGCCCGTATCCTCGGTGAACTTGTCAGCCGGATGATAGTCACATTTGGTGTTCCGGGTAAAAGTGATAAGGTACCTTACGGGCATAAAAAGGATTATGGGCAAAATGTGTCACAGCAGTATCACACACCAACACCTTTCCACTGATCAACGTTATGAGACCCGCCTGACATGTTTTTCCGTTTACCCCTGTTTTTTGCCGCGCTGTGCATCTCCTTCTCGCTACCGTCCTCCGCTACAGAGCCTGCCCCCGACTTCACCCTGACCACCTTTCCCAGCAACGCTGAAATCAGCCTGAAAAATTTCAGGGGCCGCGTGGTATATCTGGATTTTTGGGCCACCTGGTGCCCGCCCTGCCGTCAATCCTTCCCTTGGATGGATGAAATGCACGAACGTTACAAAGATGAGGGATTGAGCATCATTGCCGTCAGTGTGGATAAAAAACGCGAACTGGTCGAACGATTCACCCAACAAACGAAACCCGCATTTATTATTGCCCATGACCCGACGGGTACGGTTGCCCAACGCTACAAATTACGCGCCATGCCCACCACGTACCTGATCGACAAAAATGGCCAGCTGGTGATGACCCATAAAGGATTCCGCACCGAAGACCAAGACAAATTGGAAGCCGCCATTCAATCCCTGCTGGAGAAATAAACCGGTCTGGCAGAGTCACCGTGCCATTACATTACCTGATTACCCACAATTCACAGCCACGCTGGACGGCTCTTCTCCGCTTTGTTGAGTGAATTTAAGCTGGAAAATAGAACATAGAGTGATCGTCAGGTATTGATGACTGCCTGATTTTTAATTTAAAATATTCAGTATCACTGATTCCCCTGGCGCGTTTA
>JALSGT010000152.1 GCA_026982555.1 Chromatiales bacterium
GTGCCAGCCAGATAATGGCTGCTTTCAGGTTTTGATCAATCGTGCCTTCATTTCGTTTTATTGGTGCAGTTAATCCGGCGGATTGCTTAAAACCTGACCAGTCGCCGGGCACATTTACCTGCGCGGGATCCACTTTCCAGGCTGCGAGCGAACGGGTATCGTTACCACCTGTTTCTTGTATGATCCAGGATTTAACAAGCTCTTCTGTTAAATCAGGTAGTGATGTCACTTGTGTGTCCGAAGTGCCTATAAAATTTTGTTTATTGCCATTAAACTCTCTAACCAGTTTGGTTATCAGTTGATCATGCTGTTGGTAACGTTGGGTTGAAAAACCCCTGAAATGACTTCATGCGAAATCCTTGTTAAACGTTGTTCCGCACGCAGGCTAGCAGATTGTTAATCGAATCGCACAGGCCTGTATATTGTCAGCCTTGAGTGAGCAACACGCTCAAAAAGCTATTTTCATAACAAGTCTCATTTCTTTCTCGAACCACCGGGTTTGTCCAATAAACCGGTTCAGATCGTGGCTTGCAAGCTCGCACGATCTAACCTAATTCGTTAGCTGTGTTTATGCTAGAATTTTCAATTAGTTCCAAGCTCAACCTTATAACCGACGCATATTTATGGCAATTACTTTTCACCCAGGCCCAGGGCAAATTAAGGAATCAGAGACAGTTAAAAACAACAGGCCTGTTATTATTCTTACACCTGATTACAAAGGCCGGGCAGGGCTTGTCACCGTTGTTCCTTTAGGCACTAAGGAGCCAACTGATATTATGCCTTATCACTATAAACTTCCTAGAAATTGCATGCCGCAAGTTGGTCGGTTTCAAGATAATGACAGTTGGGTAAAAGCAGACCTCATATATACAGTTGCTTTTCACCGGCTGAATTTAATACGGCTAGGCACCCGAGACCCAATATACTGGCAAGAGGCATTACTATCGGTGAAGGCTTTCTCGGGAGCCTTTGTCATTTATAACATATTGAAAAAAAATTATGCTATTTCGCCTGCCACAGTCTGCCCCTGTGCAGGCCTTCCCCATTGTCGAATGTTCCCTATTTTAAATCAACCAACTACCGTGTTTTTACGAAAAACAGCTAACTTACTCAGTATTAGGCACATTTCCCCTGTTTCCCAGCAATATTTGTTTGAACTGGTTGTGTAATACCGCGCTTTTGTGTAGCGAAAGTTGAGCGCTAGCAAAATAGCTTGCTGCAGGGGAGTTTATTTCATGCTTTCCTATTTTATTTCACTTCACTTCACATCAATCATTTGCACCGTGCCATCTGGCAAAATTTCTGCTGTTTGTCCTTTGGGTTCTTCGAGAAAAGAAAGAATCAGCAGTAGCACAAAACCGGATACGGCTCCGATGAACAGGAAAAACTGGTCATAATCCACCAGTGAGTTAACGGTGAGAAAAATCACTGCGCCGACGTTACCAAAGGCGCCCACCATACCGGCGATTTGTCCGGTCATGCGACGTTGTACCAGGGGCACCATGGCGTAGACGGCGCCTGACCCGGCTTTGGCGAAGATGCCGGCAATGATGGTGATGCCTACTACGAGCCATACCGGCCAGGCTTTTTCTACCAGTCCCAGCACCAGGAAGCTGACGGTGATGCCGGTGAAGACGATGCCCAGTGTTAGTTTGCGTCCAATTTTGTCGCTGATCCAGCCGCCACCGGGGCGTGCGAATAAATTGATAAAGGGGTAGATTCCTGCCAGCAGGGCGGCGGTGATTTTGGGTACGTCGAACCAGCTGACGTAGAACATGGCGAGCATGGAGACGACGGCCAGTTCGGTGCCGAAGGTAACAAGATAGGCCCAGTCAAGAATGGCGACTTGTTTGAATTTATAGCGGTGTAATTCGGGCACCGGGTTTTTCAGTACATGGCTGTTGATGTGCCATATTTTCCAGACTTGCACGGCGTAAATGCCCACCAGTGTGGCGTAAATAACCCATGTGGTATTTTCACCGATGAGGTTCATGTTGCCGGGGGAGAGTTTCCAGGTGAGGAGGCCCAGCGCCAGGAACAGTGGGATGTTCATGAGTATGTACAACACGAGATCACCACCACTGGTGATTTCCATGGCACCGGTTCTTTTTGGCTTGAAGTAGGTGGAGCCTTTGGGGGTGTTGCTGACGCGGGTGTAATACAGCAGGCCATAGGCAATGGCGGCGATGCTGGCGGCGGTTAATGCGATGCGCCAGCCGTTGGCGTCGCCTATGTTGGCGGCAATGAAGGGCAGGGTGCCTGCGGCACCGGCGGCGCCGAAGTTACCCCAGCCGCCGTAAATACCTTGTGCCAGTCCTGTTTGCTTGGCGGGAAACCATTCACCGATCATGCGAATGCCCACGACAAAGCCTGCGCCGATGAAGCCGGAGAGGAAGCGCAGCAGGGCCAGTTGTTCGTAGCTGTTTGACCAGGCAAAGGCGATGCTGATGGCTCCGCCACTGACGAGGATGCCGGTGTACATGATACGCGGGCCGAGTTTGTCTACGAGCATGCCGACGATAATACGTGCGGGAATGGTCATGGCCACATTGAGAATGAGCAACACCTTGGCCTGTTGGTCGGTAAGGTCCAGCGCTTCCTTAATGAAGGGCATGATGGGACCCAGTCCCAACCACACCACAAATGTCATGAAAAAGGCGAACCAGGTGTAATGCAGAATACGGATGTTAGCTTTGCTGAAGTCGAAGATATTAAATTGCTGCGACATTCTTGTGGTGCTCCAAATTTTGTGGCTGCTTTTTCGCAGCAACTGTTTAGCGAAAACAGTTTAGCAACAACTATGCCACTAATTTATCTTGTTGTATTTAATGAAAAAATAGTTTTTGTTTCATATTTTGGCGGCAAAGTCAGCACCGTCACGGTGCAGACTTTTTGTGGTAAAATTTCGCCCGGTTTTGCGCCTGTTTTGGCTGCTGTTGTGTGGTGTGCGTTACCCTCAGGCGCTGAAAATCATCATAATTATTCCGTACAAGTATAACTAAATCATTCGGTTACAGGGTTTTTTGCATCGCTGTTGGTGCGGTGTGTCTGCGTTGTTTTACAGCTCCCGCCGAAACATAAGCCGATGCCGGGTAACGTGGCAGTCGGCTTATTTGCGCACCAATCTAGTGCGTTAATTGGGAGCCTGAATGAGCATGAATCGCTAGCTTTTATAAAATTTTTTTATTAATCAGCAAGATACATCATTTTGTTGTGTGTGGCACATGAATTGCTACAGCGCTGACGAAAGGCGCAGAGAAAGTATTTTGTGCAACGCCCTATTAGATTAGAGATCAATTGTGTGATCGGAGAAGTCAGATGAAAGAAAAACTCGTCCTGATCGGTAACGGCATGGCTGGCATGCGGGCCATCGAGGAATTGCTGGATATTGCGCCGGAGATGTATGACATCACCGTGTTTGGCGCAGAGCCGTATGGCAACTATAACCGTATTTTGCTGTCGCCGGTGCTGGCAGGTGAAAAGACCATTGATGAGATTATGCTCAATGACGAGCAGTGGTATGCGGACAATGGCATCGTTTTGCACAAGGGTAAAAAGGTCAGCACGATTGATCGTCGTAATCACAAAGTGGTAGCGGAAGACGGTACCACCGAAGAATACGACCGTCTGTTATTGGCCACGGGTTCCAATCCTTTCATCATTCCCGTGCCGGGGCATGATTTGCCAGGAGTGATCAGTTTCCGTGACATCTATGATGTGGATGCAATGCTGGAGTCCTCCAAAAAACATAAGCATGCTGTGGTCATTGGTGGTGGTTTGCTGGGGCTTGAAGCGGCCAACGGGCTGATGTTGCAAGGTATGCACGTTACCGTGGTGCATCTTGTTGATACCTTGATGGAGCGTCAGATGGACGCGGTTTCCGGTGGCATGTTGAAAAAATCACTGGAAGAACGCGGCCTGAATTTTTTGATGGGTGCGAGCACGGAAGCGATTATCGGTGAAGACCGTGTCAAGGGTGTGCGCTTTAAAGATGGGCTGGAAATTGCAGCCGACCTGGTGGTGATGGCGGTGGGCATTCGTCCCAATATGGAATTGGCCGAGAGTGTCGGTCTGCATTGCGAACGCGGTGTCGTGGTCAATGACACCATGCAAACCTATGATCCGAAAATTTATGCGATAGGTGAATGTGTGCAGCATCGTGGTGAGACTTATGGTCTCGTTGCTCCGCTGTTTGAACAGGCGAAAGTGTGTGCCAATCATCTGGCCAAAATGGGCATCGCCCGTTATGAAGGTTCGGTGACATCCACCAAGTTGAAAGTGACGGGTATTGATCTGTTTTCAGCGGGTGATTTTATCGGTGATGACACGACCGAAGAAATTGTTATGCAGGATGCCGGGCGCGGTATTTACAAAAAAATCGTGCTTAAAGATAACAAGATTCAGGGCGCGGTGATGTACGGTGACACCGTTGACGGTGCCTGGTACTTCCAGTTAATGCGCGATGGTACGGATACCAGTGATTTCCGCACTGCTTTGATGTTGGGCCAGGCTCACCTGGGTGACTCGGGCCACGGCGGTAACACCGCAGCCGCGAACATGAGTGATGACATGGAAGTGTGCGGTTGTAATGGTGTGTGCAAGGGCGACATCGTCAAGGCTATTACGGCGAAAGGCTTGTTTACGTTAGACGATGTGCGCTCGCACACCAAGGCATCCAATTCCTGTGGTTCCTGTACCGGTCTGGTGGAACAGATTCTGGCCAGTACCCTGGGGGGGGATTATTCAGCGGCACCGCACAGCAAGCCTCTGTGCAAATGTACGGACCATTCACATGACGAAGTACGCCAGGCAATTAAAGAACGACACCTTGTCAGTATTCGCGGGGTGATGGATGCCATGCAGTGGAAGTCAATAGATGGCTGTGCGTCTTGTCGTCCGGCGTTGAATTATTATGTGATTGCCACTTGGCCCGCAGAAGCGAAAGATGATCCGCAGTCGCGTTTCATCAACGAACGTGCTCATGCCAATATTCAAAAAGATGGTACTTATTCTGTAGTGCCACGTATGTGGGGCGGGCTGACTACTCCGAAAGAGTTGCGCGCCATTGCGGATGTGGTGGATAAGTTCGATGTGCCGGAAATGAAAGTGACCGGTGGTCAGCGCATTGATTTGTTTGGCATTAAAAAAGAAGATTTGCCTGCCGTGTGGGCAGACCTGAATGCAGCAGGCATGGTGTCCGGTCATGCCTATGGTAAATCCTTGCGCACGGTAAAAACCTGTGTGGGTAAAACCTGGTGTCGCTTTGGTACACAGGATTCCACGAGTGTGGGTGTGGAGCTGGAAAGACTGAGCTGGGGTTCCTGGATGCCGCACAAATTCAAAATGGCCGTGTCAGGTTGTCCACGAAATTGTGCCGAGGCCACCATTAAAGATTATGGCGTAGTGTGTGTGGATTCCGGTTACGAATTACATGTCGGTGGCAATGGCGGTATTACTGTGCGCGTGACCGACCTGCTGTGCAAGGTGGAAACTGAAGAAGAAGTCTACGAATACAGCAAGGCCTTCATGCAGCTTTATCGTGAAGAGGCCCATTACCTGGAACGCACGGCACCGTGGATTGAGCGTGTTGGTTTGTCTCATATCAAACAATACGTGGAAGAAGATGCGGACAACCGCACAGCATTGGCGGCACGTTTTGATGAGTCGCAAAAATATGCGCAGGTTGACCCCTGGGCGGAACGTGTCAGCGAAGGTGTTGCGGAACACGAATTCACTTCTTTGAAAAAGATAGGGTAATTGTTATGTCAGACTGGATTGAAGTAGGCACCATTGAAGATATTCCGGTATTGGGTGCGCGAGTAGTGGAAACGGCAAAAGGTAACATCGGTGTATTTCGTACAGTAGACGATGAAATCTTTGCCTTGCGTGATGAATGCCCCCATCAGAAAGGGCCATTGTCGCAAGGCATTGTGCATGGCAAACGGGTGACCTGTCCGTTGCATAACTGGAATATTGAACTGGATGGTGGCGCGGTAGTGGCCCCGGACGAGGGGTGTACCGCCAGCTATCCGGTAAAAATTGAAGGCAGTAAGATTTTTCTGTCGCTGGTTGCGAACGGTTAATCGCACGGCATAAATAACAGCAGCGAGGTGGAAAATGCTTCTTGGGCGCAAAAAGAAAAACCCGATAAAAATAGCCGATAAAAAAGTCGAGAAATGGATATACACGACTTGCGGTTATTGTTCGACGGGTTGTTCCATCGAAGTCGGTGTTACCGGTGAGGGTAAACCGGTTGCTTCGCGTGGCGTTGGTTCTGCCCACGTTAACCGGGGCAAGCTTTGCATCAAAGGTATTTTTGAACACGATATCTTTGAAGCCAGTGGCCGTGGTGAAGAACCACTGGTGCGTGAAAAGATCCGTGAAGATTATCAAACCGTTGGCTGGGATACGGCGCTGGACAAGGCGGGTGCAGAAATTCAGCGTATCCAGGAAAAATACGGGCGCGATTCTTTTGCTATTGTCTCCACGGGTCAGTTGCTCACCGAGGAATTTTACACGCTGGGCAAATTGTCTCGCGCGGTGATCGGTACCAATAACTATGATGGTAATACCACCCTGTGCATGGCCTCTGCGGCGTCCGGTTACAAACGGTCTTTTGGCTCCGACGGTCCGCCGGGCTGTTACGATGATTTTGAAAATACCGACTGCCTGATTGCTTTTGGCTCCAACCTGCCTGAACAGCATCCCGTTATTTACTGGCGTATGCGTGAGGCGCGTGAAAAACGCAACTTCCCGCTGATCGTGGTAGACCCTCGCGTCACCATGTTTGCGCAATTTGCTGATATGCATCTGCCGATCACGCCGGGTACAGATGTGGTTTTACTGAATTCATTAATGTACGTCATTCTTGATGAAGGTCTGGAAGATCGTGAGTACATCGAAAAACATACCAATGGGATAGAAGCCGTGGAAAAAGTTGTTGCTGACTTTGACCCGGTGAGCGCCTCGAAAGTGTGTGGTATTGATGAAGACACCATTCGCAATGTGGCACGACTGTACGCGAAATCCGGTGCGGCCATGTCCATCTGGACCATGGGTATTAACCAGTCCACGCATGGTTCTGATGGTGTCGTGGGGATCAACAATCTGAATCTGGTGACCGGTAATATCGGCAAACCCGGTGGTACGTCATTGTCGATTACCGGGCAGTGCAATGCCATGGGCACACGGGAATGGTCGTCGTGTTCAGGGCTGCCGGGGTATCGTTATCTGGAAAACCCACAGGAGCGGGAGGAGATCGCCAACTACTGGGGGATTGATCCCGAGTTTCTGCCCAAAAAACGCGGCCTGACCGAGACCGATATTTTCCCGGCCATTGAAACCGGACAAATCAAGGGACTGTGGCTGATTGCCACCAACCCCATGACCTCCATGCCCAATACACCGCGTATCCGTAAAACACTGGAACGGCTGGAATGCCTGATTGTGCAGGACTCCTACCGTGATGTAGAAACCACAGAATATGCCCATATCTATTTTCCGGCGGCCACCTGGGCAGAAAAAGAAGGTGTGTTCACCAATACGGAACGCCGGGTCAATATGGTCAGGCAGGTGACGCAGCCCCATGCCAACACCAAATCTGATTTGTGGATATTCAATGAAATGTCCAAACGTTTTACCCAGGGTAAAAAAGTCAAATTCCCGGAAAAACCGGCGCAAGTGTTTGATGAGATGCGTGAACTGTCCAAAGGGCGTCTGCTGGATATCTCCGGCATGGACCACGACAAGCTGGAGCAGCAACGTGGCATACAGTGGCCACACCCGGAAGGCAGCGGGCGGGATTCCGGTGATCAGCGTTTGTATACCGATGGTAAATTTTGTTACGCCGACAGCAAGGCAAAACTTATTCCGCTGCCGTTTATTGACAACAATGAAGTACCGGATGATGAGTATCCCCTGTGGCTGAACACCGGTCGGCTGGTGGAGCATTTTCACACTCGCACCAAAACCGGCAAAGTGGGAAACTGCAACAAATACAGCCCGACGCCATTTATGGAAATGAACCCTGATGCTGCTGCCGAAATGGGCGTGGAGCACATGCAATACGTGCGCGTGGTGTCACGTCGTGGTGATGCTGTAGTGATGGCGCAACTGACACAACGAGTGCCGCGTAACATGGTCTTCATTCCGTTTCACTTTCATGATTGTGTCAACCGGCTCACCAAGGGGCTGCTGGACCCTCATTCGCGACAACCGGCATTCAAACAGAGTGCGGTGCGCATCGAATCTGTGGATCAGGAAGAAGCGGCACGCATGAATGTTGAGCTGCGGCAGTTTTAGTGTGAAAACACGCTCAAGCCGGGTGTTGTAAACGCAAAGGACGCCGAGGTGCAAAGGGTGAAAAGAAAAACAGTCAACACTTTGCGTTAGGTACGCAATAACTGATGTTACGCAGGCCTCAGTCGGTGATAAATTTGAATGAAAAGCTGGCATAACCATTGTGACTGACGTTAGCCGCTTACAAATGTAGCACTTGATTGATATTTACAGTCTTCAGGTAACGCAGTTGCTTTCTACGCCTTCTCCCCTTGAGGGGAGAAGGTTGGGGTGAAGGGTACCCTCACACAACCAAACCGGGTCGTTACGAAAAACTTATTGCAGCATTTATTGAAGGTCAAGGCATACCATGTTTCCAGTACGTGAAGATGAACCCAAATACGCTTTTCTTGCCGACAAGGAAAGCCAGGAAAAAAATATCCACGGCAAGTTCATTGAACTGGTCGAAAAAAGCAGCTCGCTGTACGGGCAAAGTCTGAATATCAACGGCGACAGCGCCG
>JALSGT010000153.1 GCA_026982555.1 Chromatiales bacterium
CTGGGAGTGGATTATGCACAGGGTTATGGTATCGAAAAACCATGTACGCTGGAGGACTTGCTCAAACCCGGGGAGTAATCGTGCGCCGGACTTTGTGCGGGTATGACTTGCTGCGCAGCACTGCCGTCGTTGTTTATCCACAGACAGTCGTGGTTAAATGACACCTATGACTTGGCATAAACAGACAAAAATTGCTTTATTTGGCACGGGCCTTATGGGTGCGCCACTGATATAAACAGCATCCTTCAGAGCGCATCGCAGGGGACTGATAAGATTATTAAGGGTTTTCAGAGTACAGTTGCAGGTCTCTATCCAGTCTTTGATATGGCAGATTTCAAGTTCTGAAAGTTTTCTGTCCCCGAATTCGGGGATCAGCCGGTTATTGATAATTTTCTGGTAGTTATGAAAAGTCGATGCCTTCCAGCCATTCAGTCAGATACTCTTTGACCGTAATGACATCCCTTGATTTCTTCGCAAACAATTTTGCCCGTTTTGAAGCAGGAAATTATTTTGTATAGTCAAGCGTACTGTGGGCAATGCCCACTTCTATTCTGGCTTTACGCCTAGCGGCATAGTTCGGGTTCGGTGGGGTGGGTTTTAGCTTGATGGTTTCCCGGCAGCGTATGCCTCGATAGTAAAAATCTATTTCAATAACCTAATTGTCAAAAAAAGCGGTTTTAAGGTTGCAGCGCACAAAACAAGGCAAGTTAAGGTCAGCTATGTCCTTGATCTGAAATAAGTTATGATTAAGCCCAAATTCTTATAATAATTTCAGTATGGGTATTCAATGACCAACTTCGGTGAACACGTCAGCTTTATCTGGTCTATCGCAGAGATCCTGCGGGGCAATTACAAACAATCGGAATACGGCAAGGTGGTATTGCCCTTCACCGTGCTGCGCCGTCTGGACTGTGTGCTGGAACCCACCAGGGACAAGGTGCTGGCACAGCTAAAAACCCTGCCCGACAGTGTAGATCACGAGATGCGCGAAACCATGCTGAATATGGCGGCCGGGCAGAATTTCCACAACACCAGCCCCTTCACCTTTGAAAAACTGCTGGATGATCCCGACAATATCGCCGCCAATCTGAACAACCTGATCAACGGTTTTTCCGATGATGCGCGGGAAATCTTTATCGAACGCTTCAAGCTGCCCGAACAGGTGGCAAGGCTGGACAAGGACAACCTGCTGTATATGGTGGTCAGCCGTTTTGCCCAGGCCGATCTGCACCCGGATACGGTCAGCAATATCCAGATGGGCAGTATCTTTGAAGAACTGATCCGCCGCTTTTCAGAACAAAGCAACGAAACCGCCGGGGAGCACTTCACCCCCCGTGAAGTTATCCGTCTGATGGTCAACCTGTTGTTTCAGGAAGACGCAGACGCACTGACCAAAAAAGGCACCATCCGCAAACTGTACGACCCCGCCTGTGGCACCGGCGGCATGTTAAGCGTGGCCGAGGAATACCTGCGCGAGCTGAACCCCGATGCCCATCTGGAAGTCTACGGCCAGGAACTGAACGACGAAAGCTACGCCACCTGCAAATCCGACATGATGATCAAGGGGCAGAACGCCAAAAACATTCACCCCGGCAACAGCTTCAGTGAAGACGGCCTGCCCGATGAAGAGTTCGACTACCTGCTGTCCAATCCCCCCTTTGGCGTGGAATGGAAAAAGGTGGAAGCCGAAGTCAAGGCCGAAGCCAATACCCTGGGTTATCGCGGCCGCTTCGGTGCAGGCCTGCCCCGTATCAGCGATGGTTCGTTGCTGTTTGTGCAACACATGATATCCAAGTTCAATACTAATGGGGACAGTTCCCGTCTGGCAGTGGTGTTAAACGGTTCCCCCCTGTTTACCGGCAGTGCCGGCAGTGGCGAAAGCGAAATCCGCCGCTGGATTATCGAAAACGACTGGCTGGAAGCCATTATCGCCCTGCCCGCCGATATGTTCTATAACACCGGCATCGCCACCTATATCTGGATTATCACCAACCAGAAAACCGCCCGGCGCAAGGGCAAGGTGCAGTTAATTAATGGGGTGGATTTTCACACCCCCATGCGCAAAAGCCTGGGCAGCAAGCGCAAGCAACTGTCTGATGAGCAGATTGCCGACATCACCCGCATCTTTGGTGACTTCAGCGCAGGCGAACACTGCAAGATTTTTGACAACATGGATTTTGGCTACCAGCGCATCACCGTGGAACGCCCGCTGAAACTGAATTTTCAGGCCAGCGATGCACGTATTGAAAACCTGCAAGCCGCCAAAGCCTTTGCCAAACTGAAAGACCCGCAACAGGCGGATATTATTAAAGCAATCCAGACACTGGATCAGGTTCACCTGTACAAAAACCGCGAGGTGTTTATCAAGACATTAAAAGCCGCCTTCAAAACCGGAGGATTAGACATTAAAGCCCCCATGCTGAAAACCATCTGGCAGGCATTGAGCGAAAAGGACGATAGCGCCGATGTTTGCCAGTATCAGACCGGTGCCAACAAGGGCAAGCCCGAGCCGGATACCGACCTGCGTGACTATGAAAACGTGCCATTAAAAGAAGATATAGACGACTACTTCCAGCGCGAAGTGCTGCCCCATGTGCCGGATGCGTGGATCGACCATGACAAAACCAAAGTGGGATATGAAATCCCCTTTAACCGTCATTTTTACAAATACGTGCCGCCCCGTTCACTGGAAGAGATCGATGCCGATCTGGACAAGGTGAGTGCGGAGATTATGCAGATGTTACAGGAAGTGCATGTATGACCTGCCCGACCCACCCATCGTTCCCACGCTCCGCGTGGGAACGCAGCCCGGGACGCTCAGCGTCAAGAGACAGTCGGCGCAGAGCGCCTCAGGAGAAGGTTCCCACGCAGAGCGTGGGAACCATGGGGGAATGGGGATGAGTTATCCGGCGTATCCAGAATATAAGGATAGTGGGGTGGAATGGGTTAACGAAATACCCATACATTGGGGTGTGAGACCATTCAAGTTTATGGCGCGCATCAAGAATGGGAAAGATTATAAAGATGTTGAAGTAGGTGAGCCAGGATTTCCGGTTATAGGTTCAGGGGGGCAGTTTGCTTATGCTTCAAAGTATTTATTCAAGGGTGAATCAGTTTTGCTTGGAAGGAAGGGCACAATAGACAAGCCCTTATATATTAATGGTTCATTCTGGACTGTTGATACGATGTTCTACACAGAGATAAACAGAAACACATTTCCAAAGTATCTTTACAATTGTGCTTTGACTATCAAGTTTGACTACTTTTCAACAAACACTGCTGTTCCCAGTATGACGCAAGAGGATTTGGGGAATATTGTATTCCCATGTCCTGATATTAAAGAACAAACCCAAATCGCCACCTTCCTTGACCGCGAAACCCAAAAAATAGACCGCCTGATTGAAAAGCAACAACAACTGATCAAACTGCTACAGGAAAAACGTCAGGCGGTGATTTCCCATGCCGTCACCAAAGGGCTAAATCCTGATGCAAAAATGAAAGACAGCGGGGTGGAATGGTTGGGGGAGATTCCTGAGTATTGGGAGATGGTCCCCATTAAATACTTATGTAGCTTTAGTGGCGGCGGGACACCAAGCAAAGAAAATCTTAGTTACTGGGTGGGTGGAGATGTTCCGTGGGTTTCACCGAAGGATATGAAATCTTTCTGGATTTCAAATACAAAAGATAAATTAACAGTTAAAGCTGTCGAAGAATCATCAACAAATTTTGTTGAAAGTGGCGCGTTGTTGATGGTGGTTCGGTCTGGGATTCTTCAGCGGACAATACCCATAGCGATCAATACAGTGAAAGTGACCCTTAATCAAGACATGAAAGCACTGAGATTTAATCGAAGAATGAGAGTTGAATATGCTGCTAACTTCATTTTGGGGTATGTCCCTTCTTTGCTTTTGGAATGGTCAAAGGAGGGGGCGACAGTCGAAAGTATTGAACAAGAATATTTATCAGCAAGTTTATTTCCTGTGCCACCTATTAAAGAACAAATTGAGATAGAAATATTTCTAAAATACGAAACAAAAAAGATTGATCAACTAATTGAAAAATGTAACAAGGCTATCCGGTTATCAAAAGAACGCCGCACCGCCCTAATATCCGCCGCCGTCACCGGCAAAATCGATGTAAGGCATATCGTCAATGGATGACACACCGCAAAATATCGTTATCTACAATACCGCCGATGGCAGGGCCAGTGTCAAACTTTACGCCCGTGACGGGATGGTGTGGATGAACCAGAAAGAGCTGGCCACGCTGTTTGACACCTCGGTGGCCAATATTAGCACACATATTTCTAACATATTGAAAGAAAAGGAATTATCGGAAAATTCAGTTATTAAGGATTATTTAACAACTGCGGCGGATGGAAAAAATATCAGGTGCGTTTTTATGCGCTGGAGATGATTCTGGCCATTGGCTTTCGGGTGCGCAGCCAGCGCGGTACCCAGT
Source organism: Chromatiales bacterium (assembly GCA_026982555.1). GTDB lineage: Bacteria > Pseudomonadota > Gammaproteobacteria > SZUA-152 > SZUA-152 > SZUA-152. Next base: position 4,462 of record JALSGT010000153.1, read on the forward strand.
TCCGCATCTGGGCAAACCGGCATTTTCAGTATCGTTCCCACGCTCTGCGTGGGAATGCATCCGGGGACGCTCAGCGTCAAGAGACAGTTGGCGCAGAGCGCCACAAGACACTGTTCCCACGCGGAGCGTGGGAACAATAAGACAGGGAGAGCTGGATGGGAAGAAGTCGCTACACTATAACCGAGCCGGACAAGCCGCATTTTCTGACTTATACGGTAGTGGAATGGTTGCCTGTTTTTACACGCCCGGAAACGGTGCAGATATTACTGGATTGCTGGCAATATCAACAGCAACAGGGTTTGCGGCTTTATGGCTATGTGGTGCTGGAAAATCATTGTCATGTTATTTTACAGAGCGATGCATTGGATAAACAGGTGGCGCGTTTCAAGTCTTATACGGCGCGTAAAATTATTGATTATCTGCAAAACAAACGGGTAGAACATCTGTTAAAGCGTTTACGCTTTGCAAAAAGGGCGCATAAACAGGACAGGGTATATCAGTTCTGGCAGGAAGGCAGCCATGCGGAATTGATTTTGAATGATGATATGATGCGACAAAAGCTGGATTATATTCACATGAACCCGGTCAAACGGGGTTATGTTGAAAAGCCTGAATATTGGCGTTATTCCAGTGCCGGGTGTTATTTTGGTTGTGCGGGGTTGCTTGATATTGACCCATGGTATTGACTGGACGCAGAGCGTCCTGGGATGTGTTCCCACGCGGAGCGTGGGAACAATGAAGGATGCGGAGCGTGGGAACAATCAGGATGTGGGGCATGGGAACAATGAAACATAAACTAAACAGGGGAAAATGAGATTGAACCGTGGTGAAGTAAAAATGACAGCAGAACATGCTGCCCTTGTGGAATTGATTGACCGTTATCTGCGCGGCCTGCTGGATCCCTTTGTCAGCCTGCTGGAAGTACACAAGCTGATGTACTTTATGCAGGAAGCGGGTGAACCCTTGCGGCTGCAATATGAAAAAGCCCCTTATGGTCCCTATGCAAAAAACCTGCGCCATGTACTGAATGCCATTGAAGGCCACATGATTTCAGGCTATGCCGATGGCGGCGATGATCCAACCAAGCCACTGGAAATCGTGCCGGGTGCGATAGATGACGCGACTGCCTTTCTGGCGGAACATAACGATACCCGTGAACGCTTTCAACGGGTAAATGAACTGGTGGAAGGTTTTGAAACCCCGTTTGGCCTTGAACTGCTGGCAACCGTGCATTGGGTGATGAAGCATGAACATGCGTCTTCGGCTGAAGATGTTGTAAAACATACCTATGCATGGAATTCACGCAAACAACAGTTTAGCCAAAGGCAGATTGAGCTGGCAGTGAATGTATTGACACAGAAAGGATGGGTAGAGCACTAAGATGACCCGTGTCGCTATCAACCCTGATTTACTTGACTGGGCGCTGGTGCGGGCGGGTTTAAGTGCCGATGCGCTGATAAAGGCCTTTCCTAAAATCCATGACTGGTTGACCGGCGAGATCCAGCCCACCCTGAAACAACTGGAAAGTTTTGCCAATAAAACCCATACGGCAATAGGTTATCTTTTTTTGCCTGAGCCGCCGGTAGAAACCCTGCCGATTCCCGATTTCCGCACGCTTGCTGACCGGCAACTGGCACAACCCAGCCCTGATCTGCTGGATACGATTTATGCCATGCAGCAACGCCAATCCTGGTTGCGCGAAGACCGGATTGAATGTGAAGCGGAGCCGCTGGATTTTGTCGGTAGCGCGACCCAAAACGATGAACCAGAAGCCGTGGGCAGAGAAATGCGGCGTCTTGCAGGTTTTGAAGAAGGTTGGACTTCCAGTGTCGCCAGTTGGCGGGATGCGGTCAGTGTATTGCGTCGCGCCATGGAAATGCTGGGTATTATGACCGTGATCAATGGCGTGGTTGGCAATAGCACTAACCGTGTCCTGAATGTAGAAGAATTTCGTGGTTTTGCCTTGAGTGACCCTTATGCCCCCCTGATTTTTGTCAATGGTGCTGATGCAAAATCCGCCCAGATGTTTAGCCTTGCCCATGAGCTGGCACATATCTGGTTGGGTGAAAGCGCGTTGACCGATGTGGAACCGGCATCGCAACCTTCGCAACAGCTTGAAGTCTGGTGCAACCGGGCAGCGGCGGAGTTTCTTGTTCCCGAAGTGGAATTAAGGCTGTACTGGCACGAGGTCAGGCATCATCAAACGCCATTCGAGATGATTGCCCGTCATTTCAAGGTCAGCCCCATTGTCGCAGGCCGTCGCGCCATGGATCTGCGTTTGGTGGATCGCGCTGTGTTCTTTGATTTTTACCAGGAATACATCAAGGCAGAACGAAAGCAGCAGAAAAAAACAGCCGGTGGTAATTTCTATAATAATCAAAATACCCGTGTGGGTGAACTGTTCGCTACACAGGTAATTCGGGCGGCAATGGAAGGGCGAGTCGGTTTCAGGGAGGCCTATAACCTGACCGGATTGCATGGCGGTACTTTTCAGAAATATGCGCAACGGCTGGGGTTTGATTTGCCATGATAGCAACCCCGTCCTATATCCTTGATGCCGATGTATTGATAACAGCAAAAAATCAATATTATGCCTTTGATATTTGCCCCGGTTTTTGGGACAGTCTTATTCACTTCCATGAAAAAGGCTATATCAACAGCATCGACAGGGTAAAGAATGAACTTCTTGCTGGAGCAAAAACCGAGAATCTGGTGCAATGGGTGAAAAAGGAAGTGCCGTCTGAATTCTTTCTGGACGCAGACAGTAGTGATGTCACTGAGGCTTATACCAATATTATGTTATGGGCGCAGCGCAGTACCCGGTATTTTGACTTTGCCAAGGCAAAATTCGCGACGGGTGCCGATGCCTGGCTGGTGGCGTTCGCCATGGTTCACGATGTTGTCGTAGTAACAAACGAGCAGCCACGCCCGGAGGCAAAACGGGAAATAAAACTTCCCGATGTGTGCAACCAGTTTGGCGTTGACTACAAGGATATTTTCTTTGTCCTGCGAAGCCTGAAAATTTCCTACAAGTGGACGGAAGGTTGATTTTATGTGTGCTGCCGTGACTGAACTGGCCTTTGAAGCCGCCATAGAAGCATGGTTGCTTGATCATGCGGGTTATGAAAAAGCCGATAACAGCCAGTTTGATGCGGCACTGGCGCTGGACACGAAAACCCTGCTGGCCTTTATCAAACAGACCCAGCCGGATACATGGGATAAGCTGTCTGCCAGTTATGGTGGCAATGTGGAAAAATCGGTGGTGAAACGCATTGCCGCTGAATGTGACAGTCGTGGCTTGCTGGATGTGGTACGCAACGGTGTGCGTGACCGGGGGCAAACCATCAAGCTGGCTTACTTCAAACCGGCCACCGGCCTGAACCCTGAAACCGAAAAGCGGTATCAGCAAAATCGCTTAACGGTGATGCGGCAGGTCTATTATGATCTGGACAGCAAAAATTCCATTGATATGTTGCTGTCCCTGAATGGCCTGCCCATCGCCACGGTAGAACTGAAAAATGCTTTTACCGGGCAGAAGTCCATCAATGCAATCCGCCAGTATTTGAAAGACCGCGTGCCCAGCAATAAAACCCCATTGATCCAGTTTAAGAAACGGGCGCTGGTACACTTCGCAGTGGATACCGATGAAGTGTATATGGCAACGAAACTGGCGGGTAACAGCACTTTCTTTTTGCCCTTTAATAAAGGCAATCATGGGGGCAAGGGCAACCCGGACGATCATCAACACCAGACGGGTTATAAAACCGGCTACCTGTGGGAAGAGATCTGGCAGCGCGATAGCTGGCTGGATATTATTCATCGCTTTATACACTTGCAGGTGGAAGAAACCCGTAATCTGGAAACAGGCAAAAAGACCCGAAAGGAGACCCTGATATTTCCCCGCTATCACCAACTTGATGCGACCCGCAAACTGCTGGGGAGTACCAAAGCTGTGGGCGTGGGTGAAAATTATCTTATCCAGCACAGTGCGGGTTCAGGTAAAACCAATACCATTTCATGGACGGCCCACCAGCTTGCCAGTGTGCACGATGAACAGGATCAGCCCATTTTCAATTCGGTGGTGGTGATATCTGATCGGCGCAATCTGGACAAGCAGTTGCAGGATAATATCTACCAGATTGAACACAAACAGGGTGTGGTGGAAAAG
>JALSGT010000154.1 GCA_026982555.1 Chromatiales bacterium
GCCGATCTCTCGCTGGAGGCCAATCTCGGCAAACCGCAGATCCAGATTCGCGTCAACCGCGAGCAACTGGCCCGCTACGGTATGAACGCTGATGAGGTGCTCACCGTGGTGCGCACCGGCATCGGCAATGAACCGGTCTCGACCTTGATCGATGGCGTTAAACGTTTCGATATCACCGTGCGGCTCAACGATGCGGCCAAAATGTCGGTGGATGCGATTCGTAATATTCCCCTGCGCAGTAGCGAGGGGGCCATCGTGCCGTTGCACAAGGTGGCGGATGTGTCGGTCACGGAGGGCTACTCTTTCATCCGCCGCGAACAGTTGCAGCGTTACGCCGTGATTCAGATGGACGTGCGTGGCCGCGATGTGGACAGCTTCGTCCAGGCAGCGGAAGCGGCCATCGAGGCGCAGGTGGTGATGCCGCCGGGCTACTGGATTGAGTGGGGCGGCGCGTTTGAAAATCAGCAGCGGGCAATGACGCGCCTGGCGATCATCGTGCCGCTGACGATCTTCTTTATCTTCGTACTGCTCTACACCGCGTTCAACTCAATCAAGTACGCCACCCTGATTATCGCCAATGTTCCATTTGCTACCATCGGCGGCATTGTCTCGCTCTATATCAGCGGCCAATATCTGTCGGTGCCCTCGGCGATTGGTTTTATCGCCGTGTTTGGCGTGGCGATGCTCAACGGCATCGTATTGATAAGCTTCCTCAACGAGCTGCGGGAGAAGGGGCTGTCTGTTTACGATGCCGTACGAAAAGGCGCAGAGATGCGGCTGCGCCCGGTGATGATGACCGCCAGCGTTGCCATACTCGGCCTGGTGCCGATGCTGCTCTCCAGCGGTGTGGGTGCCGAAACCCAGCGGCCTCTGGCCGCTGTGGTGATCGGCGGGCTGATCACCTCCACCCTGTTGACCCTGGTACTGTTACCAGTGATCTATGAGTGGATGGAGACACGAAAATCAACCAAAGAGTCGGGAGAACAGTCATGAAAGAGATCAAAGCCTTTATCCACCGCAATCGCATCACCGATGTTATTCACGCCCTGAAGGAGGCCGGTTTTCGCCACCTCTCCATCGTCGATGTAAAGGGGACACTCAAGGCGTTGGACAATAAAGAACAGAACTACTCCGTTGAGCTGGGAAGCGCGGTCATTACCGAGATAAAACTGGAACTGGTGTGTGATGACGCACAGGTGGATGAGGCGACCCAGCTGATTCAGCAACACGCCCGAACAGGCCAAACTGATGCCGGGTGGATTTATGTTATCGATATTGATCAAACGATTCGTATTAATGGATCAAAGTGATGAAGCGCTAACAAAAACAAGATTCCCGCCCTGGTGGGATCATCAGAAAAACTTGTGTAAATTTTGAATATAACACAATAGGGTTGACCCCTACCCAACAGCTACGATACCACTATTGATATTTTCACATAATGCCTAATAAATCTTATTTAAAGGGCTCTGACCTAGGCTGTCGAAATTAGGCGTTTTTGGTCATTAAGCAGCAACCCGGTTTTTGGATAAAGCAATCCTTGGAAGTGGGACTTTAGTCCCGCAATACGGCGGGACTAAAGTCCCACTTCCAAGTTGTCAGAGTATCCATAAACTGAAGGAACAAAACGTTCGAAAATCAGTAGATTTCGACAACCTAGCTCTGACCCCTTATATGAACCCACTTTGTGGTTTCATTGCAATACTGCGCAAACCGACACCACTCCTATCACCAAAGAGATAGTTGCAAATCCGCTCCCCCTCCCCTTGGAGCCATTTGCACTCTGGCGGCTCTCTCATACACTGAGGGTTATTGAATATTGAATGCATGCCGATAGTGCCATCACCGCCGACAATCATTCCCGGCGGTGGCGCAGTATCCGTCGGGAATATCAGGAAACGCCGCATTGGCGCGGTAAAACAGGGCGTTAACAATGCAGACGTTGAAAAAAACAGTTTTATCCGAATGCTATCGAGGAGAACCGGGCCATGGCCGCACAAACACCGAAGAATCCTGAGAAACACAGTACGTACCTCCCCAAGACTAAAAAGTCGTCCAAGCCGCTTCATGATACACCGATGCTGGATCAGCTGGAGTCCGGCCCCTGGCCAAGCTTTGTGACCGGTCTGAAGCGTCTGGCCTATGAAGGCAAACATGCCAATATGATGGTCGATTTGCTGGGGCAGCTGGAGCATTCCTACAAAACACGGCTGGGCTACTGGAAGGGGGGGACGGTGTCAATTTTCGGTTATGGCGGTGGTATCATTCCGCGTTTTACCGAATTGATGGACGACGATGGCAAGCCCATGTTTCCCGAGTCCAAAGAATTTCATACGGTGCGGGTACAGCCACCAGCGGGTAACCATTACAGTACGGATATGCTCCGTCAGCTGTCCAACTCCTGGAACAAGCACGGGTCCGGTCTCATCGCTTTCCATGGCCAGACCGGCAATATCATGTTCATCGGTACCACGACGGATAATACGCAGCACTTTTTCGATGAGATCAACAGCTATGGCTGGGATCTCGGCGGTGCCGGGCCGTGTGTGCGCACGGGTATGTCTTGTGTGGGGGCGGCCCGTTGTGAGCAGTCTTGTGCGAATGAGCAGAAGATTCATCGTTTGCTGGTGAATAATTTTCTTGATGATATGCATCGCCCCGCCCTGCCGTATAAGTTTAAGTTTAAAGTGTCCGGTTGTCCTAATGATTGCATGAATTCCATTCAGCGTTCTGATCTTGCGGTGATTGGTACCTGGCGTGATGATATGAAGGTGGATCAGGCGGAAGTGCAAAAGTTTGTGGCGGATAAAGGCCGTAAGTATGTGGTCGATAGTGTAATCAATATGTGCCCTACCCGCGCGCTGTCATTGAATGATGATGATACGCTGGAGGTGGATAACCGCAATTGTGTGCGTTGTATGCATTGCATCAATGTGATGACTCGCGCACTCAGCACGGGTGACGATAAAGGTGTCACTCTGTTGCTCGGCGGCAAACGCACCCTGAAAATCGGCGATACCATGGGTACGGTGATTGTGCCGTTTATGAAACTGGATACAGAAGAAGATTACGAAAAACTGGTGGAGCTGGCCGAGGAAATCATTGATTTCTGGGCGGAGAATGCGCTGGAGCATGAGCGTGTCGGTGAAACCATTGACCGCATCGGCCTGGTGAACTTCCTCGAAGGCATCGACCTCGAAGTGGACCCCAACATGATTTCCGACGCGCGTCAGAGCAGTTATGTGCGCATGGATACCTGGGATGAAGAGGCAAACAAGTGGAAAGATCGTCAGACAGGTTAATCTTCGGAAACGCCAGACAACGCATAAACGAATATTGATTGGAGATAAAAAATGAGCGAACAACCACGCTTTCCCACTGAAAGTGGTGTGCCGGACGGATTTCAGTATATGCACCCGGCTTATATCAAAAACTTTGGTAACTGGGCATATCATGATCGCCCGCGCCCCGGTGTATTGCATCATGTTGCCAAGAGCGGTGATGAAGTCTGGACGGTACGTGTCGGTACCCAGCGTCAGCTCGGCCCTTATGAAATCAATTTATTGTGTGACATTATCGATCAATATGCCGATGGCTATGTGCGTTTCACCATCCGCTCCAATATGGAAGTGTCGGTGACCGACGAAGCCAAAGTGCAACCGTTAATCGATGCTTTTGAAGACGCCGGTTATCCGGTGGGGGGTACCGGCAATTCACTGACCATGATTTCCCATACCCAGGGCTGGTTGCATTGCGACATTCCCGGTACGGATGCTTCTGGTGTGGTGAAGGCGTTGATGGATGAGCTGTACGATGAATTCCGCTCTGAAGACATGCCCAACCGTGTCCATATGACCACGTCCTGCTGTCAGATCAATTGTGGCGGCCAGGGTGACATTGCCATTAATGTGCAGCATACCAAGCCGCCGAAGATCAATCATGATCTGGTGGCCAATGTGTGTGAGCGTCCTTCGGTGGTGGCCCGCTGCCCGGTGGCGGCCATTCGTCCCGCTATTGTTAACGGCAAGCCTTCACTGGAAGTAGACGAGAAAAAATGTATCTGTTGCGGTGCCTGTTTCCCGCCCTGCCCGCCCATGCAAATCAATGACCCGGAACATTCCAAACTGGCCATCTGGGTCGGAGGCAAACACTCCAACGCCCGCAGCAAACCCATGTTTCATAAACTGGTGGCTGCCGGTATTCCCAATAATCCGCCACGCTGGCCGGAAGTCACGGAAGTCGTTAAAAACATTCTCCACACTTACAAGGCTGATGCCAAAAACTGGGAACGCATCGGTGACTGGATCGAGCGTATCGGCTGGCCTCGTTTTTTCGAGTTAACTGAACTGCCGTTCACCAAGTTTCATATTGACAACTGGACCGGTGCGCGCAAGTCGCTGAATGCGTCCACGCATATTCGCTTCTAAACCATCAGGAAAAAAGTCTATGAAATTTTCCGTCATGATCAGCGAAGGCCCGTACACCCATCAGGCATCAGACACAGCCTATAACTTCACCAAAGCCGCACTGGAAGACGGGCATGAGTGTTTTCGTATCTTTTTTTATCATGACGGTGTCAACAACGGCACCCGCCTGGCCTCTCCCCCACAGGACGACCGCAATATCGTCAATCGCTGGTCTGCGCTGGCAAAAGAACACAAACTGGACCTTGTACTTTGTGTTGCTGCGGCACAACGTCGTGGCATTGCCGATGCCGATGAAGCCAAACGTAACGGCAAAAATGCTGACAACATTGCTCCCGGCTTTCGCATTTCCGGTTTGGGCCAGTTAATCGAGGCCGGCATCCAGAGTGACCGTCTGATCACCTTTGGCGATTAATTAAACGGGCCACTGGGCGGGTCAACAAGGGAAATTATTGTTATGTCTGAAACCAAAAAATTTTTATACGTTAACCGCAAGGCTCCCTATGGGACGATTTATGCGCTGGAAGCACTGGAGGTCGTGTTGATCGGGGCCGCCTTTGAGCAGGATGTTTCCCTCGCCTTTCTGGATGACGGTGTTTACCAGATCACCAAAGGACAAGACACCAAAGACCTGGGAATGAAAAACTTTTCACCCACTTACAAGGCGCTGGGTGATTACGATGTCAACAAAATTTACGTTGAACAGGAATCACTGGACGCACGAGGCCTGACGCTGGATGACCTGTTACCCCTGACCTGGGAAGACGAAGACGACGACTGGGCCGAAAAGGATTCCATCAAAGTGATTTCTGCCACTGAAATGGCAAAAATTATGGAACAATCCGACGTTGTATTCAGTTTTTAGGAAAGGATCTGATATGTCACAACTACACACGGTTAACAAATCACCTCTTGAGCGAAATGCGCTGGAGTCAGCGATCACCCACGCAGTAAAAGGCAATGCCTTGCTGATGATTGAAGACGGTGTTTACGGTGCCATGCAAGGCACGCACAAATCAGCCATGGTTTCTGATGCAATGAGCGACATAGCCTTTTATGTCATGGGGCCCGACCTCAAGGCGCGCGGAATTGATGAGGCACGCATTATTGATGGTATCAAAATTGTGGACTACAGCGGTTTTGTGGCACTGGTTGCAGAGTATGACGTAACACAGTCCTGGTTATAACTCCGCATTATTTTATTGACTATTTTATTTAACAACAGACGAACGGAAGGAGAATCAATATGGCCCTGGAAGTAGGTGGAAAAACAGTCGAAACGGATGAAGAGGGTTACCTGGAAAACCGTGACGAATGGAACATGGATATTGCCAATGCCATTGCCGTCGCCGAAAACCTGGAAATGTCCGACAGCCACTGGGAAGTAGTGAACTTCCTGCGTGAATATTATGAGGAATACCAGATTGCACCGGCTGTGCGTGTGCTCACCAAAGCCATCGGCAAAAAACTGGGCAAGGACAAAGGCAACAGTAAATATCTGTATGAATTGTTTCCTTATGGCCCGGCCAAGCAGGCCTGCAAAATTGCCGGGCTGCCCAAACCCACAGGCTGCGTTTGATTTTCCGGGGGCTGGCTATCAAGTTAGCGGCTCTTGTCCCCATGCTCCGCGTGGGGATGCATACAGTGCTGTCACTGTATGATGATACAGGCTCCCACGCAGGAGAGCATGGGAACCAGGATATAAAACTTAACGGCTTAACTTAATGGCAGTAGACTGAGAGCCTGCGTAGCGGAACATTTGTTTTTTATTGGCATCACTCATTCTTACCATTATCACCAGGTTAATCAATGACGCTTTCAGTGGTTTACGCCATCCTTTTTTACGCTGCAACACTGCTGCTTGTTGTGGGCGTGGTGCGTAAAATAATTATTTATGCGCGCACGCCTGCGCCTTTAAAAATACCGGTGACTCCGGCTCCCACCACCAAGGCTGGTGTTGTCTGGCGCATGACCAAAGAAGTGACGGTCTTTCAAAGTTTGTTCAAAGCCAACAAATGGACCTGGCTGTTTGGCTGGATGTTTCATGTTGCACTGGCCTTCGTCCTCTTTCGCCATTTACGATATTTCCAGGAGCCCGTGTGGGCCATTGTTGCTCTGATACAACCCATCGGCCAGTACGCCGGTTTTGCCATGTTAGCGGGTCTGACCGGTTTGTGGGCACGGCGTTTTCTGGTTGATCGCGTACGTTACATCACCAGCCTGTCCGACCATTTGATGTTGGCCCTGCTGGTGGCTATCGGCCTCAGCGGACTGGCTATCAAATATCTGGCACATACTGATATCGTGGCACTGAAAACATGGGTGCTGGGTCTGATGTATTTTGATCTGCAACCCTTACCTTCAGATATTTTTGTGCTGTTGCATCTGGGGCTGGTGATTATTCTGATGGTGATTTTTCCCATCAGCAAACTGTTGCATGTGCCGGGCCTGTTTTTTATGCCCACACGCAATCAGGTTGATAATCCGCGTGAAGTGCGTCACACAGCGGGCTGGACAGCAAAATAGTTTTATTTTTGATTGATCGGGGTAAGGGTTCAATATCAACTTTTATGTATTTCACCCCTCACCCCAACCTTCCCCTCTCAAGAGGAGAAGCAGTAAAAGAACTTTTAATAACCTGGAATAGCTGTTGCCCGATTAAAGACGCTAAAAAAGAGAGCTGATACGTGACCGCCAAATTCGATACGCCCGAGTTGTTTAAAAATATCGAGATCATCGATACACCAAAATATGAGGTGGATTCGATGGCGCACAGCAGCCCGTATCCGGCCAAGGCCCAGCACAATGAAAAACTCGGGTTTCCCGGTGAGCTGGTGGACAACTGGGAAGAAAAAGCCGTTACCCGCCTGGGTGAACTGGTGGACGGCTCCCGTGCCCTGCGCACCTTCCTCGACAGTTGCGTAAAGTGTGGCGCCTGCACTGACAAGTGTCATTATTACCTCGGCACCAAAGACCCCAAAAACATGCCCGTGGCACGTCAGGATTTATTACGCAGCATCTACCGCCGGTATTACACTTTCGCAGGCAAATATTTCCCCAGGCTCGTCGGTGCCCGCGACATGGATAAAAGCGTACTGGATGAATGGTATAGCTACTTCCATCAATGCTCGCAATGCCGTCGCTGCTCCGTATTTTGTCCCTACGGTATCGACACCGCCGAAATCTCCATGGCCGCGCGTGACATCATGGACACCGTGGGCCACGGCCAGAAATACTGTAACGAAATTCTGGGTAAGTTGCAGACCATCGGCAACAACCTGGGGCTGCCCGAAAAAGCGCTGATTAACACACTGGAAGACCTGGAAGAAGAAGTAGAAGAAGACACCGGTGTTGCGGTGAAATATCCGGTGGATGTGAAAGGTGCTGATGTATTGCTCGTTGTACCCTCTGCTGATTTTTTTGCCGAACCACACATTGATGGTCTGATTGGTTACGGCAAGGTTTTCCATCAGGCGGGAATCAGCTGGACGTTGTCCTCGTATGCCTCCGAGGCGGCGAATTTTTCCATGTTTATCGGCAGTGGCGATAACCTGAAAAAAGTGGCCCAGCGCATTCGGGATGCTGCCGAAGAACTGGGCGTTAAACGTATTATCGTCGGCGAATGTGGCCATGCCTGGCGTGTGGCCTACAGCTTCTGGAACACATTGGTGGGCCCGTTTGATTTTCTTGATCCCAACTATCCTGCACCGCAGCATATCGTCGAATTTACTTATGATCTGATTCAGCGCGGTGCCTTAAATCTTGACAAGGAAGCCAATGATCACCGGCGCATTACCTTTCATGACTCCTGCAATGTGGCGCGCGCCTCGCGCATGGGCAACATACCCGGCGGACAATTTATTTTACCCCGTGCATTAATCACCGCCTCGGCCAATCACTTTTTTGATATGTCCCCTGAAACTATTCATGAAAATACATTTTGTTGTGGCGGTGGCGGCGGCTTGCTGACCGATGACCTGATGGAAATTCGCATCAAAGGTGCCATGCCGCGTATGCAGGCATTGAAGCAGGTGGTGGATGAACACGATGTCAACGCCATGGTGGCCATTTGCGCCATTTGCAAAGCTCAGTTCAGCAAAGCGTTGCCCGCGTATCAATTCCCCATGGACATGATTACCAGCTTGCATCAGGTGGTTGGCGATGCCATCCAGCTGGGGACCAAAGACTAAAAATGCAGAGTGGGCAGTGCCCACCCTGCACAAGATGGGCGGAGCGCATTCAACACAAGTGGATCAGGAGACTGACGCTATGGCAACACCGGCAGATAAAGTAAAAACACACACATTTCGTAAATACAAAGATGGCGACCACGAAGTCACGCGTTGGAGCGAGCAGATTTTCGATGGTGACCGCACCCACAAATGTCCTACTTATGTGCATCAAACACCACCATGCCAGGGCAGCTGCCCTTCCGGGGAAGACATTCGCGGCTGGCTGAACATCGTGCGCGGTATCGAAAAACCTGCCGACGGTATGGACTGGCAGGAATATGCTTTTCGGCGTTCCACCCAGGCCAATCCTTTTCCTTCGGTCATGGGCCGCGTCTGTCCTGCACCTTGTCAGGATGGTTGCAACCGCAATCAAGTGGAAGACTTTGTGGGCATTAATGCCGTCGAACAATTCATCGGCGACAGCGCACTGGATGCCGGTCTTGAATTTACCCCCGGCGCCGACACCGGAAAAAAAGTCGCCATCATCGGCGGTGGTCCTTGCGGATTATCCGCCGCGTATCAATTACGCCTGAAAGGCCATGCCTGCACGATTTTTGACGATCACGAAGACCTGGGCGGCATGATGATGTACGGCATTCCCGGCTATCGCACCCCGCGTGATGTGCTGCACGGCGAAATGAACCGCATCATCAATATGGGTGTGGAAACAAAATTAAAAACCCGCGTGGGTAAAGACATTACCCTGAAACAACTGGAAAAAGATTTTGACGCTGTACTGTTTGCCATCGGCGCACAATCCGGTCGGGATCTGCCAGTGGATAATTTCAGTGAAGCCAGCAATTGCCTCTCCGGCGTTGCCTTCCTTGCCGCATTTAACGAAGGCCGCCTGAAAGGTGTCACCGGCAAGGTGGTGGTGATTGGCGGTGGCGATACCTCTATCGACGTGGCCTCCGTGGCCCGCCGCATCGGCAAGATCACCGATGTTCACGAAAATGACAGACCGGAGCATATCATCCTCGGGCAGACGGCTCACGATGTGGCGGGAGTGGCCAACCGCGAAGGTGCAGACGTCACCCTGCTGTCGCGCCATCCCGTCTCCAACATGACAGCAGCCCAACATGAAATAGATGATGCCACCCGCGAAGGCGTGGAAATTATCGATTCCATCGACCCGGTTGCCGTGATCATGGGTGATAATGGTCGCGCCAAAGCCCTGCGCGTACGCAAGCTAAAATGGGAAGGCAAGAATATGATGCCCATCGAGGATTCTGAATACGACATCGATGCTGATCTCATCGTCTCCGCTATCGGTCAAACCGGCAACCTGAAAGGCATGGAAGAATTTGGTAATGACCGCGGCCTGATCGATGCAGACAAAAACTTTCAAGTCCCCAATAAACCCGGCTTCTTTGTTGCAGGCGACATCGTGCAACCCCATCTGTTAACCACGGTGATCGGTCAGGCATCGGTGGCAGCCGAAAGCATCGACCACTACCTGAAAAATGAAGAAGCCGGTAAACGTCCAAAAGTGGACGTGCATCATTTCAACCTGCTGAACAAACTGCGTGAAACCCATCATGAGCCTGCACACTTTACCCCTGAAGGTGACGCAAAAGTGCGTGGCATTGACCGAGGCCTGCATGGCACCGCAGATGCTGACTTTGCAATTCATAACTACGAAGATCGCTCCGCACAGCAGATAATTTCTGCGGACAAACTGTTCCTCGGGCACTTCGCCCACGAAGCACGCCATGTGCGCACGGAAGACGTACCCGGCTCTGACGAAGTATTGGGTCACTTTGAAGAACGCATTCATGCATTATCCGAAGAGGATACCGTTGCCGAAGCCAAACGCTGCATGAGTTGCGGCATGTGCTTTGAATGTGACAACTGCATTATTTACTGTCCGCAGGATGCCGTGTTCAAAGTGAAAAAAGAGGAATCGACAATGGGACGCTACGTCGCTACCGATTATTCCAAATGCATCGGCTGTCACATCTGCGCGGATGTCTGCCCCACCGGTTACATCCAGATGGGTCTGGGCGAATAAGAGCAGGAGCAAAGGAAAAAATGAAAGCGAAAAGAAATACACAAAGGTTCTGGCTTGCCGCCTTTATCTTTGTGCTTTTCTCCTTTGGAGTGATGGCTGATGTGCCCGTACCCGATATACCCGAAGCTGTAAAAGGTGAGCAATGTGTGGAAGAAACCGGCTTCATGCGCAGAAATCATATGGAACTGCTGTTGCACCAGCGTGATGACACCCTGCGCAAAGGCATTCGCACCCAAAAACACAGCCTGAAAAACTGTTTTACCTGTCATGTGGTCAAGGGTGCGGACAATCAGCCGGTCACCGTAAAAGACTCTCGCCATTTTTGTCGCGAATGCCATGACTACGCGGCCGTGCAGGTTGATTGTTTTCAATGCCATACATCCGTACCCGGCGGCGCCAAAACAACGGGGACAAGACCATGAGCAATACACAGGATCATATTCAAGACGATAATCAAATCGACAGTTACCGCCGCAAGCTGTTAGGAGGCGGTGCCGCACTTGCCGGTGCAGCGGCCCTTGGCTCCGGCGTATTTTTTACCAGCATCGCCCGTGCCAAGCCGGATGCCGAACCCGCCAGCAGTGAAATACGCTGGGGGTTTCTTATCGACACCAACAAATGCGCGGACAACTGCGACAAGTGTGTAACGGCTTGTAATGACGAATTTAATCTTACCGGTTTTGGTCGCCCCGAAACCGATGCGCAATGGATTCGCACCGTTACCCTGCGCGATAAAAAAACCGGGCACACCACCAAACTGCCGTTGATGTGCCAGCACTGCGCACATCCGCCCTGTGTAGACGTGTGCCCCACCGGTGCCTCTTTTAAACGCCCTGACGGCATTGTACTGGTGGACAAACACACCTGCATCGGCTGTCGTTATTGCATGATTGCCTGCCCTTACAAGGCCCGTTCTTTTGTGCATGAGACTATTGAAAACCAGAAGGAGTACGGACCACGCGGCAAAGGCACAGTGGAAAGCTGCACCCTGTGTGTGCATCGTGTGGACAAGGGGGAAATTCCTGCCTGTGCCGAAGCCTGTCCGGAAAAAGCGATTTTGTTTGGCAACATGAATGATGCCAACAGCGACATTGCCCGACGCATGGCCAGCACGGTCTCCACCGAAATCCGGGGTGACCTGCGCCTGGACCTGGGGGTGCGTTACCAGGGTATTTAACCGGTAGGTTGGGGTTCATGCCTCACCCCAGCCTACGAAATGATGAATGAGCGATAAACAATGAAACCAACGACTTTCCGTGAAATCACCGGCAACAGCAAGGGTTACTATATGCTGTTAGCCTTGCTGGGCCTGACGGTTGCCGCTGGACTGGGTTCGGCCTGGTACATGGAACACAATGGCCACTGGGTCACCGGCATGAACAACCAGATTGTCTGGGGCATGCCCCATGTGTTTGCGGTATTTCTGATTGTCGCCGCTTCCGGCGCACTCAACGTGGCCTCCATGTCATCGGTATTCGGCAAAACCTCATACAAACCACTGGCCCCGCTCTCGGGCCTCATGGCCATCACCCTGCTGACAGGAGGACTCATGGTACTGGTACTGGATCTGGGCCGGCCGGACCGCCTCATCGTGGCCATGACCACTTACAACTTCAAATCTATCTTTGCCTGGAACATGATTTTGTATAACGGCTTTTTCCTTATCGTCGGCATCTACCTGTGGACCATGATGCAACGCAACCTGAACCAATATTCAAAAACCGCAGGCTTCTTCGCCTTTTTATGGCGACTGGCACTGACCACCGGTACCGGTTCCATTTTTGGTTTCATTGTCGCCCGTCAGTTTTACGATGCCGCTATCATGGCACCCATGTTTATCGTCATGTCCTTCGCCTTCGGCCTGGCCTTTTTCCTGATCTTCCTGCTAGCGGCCTACAAATGGACTGGCCGCGAAATCGGCAGCTACCTGATCAACCGCCTGCAAAAACTGCTGGGGCTGTTTATCGCCGCCGTATTACTCTTCGTAGTGATTTTCCATCTCACCAACCTTTACGTCACCCAGCATCATGGCGTAGAAGACTTCATTCTCGCAGGCGATAACATTTACAGCGGTCTGTTCTGGGTGGGCTACCTACTGCTGGGCACTATTTTTCCGCTGATCATCTGCTACACCTCTGCCTTCCGCGCCTCCATCGGCTGGACAACTGCTGCCGCCATTCTGGTCATTGCAGGCGGACTGTCGCAGATGTACATCATTATCATCGGGGGTCAGGCTTTTCCTCTGGACATGTTCCCCGGCAAGGAAGTCAGCAGCAGTTTCTATGACGGTGTGATCGTAACCTATTCACCCACCGCGCCAGAAGTCATGCTCGGTTTGGGTGGTGTTGCACTCGCATTTGCAGCCACCCTGTTTGCGGTCAAAATCCTGCGTTTTCTGCCCTTGAGTCTGGCCAATGCCAAAATTGACCCACATCATTCTGCGCAGGGCTAACCGGAGTATATCCAGCACACTTCAGGCAGGGGTCAGACGTCAGAACCCTTTAAACCCTGCTAAACATCCCACAACGCCCGGATCGCTGCCACTCCCTGCGCTCCATGGACAAACGCCTGTTGTAAATCAGCGGGTGTCATTCCGCCCAGCGCATAAACGGGACAATGCGCCAACTCTGCCAGCACCTGAAACTGTTCCCAGCCCAGCGGTACAGTATCGGGATGACTCGCCGTCGCTGCCACCGGGGACAACATCATAAAGTCCGCTCCCAGCTTTTCCGCCTGACGCAATTGCGCTGGCGAATGACAGGATGCTGATACCCATTTAACGTCAGGCCGCTCAGACAGAGACTCAAGCCGCCCACTATCGAGATGCGCGCCCGCCGCACCCACTTCGGCCACTAATTCCGGGTCAGCATTCAACATCAGAGCAGCATCATGTCGCTCACATAATCCCTGACATTGTTTGGCCAGGATCAAATAATCAGTGTCAGAAAGTGTTTTGGCGCGTAACTGCACCAGCCGAATCCCCCCGCGCAGGCAGGTGTCCAGCTGTGCAAGGAAAGCGGAAAAATCATCGTCAGGATTCGGGGTAACAAGATAATAATCCGGCAACTGTACTGCCGTGACGATGGGAATATTGGCCGCAGGAAAATCGTACCCCGACAACTCATGCGGCTGCACCCAAACCAGAGACTGACCTTCGCGTCCCTTCCCGGCAACAGAAGGCGCTTCGCTGCCAAAACCATCCACGCGCCACACATCCAGTAATACTGATTTATCGGGATAATCGTGACGTACGCGAATTAATGGCCGCGCCCGTTGCACGTCGATCCCCAATTCCTCGCGTAACTCGCGGGCCAATGCATCACGCACGGTTTCACCCCTCTCCACTTTACCGCCGGGAAACTCCCACAGGCCTCCCTGGTGTACATGCACCGGTCGTCGAGCAATTAACACACGACCCTGCTCATCAAATATTGCAGCAGCAGCAACATGCACCACAGACTCAGGTGGCCGGGAATCAGCTCCGGTATTCAGCATTGATGCGCACATAATCGTAGGACAGGTCACAGGTCCATACCTGTGCCGTGGCATCGCCACGGTTCAACACCACACGCACGGTAATTTCCGTTTTATCCATCACCTGTTGACCCAATTCTTCACGGTAACCGGCAGCACGGCCACCATCGCGTGCAAGGCACACATCATCCAGATACAGCTCAATGGCATTGATATCCAGACTCACCAATCCAGCTCGTCCCACTGCTGCAAGAATACGTCCCCAGTTCGGGTCACTGGCAAAAAAAGCTGTCTTCACCAACGGTGAATGAGCAATGGTATACGCCACTTGCAGACACTCGGCTTCATCACGACCACCTTCCACCAGCACGGTAATGAGTTTGGTGGCGCCCTCACCATCGCGCACAACAGCCAGTGCCAGTTGCTCGCACACATCGGTCACTGCTGCACACAGCGCATCAAAAGTATCGCCTTCAGCTTGATCAATCGTTGCCGCCGACTGCCCGGTCGCCATCAGCAGACAGGCATCATTGGTGGACGTATCGCCATCCACCGTAATGCGATTAAAGGATTTATTCACCGCACGGGCCAGACACGTCTGCAATACATTTTGCGGCACGCTGGCATCTGTGGCGATATAGGCAAGCATCGTCGCCATGTCAGGCCGGATCATGCCTGAGCCTTTGGCAATACCGGTAATGGTGACCATGTGGCCGTCTATTTTCAGCTGCCGGGAAACGCCCTTGGGCACGGTGTCCGTCGTAAGAATACCGTGAGCAGCATCGACCCAGCCATTTTCATCCAGTGCGGCCAGCGCTTTGGGCACCGCATTACAAATGGCCGTGACTTGCAGGGGCTCGCTGATCACCCCCGTAGAAAAGGGCAACACCGCTTCACGAATACAGTTTGCTGTTTGCGCCACAGCATCACAACAAGCCAGAGCATCTGTCATGCCCTGCTCGCCCGTGCCTGCGTTGGCATTACCTGTATTGATCAACAAATACCGGGGAGACGTTTGTGCCCGGTGCTCACGGGCCACAATCACTGGCGCGGCACAAAAAGCATTACGGGTAAAAACCGCAGCCACCTGACTGCCCTCGCACAATTCCATTACCACCAGATCACGGCGATCCGGTTGTTGGATACCGGCACAGGTCGTGCCCAGGCGCAGGCCTGCGACAGGATGTAAAACAGGAAGCGTATGAATGTTTGAAGTCATAGCGCGAAAGATACAAGAGAGAACGAGCAGAAGAAAGATAAAAAGCTGACAATCACTGACGGGAGACCTTCGTTATAACCCCGTTTTAATGTGAAATAAGCGCCAAAAACACCTGTTTTTAAAGAATCACCGGGTATTTTTTACACAAAGATTACAAAAAGGCAGCGCGCTATACAGGTCGTAGCGACTCACTCAACCAGTAAATGCGCCAAAACCACCCAACAGGCTATTTATCAACAATGTTAATACATCCTCGAAGCGGTCAACTGCGGAATTTAGGTTTATAACTTACCGTCTGTCAGCGCCGCTACAACTGTCTTTACGCCAACCGGCCATGGCATTGTTTGTATTTTTTACCGGAACCACAAGGACAAGGCTCATTGCGTCCCACTTTGCGGCCTTCGCGCACAAAGGGTTTCTCGGATTCTGCGGCCGCTTTCGCCTCATCTGGTACTTCACCTGCCGTTGGTGCCGCTATTTCGTCATGACGATAAGAAACCGGTGCCGTACTGCGACGCTGTTCATCAATAGCCGCCACATCCTCTTCGGCCTGAATCTGTATTTTGGACAGCAGCTCTACCACTTCCCGTTTGACCCGCTCCAGCATCTGCGAAAATAATTCAAACGCTTCACGCTTGTACTCCTGCTTGGGGTTTTTCTGCGCATAACCACGCAGGTGAATACCCTGACGCAAGTGATCCATCATGCCCAGATGGTCTTTCCACTGCTCATCCAGCACCTTGAGCATCACCGCCTTTTCAAAATGACGCAGCACGCTCCTGCCAACCATGGCTTCTTTTTCAAAATAGCTTTGTTCCATCGCCTCCAGAATACGTTTGCGCAGTGTCTCTTCATGCAGGTCATCATCGTCATCCAGCCACTGCTGAATAGGGATGGAAAGCATAAACTCACCGGCCATTGCCTTTTCCAAACCAGCGACATCCCACATTTCCTCCAGACTTTCCGGCGGAATATAAGCGCTGATGACTTCATTAACAACAGCCTCACGCATCGCGGCAATGGATTCGGACACATCATCTGTTTCCATTAATTCTGCACGTTGCCCGTAAATCACCTTACGCTGATCATTGGCAACATCATCGTATTCCAGCAGGTTTTTGCGGATATCGAAGTTGTGGCCCTCTACTTTACGCTGGGCATTTTCGATAGCCTTGTTAACCCACGGATGTTCAATGGCTTCACCTTTTTCCATACCCAGCTTTTGCATCAACCCGGCGACACGATCCGAGGCAAAAATGCGCATCAGATTATCTTGCAGGGACAGATAAAAACGACTGGAACCGGGGTCTCCCTGGCGACCGGAGCGGCCACGCAACTGGTTATCCACGCGCCGTGACTCGTGGCGTTCGGTACCCACCACATGCAAACCACCCGCCGCCAGCACCGTATCGTGATGTTTCTGCCAGTCAGCCACTATCTGTTGACGTTTGTCCTCGCTGATATCCCCCGCCTCAGCCAATTCAGCTTCAAGGTTGCCGCCCAATACAATGTCAGTACCACGGCCCGCCATGTTAGTGGCAATGGTAATCGCACCTGGCGCACCGGCCTGGGCAATAATCTGCGCTTCTTTCTGGTGAAACTTGGCATTCAGTACATTGTGTTTGATGTTTTGCTTGTCCAGCAAACCGGAAAGATACTCGGACGTTTCAATGGATGCCGTACCCACCAGCACTGGCTGCTGGCGCTCACGACAGTCTTTAACATCTTCCACAATCGCAGCAAACTTCTCTTCCGGCGTCAGAAATACCAGATCAGCATGGTCTTTTCGCGCGACCTGCCTGGAGGTAGGAATAACCACCACTTCCAGACTGTAAATCTGCTGAAACTCAAAGGCTTCGGTATCGGCAGTACCGGTCATGCCAGCCAGCTTGTTGTAGAGACGGAAAAAATTCTGAAAGGTAATTGAAGCCAGGGTTTGATTTTCATTTTGTATCTGCACACCTTCTTTGGCTTCTACCGCCTGATGCAAACCATCAGACCAGCGACGCCCCGGCATAGTACGGCCAGTGAATTCATCAACGATAATCACCTCGTTGTTTTTAACAATGTAATCCACATTGCGCTGAAACAATGTGTGCGCACGCAAGGCAGCCGTGGCGTGATGCATCAGTTTGATGTTGGCAGCATCGTAAAGGCTTTCATCTTCGCCCAGCAAACCCACCTCAACCAGAAACTCCTCCACATGCTGATGCCCCAGCTCGGTGAGAAAAACCTGCTTGCTCTTTTCTTCGAGATAATAATCGCCTTCTTCTTCACCCTCTTCGAGCTTCTCACCCGCCTGCTTCACCAATCTGGAGCCGACAGCATTGATTTTTTCATACAGCTCAGAGCTGTCTTCCGCAGGCCCGGAAATAATCAGCGGGGTACGCGCCTCATCAATGAGAATGGAGTCCACCTCATCAACAATGGCGAAGTGCAAATCGCGCTGCACCTTGTCTTCGGCACTGAAAGCCATATTGTCACGCAGATAATCGAAACCAAACTCATTGTTGGTGCCGTAGGTAATATCCGCCGCATAGGCTTCGCGTTTTTGTTCGGCATCCTGACCGGAAAGAATCACCCCGACGGAAAGTCCAAGGAAGTTGTACAGTTTGCCCATCCACTCGGCATCACGTTTTGCCAGGTAATCGTTAACGGTCACCAGGTGTACACCTTTGCCGGACAAGGCATTGAGATACACCGCCAGCGTCGCCACCAGGGTTTTACCTTCACCCGTGCGCATCTCTGCAATTTTGCCGTCATTGAGCACCATGCCGCCGATCAGCTGCACATCAAAGTGACGCATGTTCAATGCGCGCTTACCCGCCTCCCGCACCACGGCAAAGGCCTCGGGCAGCAAGTCATTGATGCCTGTACCATTGGCGATACGTTCACGAAACTCGTCGGTTTTGGCGCGCAACTCCTCATCCGAAAGCGGCTCCACCCCTGCTTCCAGTGAAGTGATTTGTGCCGCCACTTTATTCAGGCGTTTAATCAGCCTGGCATTGCGGGAACCGAAAATTTTATTCAGAAAGTTACTTGCCATAGTTTTGGATTATGCGTCTTTTATTGTCAGTTTTTATTGTGTGTTTTGCTGTAATTTCAAGCTAATGCTTTTATGCCTGTCTGGGCAAAATACGGAAAATATGTCGGCGACGGCAACATCCGTCCCTGTCAAAGCTTGGGGATTATAGCGGGGATCCGGGCTTTAGAGAATGGCCACGCCGGATTCGGCACAACCTAAGTGATCAGTTTAACGAAAACAAGCGCCTAACGCGCCGCCAAAATATACTTTTTGGGGTCAACTGCCTTGCCTTTGTACAGCACCTCAAAATGCACATGAGGGCCAGTAGAGCGGCCTGTAGACCCCATCAATGCTAACACCTGGCCTTTTTTCACAGCATCACCCACCTGCACCAGCACCTCCTTGCTGTGACCATAGCGTGTGGCATAACCGTTACCGTGATTCACCTCTACCAGCTTGCCGTAACCATAGCGATCACCTGCCCAGGTCACCACACCGGCACCCACAGCAATCACCTCACTGCCCTCTTTACCTGCCAGATCCATCCCTTTATGATGCTCGCGACGCCCTGTAAAAGGATCAGTACGCATACCATAATAGGAAGAAATCCACCCGCGTTTGATGGGACGCCCTGCAGGACTTACTTCATCTTCGAGATTACGGCTCATCAGCATGCTTTCCAGCAGGCCCAGCTGAGCACTGCGATCATCCACCTGTTTCGACAACGACTCCAGCGACGCAACAAAGCCCGGTACGCTGATAGAATCCACAGCTGCTGTACTTTCAGGTCCACCCACGGCAGGCAAACTGGAAAAATCAAATTCTCCACGGTCCAGTTTGGCAATCTCGGTGAGACGCTCACCCAACGCATCCAGGCGGATCATCCTGGCCTGTAACTCACCCAGACGTAACGCCAAAGCGTCTATATCTTCATCCACTTTCTGGCGGGCAGTGGCAATTTCTTTGCGCTGCACATCCATTTCGCCTTGCCAGGCGACCAATAATGCCTTTTCCTGATCCGGTGTGGCCTGCGTAGCCGTAAAATAGCCACCATAAAACATAAGGGAAGGGATAACGGCCAGTGCCAGCATTGCGCCCAAAATAACACCCGGAGAACCCAGTTTAAGGGTTTTGGTCTGTCGTCCGCGCCTGCCGATAAAAATAATGTTCATCGTTGAAACAACCCTTATACTTCAAGACTTTGAATAATTGCACATTGCCAATGTATATCGGCTTTTTTACTGATAACTACAGCATTTGCCGCTAAAGTCCAGACAATTCAGTGAATTACTGCCACAATATCAAGCTATGTCATCCAAACCCGTTGCTAAAATTCTGTCACGCCGAGACGGTGCGCTAAACTCGCTGCTCCAACGCGCCCAATACCTGCAACAGCTGACACAGGCGCTGCGCGACAGTCTCGATGGACACCTTGCGGCACACGTCACCGTGGCCAACCTGCGCGAGCAGACAATCGTCATTACCACCGACACACCTGCCTGGTTAACCCAGTTACGTTATCAGGCACCCACAATCCTGCGTTTACTCAAAACGCTGCCCGGCCTGCAAAAGTTGCAAAAAGTGCAATTTAAAATACAACCTGACAGTTTCAGTTCACCGACACCGCCCTCACGTCGCGCCAACCTGTCCACCACCAGCGCACATTTACTGGAAAGCGCAGCCTCCGGCACAGAAGACCCCGAACTTGCCGAAGCCCTTTATCGCCTTTCCCGACACAAAAACACCCATAAACAATAAGTTGGCCTTGCCGAGCAAGCTTTGCTGCCATATTTTCATGGCAACTATTGTGACAGGGATGCAAAACGGGTCGCCAAAGGTACCAACAAGCATCCGGACTGACAAGCAGGAAAAGTATATTTCCAGTCAGGAATGACAAATGTCGGGTTTTTGGAGGAAATGTGAGCAACCAACGAACAATGCAGCCATCTCTGTAATGGCTGCATGAAAAACAGCAGTTTCGTAATTAATTGGCCAGGAGAGGGTGGGTATAAGAAATGGGAGCCAGCTTGGGATCATCAAAAGTTGCTGCTTCCCAGGCATCTTCGTTGGCCAGCAGGGTCCGCAACAGGCGATTATTGAGTTCATGGCCTGATTTGTAGCCACTGAATTCACCAATCAGACTGCAACCCAGCAAATACAGGTCGCCAATGGCATCCAGCACTTTGTGTTTAACAAACTCATCACGATAACGCAGACCGTCTTCGTTGAGCACACGGTAATCGTCCATCACGATAGCATTATCGAGACTGCCACCCAGCACCAGATTATTTTCACGCAATTGCTCGATGTCACGCATGAAACCAAAGGTGCGCGCCCGACTGACTTCTTTTACAAAAGAAGTGCTGGAAAAATCCACTGTGGTGGTCTGCGACTGGGACTGAAACACCGGATGTTGAAAATCAATATTGAACGAAACCTTGAAACCTTCAAAAGGATCAAAGCGCGCCCATTTATCGCCATCTTCCACAATGACTGTTTTTTTAATACGGATAAAACGCTTGGCGGCATTCTGTTCTTCAATGCCTGCGGACTGAATCAGGAATACAAACGGTCCCGCACTGCCGTCCATGATGGGCACTTCAGGAGCGCTGACATCAATGTAGGCGTTGTCGATACCCAGCCCGGCCATGGCAGAAAGCAGGTGTTCGACAGTGGAAACCCGCACATTATTGTGAATCAATGTGGTGGAAAGACGTGTGTCCCCTACGTTGTCCGGGGTCGCCGCAATCTCCACGGGTTCATCCAGATCCACCCGGCGAAAGACAATTCCGGTATCCACAGCCGCAGGACGCAAGGTCAGGTAGACCTTATCGCCGGTATGCAGGCCAATGCCCGTTGCACGAATGATATTTTTTAATGTCCGCTGTCGAATCATCTGACTAATCACAATTATCCCCTGCTATCGCCCAAATCAGGCGCGCAGAATCGGGGAATGTTACCACACCCCCCCTGATTCTACCTAGTGAGCAAGCTCACAATTCTTTAACCACCCGGCATATTTCAGCCAGAGGCATTTAGTCCGCCTGACGTCGCAAGAATGCCGGAATATCCAGATAATCCAGATTACCGTCAGTGGCTGCACCGTAGCGTTCACCAGCAACCTTGTTACGAATCACCGTGGGCCGATCCAGCTGACCATAATCCACGATACCATCCGGGCCTTCGGGAGCCACCAGCACTGGCGGTTTTTCCACACTGGCCTGCACTTTTTGTCCCAGGCCAGTCGCCACCACGGTCACCCGCAGCCCTTCGGACATTTCCGGATCGATGACCGTACCCACCACCACGGTGGCATTGTCGGAGGCAAATTCCTTGACGGTGCTGCCGACTTCGTCAAATTCACCAATCGACATGTCCAGGCCTGCTGTCACATTCACCAGAATGCCGCGCGCACCGGCCAGATCGACGCTTTCCAATAACGGACTGGCCACTGCCGATGCCGCCGCCGCCCGGGCACGGCCTTCGCCGCTGGCAAAACCGGTACCCATCATCGCCATACCCATTTCAGACATCACCGTGCGCACATCCGCAAAGTCAACGTTGATCAGGCCCGGGCGGGTAATCAAATCCGCAATCCCCTGCACCGCTCCCAGCAACACATCATTGGCCGCCTTGAACGCATCCAGCAGAGAAACGTCCTTGCCCAAGACATCCATCAACTTTTCGTTAGGGATAGTGATCAGTGAATCAACATACTCGGATAATTCCTTGATACCCTGATCCGCAATGGCCATCCGTTTTTTACCTTCAAAGGGGAAAGGCTTGGTGACCACTGCCACCGTCAGCACGCCCAGGTCTTTGGCGATCTGTGCCACCACGGGCGCACCACCAGTACCCGTGCCACCGCCCATACCGGCGGTGATAAAAACCATATCAGCTCCTTCCACCAATTCGACGATACGGTCACGATCTTCCAGTGCCGCTTGCCGACCGACATCGGGATTGGCTCCTGCACCCAATCCTTTGGTGACGTTATTACCCATTTGCAGCACAGTACGCGCCGCAGAGTTTTTCAGTGCCTGCGCATCCGTGTTGGTGCAAATAAACTCAACACCATCGATGTTTTGTTCCACCATGTGCTCAACCGCATTTCCGCCACCACCACCGACTCCGATGACCTTGATAACTGCACCTGCAATATTGGTTTCCATCAGCTCGAACATTGTCGTGCCCTCCTGTTGAATAATTCAGTTTTCAAACGTTATTTAAAAAATATGACCTAAAAATTTCCCTGGAACCAACTCTTCATTCGTGACCACAAACCTTTGCCGTTCCATTCACTCTTACGTTCTTTATGGCTTTCACCATGGTGTTTATGTCCATACAACAACAAACCAACTCCCGTTGCATGAATCGGGTTTCGCACAACATCCACCAGCCCTGAAACGTGCTGCGGCATACCCAGGCGCACGGGCATATGGAAAACTTCTTCCGCCAGTTCAATCACGCCTTCCATCTTTGAACAGCCACCCGTCAGCACGATGCCAGCGGCACACATTTCTTCAAAACCACTGCGACGTAATTCGTTTTGCACCAGAATTAATAATTCTTCGTAACGTGGCTCAATGACTTCAGCCAGCGTTTGCCGCGCCAAACGTCGTGGCGGCCGGTCACCCACACTGGGCACTTCGATGCTTTCTTCCGGGCTGGCCAGTTGTGTCAGCGCACAGGCATATTTGATTTTAATTTCTTCTGCGTATTGCGTCGGTGTACGCAGTGCCACGGCGATATCATTGGTGACCTGATCACCGGCAATGGGAATCACAGCGGTATGACGAATCGAGCCGTCGGTAAACACCGCGATGTCGGTAGTACCGCCACCCATATCCACCAGACACACACCCAGTTCTTTTTCGTCTTCCGTCAATACCGCATAACTGGAAGCCAGTTGTTCGAGAATCACATCGTCCACTTCCAGCCCGCAACGGCGCACACATTTGATAATATTTTGTGCCGCACTCACCGCACCGGTCACCATGTGTACCTTGGCTTCGAGACGCACACCGGACATACCCACCGGCTCACGGATGCCTTCCTGATCGTCGATCAAAAACTCCTGCGGCAAAATATGCAGCACTTTTTGATCTGCCGGAATGGCCACCGCCCGAGCGGCATCAATCACCCGCTCCACATCCGCTTGCATCACTTCTTTGTCACGTATTGCCACAATGCCGTGAGAATTCAAACTGCGAATATGACTACCGGCAATACCGGCATACACCGAGTCAATCTGGCAACCTGCCATCAGCTCTGCTTCTTCCACTGCGCGCTGAATGGACAACACGGTGGATTCGATATTCACCACCACACCCTTTTTCAAACCACGGGAAGGATGTGTCCCAATACCGATAATGTCGATTTCACCTTCCGGTGTCAGGTCCGCCACAATCGCCACCACCTTTGACGTGCCGATATCCAGACCTACCAATAAATTTTGATCAGACTTTTTGCTCATCACCGCATTCCCCGGACCAATAGCTGTTTTTGCTTTGTCATTTTTTTGTTTCAACCAAGCTTTGATTTGTTCACAGGCGTTTTCCAGCGCACCGCAAAACCGTTGGTGTACCGTAAATCCACTGACTGAATATTTTCCAGTTTTTCAACTGGCATGCTGTTGTATGCATTGGTAAAACGTGACAACTGTGTATCCGCCATCGCTCGCCCAAACAATAAGTGCATACCGTTATCAAGCGACACCCGCCATGCGCGTCGTTCATTCAAAGTTAGCGCCACAACCGCCAACTCCATTTTTGCCAGAGGCATCGATAACAACTGGTAACGTTCAGCGAGTATTTTTGCGGTACCTTCCGGCCCGTTAAAAACCGGTAAATCACCCAGCGAATCTGTCGCTGCAAGCGGCACAACATCACCATGCCGATTAACCATGCCACCTTCCTGCCAGCGGGCCAGTGGTATTTGTTCACGAATATCAATGTGCAAAGTATCCGGCCAGATTCGCCGTACCGATGCGCTGTCTACCCAGGGCATCGTCTCAGCAGCCTGTTTCACCGCTCGCACATCCACATTAAAAAATCCGGCATTCGCCAAATCACCAACGGCTTTGTATAAATCCTTTTTGTCGAGATAAACAAACTCGCCCTTTACCTGGACCTGCTGAATCGGCAGGGTATCCGGCTGGGCCAGCTGCCACACGGTAAAGCCCGACAAACCACCCAGTCCGCCGAACAGTAATACGCCTCCCAGCAAACGGCGTGTCAGCCAACGCTCAAACATTGGCTTTGCCGGTGAGCGGGGCTTTTTCGTACTGGTTTTTTTCACAATGCGTTTAGCGCCCATTGTCTGCCTCCCCTGCACTGTCCGGCACCGTTGCTGCCAACAAAATACGCCGAATCAGTTCATCAAAATCAATGCCCGCCGCCTGCGCTGCCATGGGCACCAGACTGTGATCCGTCAGCCCCGGGACGGTATTGTTTTCCAGTAACCAGGGGGCACCGTTTTTGTCTAACATGAAATCGATACGCCCCCAGCCTGTCGCGCCCAACACCGTGAAGGCACGCAATGCCAATACCTGAAACTGCTGTTCGTCAGCCGCAGATAACCCGCTGGGGCAGTGATAACGTGTATCGTCGGTGTTGTACTTGGCTTCGTAATCGTAAAACTCTCGCGGCGTTTCCAGACGAATCACCGGCAGGGCTTCGCCGTCCAGAATGCCGACGGTGTACTCTTCACCAATAATCCAGGGCTCGGCCATTACCGTTGCATCAAATTCCGCCGCCTTACGCCAGGCCGATGCCAGGTTTTTCAAATGTTCCACCCGTGTTGCACCCAGACTGGAGCCTTCATGCGCGGGCTTTACCGCCAGCGGCAAACCCAGTTCGTCGATCACAGCGGACCCGTCACTGTCCTCATTCAGCACAGCAAAAGCCGGGGTCGGCAAACCGGCTGCCTGCCATACCTGTTTGCTGCGTATTTTGTCCATGGACAGCGCACTGCCCAATACGCCGGAACCGGTATAGGGGATATTCAGCGTTTCCAGTACGCCCTGAATCACACCATCTTCACCACGTCGCCCGTGCAGGGCGATAAACGCGCAATCAAACCGGCCATCCTGTAAAACCGAAACAATGTCGTGCCCCACATCCACACCGTGCGCATCAATATTTTGTCGTTGTAACGAGCCCAGCACTGCTGCGCCGCTGCGCAAGGAGACTTCACGTTCCGCTGACAGCCCACCCAGAAGTACAGCAACTTTGCCAAAGCTGTTCATAAGCGACCTCCGGAAAACACAATGCAAAGACGTGGAAACGCAAAGGAAACTGGTTTAAAAAAAATCGTTGCAAAGAGTGTCACGCGGCCTCTCCCACAATATGTATTTCGCGCTGTAACTGCACCGCCTGTTTCTCTTTAACCTCTTGCATGATTCGTTCGATCAAGGTTTCAACGTCACATGCTGTTGCGCCACCTGTATTGATAATAAAATTAGCGTGTTTATCCGAAACGCAGGCCGCACCCTCGCATTGCCCTTTTAAACCACAGGCTTCAATCAGACGTGCCGCAAAATCACCTTCGGGGTTACGAAACACCGAGCCGGCATTGGGTAATGATGTGGGCTGACGGTCACCACGCCTGGCAAGCAAGGCTTTAATACGCGCCTGTAATACCTTCGGCTCACCACCGGGTTCTAACTGTAATTGTGCAGCCACAAACCATTCCCCTTTGGGACCGGAGACATGACGATAAGTAATGTCAAAATCTTCAGGCTTACGGTGTCGGCACTGCCCTTGCTGACCCAGCATTTCCACCGCCGCGACCACGCCCCAGGTTTCACCACCGAAGGCACCGGCATTCATCGCCAGTGCGCCACCCATGGTACCGGGGATGCCCGCGAGAAATTCTGCGCCCGAAAGACCCGCACGCGCGCAAAAACGTGCCACTTTGGCACAGGCCACACCGGCCTCGGCACGCACTGTTTTTTCATCAAGCTGTTCCAGCCCGTCCAGCACACCACTGGTCGCAATCACCGTGCCGCGAATACCCCCGTCACGTACCAATAGATTGCTACCCAGGCCCAACCAGTAAACCGGTTCTGTTTCCGCCAGCTGTGATAAAAACAGTGACAGATCTGCAATATCAGCAGGCTGATAATAACGGTCTGCCGGGCCACCAATGCGCCAGCTGGTGTGTTTAGACATGGGCTCGTCTAACAGTAAAGTGCCGCGTAACTCACTGGTTTGCAGTGCTGCATTCATGACAAACCCTCCTTCAGCTGCTGCGGCAACTGGCCGGCAACAACACCAATAGAGCCCGCACCCAGCGTCAGCAACACATCACCCTCACGCAACACGCTTTGCAGAGTCGTTGCAAGATCATCCACATTTTCCACAAATACCGGGTCCAGCTGCCCACGGGTGCGTATCGCGCGACACAGGGCACGGCCATCATCACCGCCCTGCGATTGTTCACCTGCCGCAAACACTTCTAACAATAACAAGACATCTACTTCGCAAAGCACTTTGACAAAATCTTCAAACAGGTCACGGGTGCGCGAAAAACGGTGCGGCTGAAAAGCCAGCACCAAACGCCGGCCAGGCCAGGCCTTGCGTGCGGCCTCCAGCGTCGCCGCTACTTCACGCGGATGATGGCCATAGTCATCGACCAACAGCACGTTACCTGCGGCGGTTTGCAATTCACCATAAACCTGAAAGCGTCGGCCAATACCTTCAAAACCCGCCAGTCCGTTTTGAATGGCTTCGTCACTGACACCCAGCTCAGTGGCCACGGCAATGGCTGCCAGGGCATTCAGCGCGTTATGCGCGCCGGGCATATTCAGCGTCACCGCCAGTTCGGTTTCGTGATCCTTGCGCTGCACCCGGAAGTGGGTGTGTGGTCCCTGTTGCTGCAAATCCAGTCCGCGCACATCGGCGTCTACAGATTCAAATCCGTAGGTCAGCACCGGCTTGGAAATTTCCGGCAGCAGTTCGCGTACCACCGGGTCATCGATACACATCACGGCCAAACCATAAAAAGGCAGATGATGTAAAAATTCGAGAAAAGCCTGACGCAAATTGGCAAAATCACCGCCGTAGGTTTCCATGTGGTCGGCATCAATATTGGTGACCACGGCCATCATCGGTGCAAGGTACAAAAACGAGGCGTCACTTTCGTCGGCTTCGGCCACCAGATAACGGCTCTCACCAAGGCGTGCGTGGGAACCGGCACTGTTAAGCAGACCACCGATAACAAAGGTGGGGTCCAGCCCGTCTTCGGCCAGCAGACTCGCCGTCAAACTGGTGGTGGTCGTCTTGCCATGCGTTCCCGCAATGGCAATGCCAAAACGAAAACGCATCAGTTCAGCCAGCATTTCAGCACGGGGCACAACGGGAATACGCGCTTCACGCGCGGCCATGACTTCCGGGTTGTCTGCCGATACAGCCGTGGACGTAACCACCACGTCACAACCTTTTACGTTCGCTGCATCGTGGCCTTTGAATATGTCAGCGCCCAGGTTAGCCAGCCGACGGGTCACCGCATTGTCCCGCAGATCCGAACCGGATACGGCATAACCCAAATTAGATAACACTTCGGCAATGCCACCCATGCCCGCACCACCGATGCCCACAAAATGTACACGATGAATACGCCCCCAGGCCGGATGTGACTCACCCTTGAGATCCTGCCCTCTGCGCTCAATTCTTGGATTGACGCTTCGTTTAACCACGGGTCACCTCCTGCCTGCCGCCCCGCGCCACCGCCAGACATTGCTCGACCACTTGCGTGGTGGCATCCAGCAATGCCCGCTTGCGTGCGGCTTCAGCCATGGCCGTTAATTTATCGGCATTAAGCGATAACAAAATCTCACCCAGATATTCGGCTGTCAGCTGCGTTTGCGGCAGTAACACGGCTGCCTGTGCATCCGCCAGATAACGCGCATTGGCCGTCTGATGATCGTCCACTGCAAAAGGAAAGGGCACCAGAATGGACGGCACGGCGGCAGCCGCCACTTCGGCAATGGTCATGGCACCAGCGCGACACAGCACCACATCAGCCCAGGCGTAGGCAGCAGCCATGTCGTCAATAAACGCTTCCAGTCGCACATCAATACCCGCTGCTGCATAGGCAGAACGTGCATCATCAATGTTTCGTTTGCCCGCCTGATGCCAGACCTCGGGACGGGCGGCAGCGTCCAGTGCTGCCAGCGTCTGCGGCACTACCTCATTGAGCCGCGCCGCGCCCAGACTGCCGCCCACTACCAGCAGGCGCAGTGCAGGGTTCTCTGTATTGACGGTTGCCTTATCAGGCACGGCATCAATAAATGTTTTGCGCAGGGGATTACCGGTGTGCAGCACTTTTTCAGAAACGGCAAAAGTGCCGGGGAAAGCTTCCATCACCCGTCGCGCCAACGGTGCCAGCAGACGATTGGTCAATCCGGCACGGGCATTTTGTTCGTGAATCAGCAATGGCCGCCGTTTCAGCCATGCCGCCAGCCCACCAGGGCCGGAGACAAAACCACCCATGCCCAGCACGGCCGCAGGCTGGCGCCGGGCAATAATTTTCACGCTTTGTGATAAGGCCAGCAGCAACTTCACCGGTGCCATGAGCAGACTCAATACACCCTTGCCACGCAAGCCGGACACCTGCACATAATCAATGGGGAAACCGGCACGCGGCACCACCTCCGCTTCCAGCCCCTGACGTGTCCCCAGCCAGCTGACTTCCACACCACGCGCACGCAGTTCATCGGCCACCGCCAATGCGGGAAACACATGGCCACCAGTGCCACCGGCCATGACCATGATGCGTAGCGGTTGCGGATTGTTCACGAACCACGCCTCCGTTTCGTTACCGCTTTCTGCGCGGTTTTTTGCACGGTGGTTTGTAATGTCGGCACTGTCCGTCGTGCCGCCGGTTGCTTGTCCACCGGATGCTCGTGGGAAATCCGCAATAACAACGCCACCGCAACACAGCTCATTACAATGCTGGAGCCACCGTAACTCATCAGCGGCAGGGTCAGCCCCTTGGTGGGCAGCACACCCATGTTCACACCGAGATTAATAAACGCCTGCAAGCCCAGCCATATGCCAATGCCATACGCCGTATAAGCACCAAAGCGATTACCGCCTTGTGCCGCTGACTGTCCCACCACAAAGGCACGCCACACAAGCAGCACAAACAGACCAATCACCAGCACCACACCGATCAGGCCCAGTTCTTCGGCCAGTACGGCAAACAAAAAATCCGTGTGTGCTTCGGGCAGGTAAAACAGTTTCTGCACGCTGCTCCCCAGGCCCACTCCCAGCCACTCACCACGACCAAAGGCAATCAATGCCTGAGTGAGCTGGAAACCACTGTCAAACGGGTCTGCCCAGGGGTTCACAAATGACGTTAGACGCTCTACCCGGTAGGGGGAAGACACCGCCACAGCCGCGACTACGGCAGACATGCCAAGGAACAGCACGGCAAACTGCCACAACCGTACACCGCCCAAAAACATCATGCCCAGTACGGTGGCGGTGATAACGGCGGCTGCACCAAAATCAGGTTCCAGTAATAACAGCACACCAATCAGGCCTACCAGCATCATGGGTTTGAGAAAACCTTTTACCGATTCACGCACCTCGTCGCCACGCCGCACCAGATAACCCGCCAGATAAATCACGATAAACAACTTCATCATTTCCGACGGCTGGACATTCACCGGTCCCAGTGACAGCCAGCGCACGCTGCCGTTGATTTCACGCCCGAGAAACAGCACGCTGACCAGCAAACTCATGCCCAACAGCAAAAACCAGGGGCCGAGACGTTCCCAATACACCAGGCGCACATTCAATACCGCAAAACCAATCAGCAAACCCAGCGTCACAAACGCGCTCTGTCGCCATAAATAAAAAAGCGGGTCATTCATCTGACGTTCGGCAATGGACACCGAGGCCGAGGCCACCATGACCAGCCCCACGGCCAGCAACATAATGGCTGCCGTCAACAAAACGGCATCCAGCGGGAAACGCCCATGACGCTGATTCGCTGTCACATTCGCGGTATGGACAAAATTACGCAGTACAGGAATCGTATCAGCACTCATAACCCGTCTCCCTCAACGACTGGCAATGCACGTACAGCGGCCATAAAGGCTTCACCCCGTGCAACAAAACCGGAAAACATATCGAAACTGGCACAGGCTGGCGACAACAGCACCGTATCGCCGGGTTGCGCAAGCGACTGCGCCTGTATCACGGCTTCTGCCATCGCATCTTTTGTAGAAGATATCCGCACCACTGGCACAGCATCCGCCAGGGCTTTTTCCATCAGTGCCGCATCTTCACCCAGCAAAATGACAGCACGCACCTTGCCTTTTATGGCATCCGCCAGCGGTGAAAAATCAGCACCTTTGCCCTGCCCGCCCGCAATCAACACCAGCGGCCCGGCCAAACCCTGCACCGCAGACAGTGTGGCTCCCACATTGGTACCTTTGGAATCATTGATCCAGCGAATACCACCAGTCTCGGCGACAAACTGCGTACGGTGCGGCAAACCGGGAAAGGTTTTCAGCGTGGCTAACATATCCACCATGGGCAGTCCCATCACCTCACCCAGCGCCAGCGCGGCCAGTGCATTGGCCTGAGCCTGTTCACCTGCCATGCGTATCTGTGCAACCGGCAGCAAAGCTTCTGTACCACGCGCTAACCATAATTCATTGTTTGCGTTATTCAGGCTGATGCGCCCGAATTGATCTTCAGCGGGGACATCCAGACCAAAACTGATTTTTTGCTGCGGTACGTTATCTGCCAGCATCGCCACCACCTGTGAATCATCACGGTTAAACACCGCCACACCCTGTGCAGCCAGTCCGGCATCACTGTAAATACGCTGCTTGCTGGCCACGTAATGGGCCAGGTCATCGTAACGATCCAGATGATCGGCACTGATGTTCAGCACCACTGTGGCAGCGGCACGTAAGGAATATGTGCTGTCCAGCTGAAAGCTCGACAATTCCAGCAGGTAAAAATCCGGCTCGTTTTCCTTGAGCAATTCCAGCGCCGGTATGCCAATGTTGCCGCCCGTGCGCACATCCCGGCCAGCCGTTTTTGCCATTTCACTCAACAGCGAAGTAACTGTACTTTTCCCGTTAGAACCGGTGATGGCCACAATGGGTGCCTGCGCCATTCGTGCAAAAATGTCGATATCACCCATCACTTCCACACCGCGACGTTGCGCATCGACAATCAACGGCTCGCGCAATGAAATACCCGGGCTGACAATCAGGCGCTGCGCCCAGGCAAACAGCTTTTCATCAAAACCACCCAGGCTGGTTTTCACTGTGGGACATTCAGCACGCAGGGCGACAATACCCGGCGGCTGTTCGCGACTGTCCGTCACCGCAAACGGCACGCCCTGTTGAACCAGAAAACGTACACAGGACAAACCGCTTTGTCCCAGGCCCACCACCAGCGTCGGCACGGGGGTTAAACCGTTGTTATGTGTTGTGACGTTTATCATGTTCAGGGTTGCGTTCAAAGTTGCGTTCATTGCAAAGTATTTAACGTATTTTCAACGTGGCCAGGCCGACCAGAACCAGAATGACAGTGATGATCCAGAAGCGCACAATCACCCGGGGTTCAGGCCAGCCTTTTAGTTCAAAATGATGGTGTAACGGTGCCATGCGGAAAATACGCTTGCCGGTCAATTTGTAGGACGTTACCTGCATGATTACCGACAGGGTTTCAATCACAAACACCCCGCCCATGATCACCAGCACCAGCTCCTGACGTGTGACCACGGCAACAATACCCAGCGCCGCGCCCAGTGCCAGCGCACCGATGTCTCCCATAAACACCATGGCGGGATAAGTGTTAAACCAGAGAAACCCCAGACCGGCACCCACCAGAGCGCCGCAAAAAACCACCACTTCACCCACGCCGGGGATATACGGAATGGCAAGATATTCTGCAAATTTCATGTGACCCGTGACATAGGCAAAGAGCCCCAGGGCACCGGCCACCATCACCGTTGGTAAAATGGCTAAACCATCAAGACCGTCGGTAAGATTCACTGCATTGCTGGAGCCCACAATAGTCAGATACACCAGCAGGATAAACATCGGCCCCAGCACAATGGCCACGTCCTTGAAAAACGGGACAAACAATTGTGTCTGCGCCGGAATGCTTGCAGCATCATATAAAAACCAGGCAGCTCCCAGCGCAATCAGCGATTGCCAAAAATATTTATAGCGTGCAATCAATCCGCGCGAGTCTTTTTTGACTAACTTCTTGTAGTCATCCACCCAGCCAACCACACCAAACAGAATGGTGACCAACAACACCACCCACATGTAGGAATTGCTCAGGTCTGACCACAGCAATGTGCTGACCGAAATTGCCACCAGAATCAATGCACCCCCCATCGTGGGTGTACCGGCTTTTTGCAAATGACTTTCCGGACCATCGTCACGCACGGTCTGACCAATCTGATAATGATTGAGCCGGCGGATCATCGTCGGACCCACCACAAATGAAATCAGCAGCGCCGTTAATGCGCCAAGAATGGCGCGCAAGGTCAAATACTGAAACACACCAAAGCCGCTGTGGAACTGGGTCAGATAATCGGCGAGATAAAGCAGCATTAGTTTATCCCCTCCACAGCCCCGGCCACAGACAGCGCAGTCACCACATTTTCCATCTGTGCCGAGCGTGAGCCTTTCACCAACAGCGTAACGTCTTCGTGCAGGTCTTCCTGCAAGTGGGAGATCAATTCATCTTGTGCCGCAAAATGCTCGCCGTGTTCACCAAAAGCCTGTACAGCGTATAGAGAATACTCACCCACTGCATACAAACGACTGACACCGGTCTTGCGTGCCTGATAACCTGCCTGCTGGTGGTATTCCACTGCCTTTGCACCCAGCTCCGCCATATCACCTAACGCGAGATAGTGATCACCACGACATTGCGCCAATACATCCAATGCCGCATTTAACGATGCCGGGTTGGCGTTGTAGGTATCATCAATAATCTGTGCGCCATGAATGCCCGCTTTGCGTTGCAGACGACCCGACACCGGCTTCATTGATTCCAGACCGGTTTTCACATTTGCAAGACTGGCACCTGCGGCCAGCGCCGCTGCCGTGGCCGCCAATGCATTGGCGGCGTTATGACGACCTTCCAGCGGCAGAGTCACTTGTACCTCACCCGCCGGGGTAAATATTTGCAGGGTGCCATCGAGAGTGCCATCGGTGATTAATACACCACGCACTTCGGCATCAACACCGGCATCGCCTTCCGCTTCCGCAGACAAAGAAAAACGCACAATTGTGCGCGGTTCCGCCTGCGCCTGCCATAACCCGGCAAAAACATCATCCGCATTAATAATGGCCACGCCATTTGCCGCCAGGTTTTCAAAAATCTCGCCCTTGGTTTTTGCCACCACATCCACTGAACCAAAACCTTCCAGATGCGCACCTGCTGCATTGGTGACAATGGCCACAGTGGGTTGTACAAATGCCGTCAGGTAAGCGATATCACCAGGACCACTGGCACCTTCTTCAACCACCGCCGCAACATGTTCCGCACGCAGAGCCAATAAGGTACGCGGCACACCCACTTCATTATTAAAATTGGCCTGAGTGGCCAATACACTGCCCTTGCACGACATAATCGCCGCCAGCATTTCCTTGACGGTGGTTTTGCCGTTGCTGCCGGTAACCGCAATGAGCGGAATCGCAAACTGCTGTCGCCAGTTGGCCGCCAGTTGTGCATAAGCACGTTGGCTATCACTGACAATAATCTGCGGAACCACTGTATCAACCGGCTGCGTCACTACGACCGCTACCGCACCTTTTTGTACGGCATAGGCAACAAAGTCATGGCCATCAAAATGTGGTCCGCTCAACGCCACAAATAATTGGCCCGGTACCACTTCACGGGTGTCTGTACTGATACCGGAAAAGGATATTGTTTTTCCATCGCCCCGCAGTTCGCCCTGCAACAGTTCGCAAGCGGCTTCCACGGTATTGATGCCGGGTGAAATCTGACGGGCATTCATCACGATAGCCCTCCAGCGGATTTGCGCAGCGCCAGCACCCGCTCAACTTCATGAGCATCACTGAATGGCAAACGCTCATCACCGACAAGCTGCACATCTTCATGTCCCTTGCCGGCAATCAGCACCACATCATCTTCCGCTGCGGAGAGAATCGCTTTCTCAATAGCGCTGGCACGATCTGCAATGATCAGCACATCATCCACCCGGGTAAACCCCTGAAGAATATCGGCGACAATCACCTGCGTATTTTCCGTGCGCGGATTGTCATCGGTCACAATCACTTTATCCGCCAGTTGCTCCGCTGCCGCTGCCATTAGCGGACGTTTGCTGCGATCCCGGTCACCTCCGCAACCAAATACGCACCACAGATCGGGAGCCATGACGACACCGGCCTGTGCTGCGGTATGTGCCCGCACGGCAACCAGCACCTGCTGCAAAGCGTCCGGGGTATGCGCATAATCCACCACCACCAAAGGCTGATGATTGCTGCCACCATAACCCTGCATACGTCCCGGTACCGACTGCACGTCAGACAAACGTTGCAAGGCATCATCAAAAGCAATACCACTGGCCAGTAACGCACCCAGTGCCGCCAACAGGTTGGACGCATTAAACGCACCCAGCAGCGGCACCTGTAAATCACCTTTACCCCAGTCACTTTCCACATGCATGCGCAGGCCATTACGGTCTAACTGCAAATTGGAACCCAGCAAAGAAGGCAGAACGTCATCCCGTCCCTTGCCGTCACCAAAACCATAACTCACCGTACCCACCGCACCCGGCATCGAGGTCAGCATTTTCCGACCATAATCATCATCGATATTGATCACTGCGTATTTCAGGCCTTGGGTCTCGAACAGACGTCGTTTGGCCTGCGCATAATTTTCCATCGTACCGTGATAATCCAGATGCTCATGACTGAGATTCGTGAACACCGCCACATCAAATGCCACACCCGCCACCCGTCCCTGATCAAGACCGTGCGAGGATGCTTCCATAACCACCCACTTCACATTTTCGTGGCGCAAGTCATCCAGCAGGGTATGCAGGGTAATCGCATCCGGCGTGGTAAAACCGCCTTTTTCCAGCTGGCCAAACACGCCATTACCCAACGTGCCAAGCACGCCACAGGGTGCTTTTTGTTGCAACGCATGAGCAATAAACTGCGTCACCGAGGTTTTACCATTGGTGCCGGTAACACCAATCACAAACTGTTCTTTCGTCGGCTCGCCATAAAATCGCTCAGCGATGCGGCCCACCCTGTTTTTCAAGTCCGGCACACCGTACACCGGCACCTGCCTGTCACCGCGCATTTCCTGCCGTGCTATAGAAGACGCCCACAACACCGCGCTCGCACCGCGTGCAATAGCGTCATCAATAAATTCCTTGCCATGTACCTGTTCGCCCTCCAGGGCAAAAAACAGATCGCCCTTTTGTGTCTTTCGGCTGTCCAGGCACAACCCGCCAATGGGCAGCGCAGGTGCCTGCCGAATAAAATAAATGCCGGCAATCAGCTCGGCAAAGGTTAATGGTTTTGGTGTGGGCTGCA
Organism: Chromatiales bacterium; assembly: GCA_026982555.1. Lineage (GTDB taxonomy): Bacteria > Pseudomonadota > Gammaproteobacteria > SZUA-152 > SZUA-152 > SZUA-152. Next base: position 35,949 of record JALSGT010000154.1, read on the forward strand.
CGCTCATCATTGTTTCCCGCCCAAAAATGCCAGCCGCTGGCTGGCATCCGGGTTTACGTTATCCGGGGGAATATCCAGCATGCGTAAAGCCCCCGCCATGACCCTGGAAAACACCGGGGCCGCCACAGCACCGCCGTAATATTCTTCACCACGCGGCTCGTCAATGATCACCACCATGGCCAGACGCGGATCACTGGCCGGTGCAAGACCGGCAAATAACGCCAGATAGCTATCCTCAACATATCCTCCAGCACCGGATTTTTTCACCGTGCCGGTTTTACCGGCAATGCGATAACCCGGTACCGCAGCCCGGGTGCCGGTGCCACCTTCTTCCACAACACGCTCCAGCATTCGGCGTACCTTGCGTAAACTGTTTTCACTCAATACGGGTTCGTACAGGGAGGCCAGCTCTGCGGCCTGTGCTTCGCTGCGACGTAAAAAACTCACTGGCAACGGGCGGCCATCACTGGCCAATGCGGCATAAGCACGCGCCAGCTGCATGGCCGTTACCGACAGTCCGTAACCGTAAGACACCGTGGCGCGCTGGATGTCATGCCAGGCACCAAAGTCAGTTAACAATCCCGACGGCTCACCCGGAAAACCGCTGCCGGAGTCTGCACCCAGGCCCACGCTGGCAAAAACCTGCCACAGGTGTTCCGGGGAAATCGACAATGCCAGCTTGCTGGCACCCACGTTGCTGGATTTTTGCAGGATGGTGGAAACATCAATAACACCGTAATCACGAAAATCACGAATGGTTTTACGACCCACTTTCAAGTACCCCGGACGCACATCCACGACCGTGTTGCTGTTAAAACGCCCGGTTTCCAGTGCAGCCGCCACCGTAAACGGCTTGATGGTAGAGCCGGGCTCAAACACATCGGTTACCGCACGATTACGCAAATGGCTGCTTTTCAATTTACTGCGATTATTGGGGTTGTAAGCAGGCTGGTTAACCATGGCCAGCACTTCACCGGTACGCACATCAAGAATCACGACCGAACCGGCATCGGCACGATGGCTTTTTACTGCGGCTTTCAGTTCGCGGTAGGCCAGATACTGCAAGCGGCGATCAATGCTGAGCACAATATCTTCGCCCGGCTGCGGCTCGGAAACGCGCTCGACGTTTTCCACCACGCGGCCAATACGATCTTTGATCACCCGCTTGGCTCCCGCAATGCTTTTGAGCCGTGCATCGTAGACCAGCTCCATACCTTCCTGACCTTCGTCATCCACATTGGTGAAACCCACCACATGGGCGGTGACTTCACCGGCTGGATAAAAACGTTTGTATTCCGGCAGCAAAGCCACCCCTGGCACTTCCAGCGCCATGACTTTTTGTGCCAGACCGGGAGCGACCCGGCGTTTCAGATACATGAATTCCTTATCGCGTTTTGCCGCCAGCTGACGCGCCAGTACACCGCGCTTGAGTCCCAGCACCCTGCTCAGTTGCGGCCAGCTGTCACGCGCCAGAATCAACTCCTGAGGATTAGCCCACACCGAATCCACCGGCGTACTGATGGCCAGCGGTTCACCAAGGCGATCTGTAATCATGCCACGGTGTGCAGGCTCGGAAACCACGCGCGAATAACGGGCATCACCCTGCCCTTGCAGAAAATCCTTACGCACTACCTGCAAATCCACCGCGCGCGCCACCAGTGCCAGGCCCGCCAGGCTCAGCACCGCAAGCACCAACAAACGTCGGCCACGATAAGTGGGGATAGATGATGATTCGCTCATTTATGTAAACTCAATTTACTCAATTATTTTTTTCATTCTGGTTCCCATACTGCAATAAAACGCTGGCACGACAGGTATCCCCACACAGGAGAGCATGGGGACAAGAGCCGAAAACACCCGCACTCATGGCTTTTTCTCCACCTGTTTCACAATCACCACCTCATCCATTTCAGGGTTCACCATGCGCAGTTTTTCCCGGGCAATACGTTCCACCCGGCTGTGCGTCGCCCAGGTACCCTGCTCTAACTGCAACTGTCCCCATTCCACATTCATTTGATCACGCACTTTCTCCAGCGCCTGCAATGCCACAAACCGTTTACGGCTCTGATGCTTGGCCTCGATCACACCCACCGCCGAAACCAGCACCGCCAAAATCATTATCACCAGCAATTTGTTCATTCAACACAGCCATTCAATGCAACCGCTCCGCCACACGCAACACCGCACTGCGGGCACGCGGATTGGCTGCAATTTCCTCCTCACTGGCCCGGGTCGCCTTGCCAATCAGCTTGACGCGCGGCGACAACGCCGACTGCGGAATCGGTAAATCCGGCGGAAAGTCATCCCCCCGCGCCTCTTTGCGCAACAGGCGTTTAACGATACGGTCTTCCAGAGAGTGAAAACTGATCACCGCCAGTCGCCCACCGGGCCGCAACACCTCAAGCGCCTGTGGCAAACATTGTTTAAGATCATCCAGCTCACCATTAATAAAAATACGAATCGCCTGAAAACTGCGCGTCGCCGGGTCTTTACCTTTTTCATGCACAGGACTGGCCTCAGCGATTAATGTCGCCAATTGACGGGTCGTGCTAATAGGGTTTTCCTCACGCGCCTTCACGATGGCGTAAGCAATGCGTTTGGCAAACTTCTCCTCGCCGTATTCACGTAGCACCCGGCGAATATCATATTCCTCAGCCCGCGCCAGCCACTGGGCTGCACTCTGTCCGCTTCCCGGGTCCATGCGCATATCGAGATCACCGTCATGGCGAAAACTGAAGCCCCGTTCCGGGTCATCCAGCTGGGGAGACGACACCCCGAGATCCAGAAGAATCCCGTCCACGCCACCGGTTTCCGACGCCTGCCACTCTTTCTCTCGCACCAGCCGCTCCAATTCAGTGAATGAGCCCTGCGCAATGCTGAAACGCGAATCCGCGCCAAACCGGCTCTTTGCGGCAATTACCGCCTGTGGATCCTTATCAATGGCCAATAACCGCCCTTGAGAACCCAGACGATCCAGAATGGCACCGGCGTGACCACCCCGACCGAAAGTGCCGTCTACGTAGATGCCGTCGGGCCGGATAGCCAGCGCCGTCAACACCTCCTTAAACAACACCGGCTGATGCGAGAAATCTTCGCTCATCGGCGTTATAACGACATCGTCTCCATCTCTGCGGGCAAATCACCAAGATCATCGCCCGCCGCCATCCAGTCACTACGGCTTTCTGTCCACAACTCCTCATTCCATAACTCAAATTTATTGCTCTGCCCGATCAACACCACACGTTTTTCCAGATCCGCGAATTCACGCAACGGCGGCGGCACCAGCAAACGACCTGTACCATCCATTTCCACCTCAGTCGCGTGACCAATCAACATCCGCTGCAAACGGCGGGCCTGCCTGTTAAAACTGGGCAGTTTTTGTAACTTGCGTTCAACCACTTCCCATTCCTGCAAGGGGTACAACAATAAACAGCGATCACTGTTATCCACCGTGATCACCATCTGGCCGTCACAGGTATCCGACAGCCGCTGACGATAGCGCGTAGGCATAGCCACGCGCCCTTTGGCGTCCAGATTGAGAGCATTAACCCCTCGAAACAATTTTTTTAGCTCCTTGATACAACTCGGTACAACAAACCAATGCCCGCACAGTGTCTACAACAGCATCTACAACAACAGTGCCACGCTTGATGTGACAGTATGATCATCCACGTATTCACCACGTTGAGACCCTACTTCTAACGGCAGCGGATTCAAAAAATCCACAATTAACCACTTTTCTCCACATTATTGCACCACTATAGGTAGCGTAATCCCCTACTGTCAAGAAAATAACGCGCCAAAGAACAGAAAAAACCTGCTTTCCACACAATGACTTAGAGCGACCTGTTCAAAAGTCATCCAATCGAAAACCGAGTATTTTTATGTAATCAAATCGTTGGTAAATGAACTTAAAGTAAAACCTTAAGAAGAAACCAAAAGAGGGTTGGGTATTATTCCCAAAAATAAAAAATGGTTACTTTTTAACCATAAAAAGAGAAATAAAAGCGGGAAGATCAAAGCAGGAAAACGCACACGCGGGCTGCGCACAAAAACCGGCATGCCCTGTAAAAATGACCGGCAGATAAAAAAGATAATAGGGTGGAAGTCGGCCTGTAAGCCGGGTTCTGTCGTGAACAGTCATTCATCTGGCCAACGTGTCACCACGCAGCTCAAGCAACCTACCCGGGAACTTATGCGGGCCACATC
>JALSGT010000155.1 GCA_026982555.1 Chromatiales bacterium
TAGAACCAGAAATTGAACTCGCAAAGAATTATCATTATTCAAGAAAGCAATTGAAAGAAATCGAATCACTCATCGAGGTTCATTACAATGAGCTCACTAGCGCATGGAAACAACACTTTAGCGGTTGAAATAACAAATATTTCAACTCATGGTATATGGCTATTGGCTCATAATAGAGAGCTATTTATGTCATATGAGGATTTCCCCTGGTTTAAAGACCAAACCGTTAAGTCAATAATCAATGTAGAAGAACAATCTCCCAATCATTTCTATTGGCCGGACATTGATGTCGATTTAACAGAGGAGATGATAGAGCACCCGGATCGCTTTCCCCTCAAGGCAAAGAGGACATAACGGAATCGGCTCCCCATAAAACATAAAGGCAAGAAAAGGATTGACGTAAATAAATAAAGAATGACCAGAAAAAGAGGAAGTAAAAGCGGGAAGATCAAAGCAGGAAAACGCACACGCGGGCTGCGCACAAAAACCGGCATGCCCTGTAAAAATGACCGGTAGATAAAAAAGATAATAGGGTGGAAGTCGGCCTGTAAGCCGGGTTCTGTCGTGAACAGTCATTCATCTGGCCAACGTGTCACCACGCAGCTCAAGCAACCTACCCGGGAACTTATGCGGGCCACATCAATGTTCCCCTATTTGGTCTTGCTCCGAGCGGGGTTTACCCTGCCACTGTTGTTGCCAACAGCGCGGTGCGCTCTTACCGCACCATTTCAACCTTACCTGTACCCCGGTTCGAAAACCGAGGCCATCGGCGGTGTATTTTCTGCTGCACTTTCCGTAGGCTCACGCCCCCCAGGCGTTACCTGGCACTCTGCCCTATGGAGCCCGGACTTTCCTCCGCACCCGCCATTCCGCAATAAAACGAAAAAGAGATGCCGCGACTGCCCAGCCGACTTCCGGCGGCAAGCTTACGCAAGCAGAGCAAGACTGACAAGCAATAGAGGGCAATGCCCTGCGAGATTATTCCTTCAGCCAGATTGAAATGACATTCGCAGCAAGCTGCGGGGAATCACCCTCCCAGAGACAAAGCCCGTAGAGATTAAAAAAATTCGCCAATAATGGTATGGTGCAAACATATAATCACACCCTGGGAAATAATCCGTCCATTGCGTATTTTAATTAACAATTCACTCCCGGCCTGGCTGTTTATTTTTTGTGTGATTGTCTTCGCCAGCGGCCTTAGCGGCGATTTTGTCATGGATGACTGGCCCGTCATCAAGGAAAACAGCAAGATAACCGACACAAAATATATCCCGGATTATTTTACCCGCGGCGTCTGGGCCAACACCGATTTGGCAGAAGAAGTGGGGATCGGTGGTCACAGCCTTTATCGTCCCGTATTTTTACTGACGCTGAACCTCTCCTATCAGCTCTGGGGAGACAGCGCTCTGGGCTACCACGCGCTCAATCTGATGCTGCACAGCATCAACACCATTCTGGTGTATTTTTTAATTCTTGGTTTTTTATCGCCAGCCTACCGCATGGTCGCGGGCATGAGCGCCGCCATTTTTGCCGTACATCCCGTGCATGTGGAATCCGTTGCCTGGATCGCAGGAATGACAGACCCCCTGGTCTCACTGTTCCTGCTCAGCGGGTTTTTATTGCATCGTCGCGGGTATCAGTCCACATCCCGACAAAAAAAATGGCTCTATGCCATCAGCGCACCATTGTGTTTTGCGCTGGCATTGCTCTCCAAGGAAACAGCAATATTTTTTCCGCTGATACTGATTATTTACGATGTCTTATTTCAGCGCAGCACATTACGTTCAAAATCCTTTGTGGCGCGTTATCTGACCTATGCTGCACTCCTGCTGATTTATTTTGTACTGCGCAGTAATGCACTGGATGAGGGTGATATTCAACAATCCGGTGCATGGGCGCGCATCAATTTTCAGAATTTTCCGGTATTGCTGGCATTTTTTACCCATTATATCCAGTTACTCGTTTTCCCTTCACCACTGGAATATTATTACTCCCCCCCTTCTCCCGGCATGTTTGTTCTTGTTACGGGCGGCCTTTTCTTCGTTGGCGCATTATCTTATCTGCCACGCGCCCTTCGCCAGCAACAAGGCCTGTATGTACTGGCCATTGCATGGGTCATCATCACCCTGTTACCCGCCCTGCCCATCGCCCTGTTTGATGAGCCGGTATTTGCCCAGCGTGTACTGTATTTGCCCTCGGCGGGTTTCGCCATGCTCATTGCCTGGGCCATACGACAGGCACAACAACGCAGCCACACCGTCGGAGTTGTCGTCAAAACTGTTGCCATCGTATTTTTGATTTCCTTTTCAATTGCATCCATGACAGAAATAGCCGACTGGGAAAATGACACGGTGTTCTACTCTCAAGCGATGAAAACCAACCCTGATTCGTTCAAGCCTGTGATCGGCCTGGCAACGGCTTATGCGCGCAACACAGATCAAAACACCGACGCCATCATCGATCTCTATTTAAAGGCCGCCGAGCTTGCCCCTCGCGAAACCGACAAAATCAACTTTCAGGAAAATGTGGCGCGTATTTATGGGCAAAGCGGAGATACCCGTAAAAGCGAACAGCTTTATCGTGACATTGTGCATCGTATGCCAAGGCGCTCATCCGCCTGGGTCGGCCTGGGTAACAACGCCCTCGCCCGGGGAGAACGGGAACAGGCTTTGCGGTTTTATCAACGGGCTTATGAAGCTGACCCGAATAACCGTATTGCCAGCCATAACCTTGCCCTGGTTTATCAGCAACTGGGCAGGCTGGAACGCGCTGCTTTTTTTCGGCGTTTGTCTCAAACGCCACCCGTTACGCAATAAAATACACACTAAAAAGCGATGGTGTCACAGAGGAAACAACGTGTTGTAAACGCAAGAGCTGTAGAATATTTATCGATTTTTTTATTCCGCTCTATTCAATGCAGAGTAAAACCGCAGGGTGAAACAAGCGCAGCGGTTCCACCCTACCCGGTTTCGCATTCAGTGTTTTTTAATAACCATCCTCTGTTTATTAGGGGTGTAACGAGTGACAAATTTTCAAACTCGATTTTTTACACCGTTAAACCCGACTCATCAGAATGTCAACATTGTCATACGCATCTCGATTTGCTCTCCGGCCTGCACCTGTTAACAACGTTCCACCGTAGGCACTGTAAAATACACGAGGTATACTGACGATCAACAACAGAATATTTTCTCGTCTACCAACATTAAAACAGACAGGATACAAATACAGACCTGTCCTCCGCTGCGCCGCTTGATGATACAGACTAAATAACCGGACACGCTCCTTCGCCATGCTCTCCGAAACCGACATGCTCGCCCTGTGGACCACGCTCAAGCTGGCCGGGCTGACCACGGTCATTCTGTTATTGCTGGGCACACCTCTGGCCTGGTGGCTGGCGCACAGTCGTTTTCGCTACAAGGTGATTGTCGAGGCACTGGTCGCGCTGCCGCTCATTCTGCCGCCGACAGTGCTGGGTTTTTATCTGCTCATCATGCTCGGCCCCAATGGCCCGCTAGGCCCGCTGATGCAAAGTCTCGGCATCCACTCTCTGGCATTTACCTTCACGGGACTGGTTATCGGCTCGGTGTTTTATTCACTGCCGTTTGTCGTGCAGCCCTTGCAAAACGCCTTCACTGCCATCGGCCATCGGCCATTGGAAGTGGCTGCCACTTTGCGTGCCCAACCGATGGATCAATTTTTCAGTGTTGTATTACCGCTGGCAAGGCCCGGTTATATCACCGCTGCGGTACTCGGCTTTGCACACACGGTGGGAGAGTTTGGCGTGGTGCTGATGATCGGCGGCAATATTCCCGGTGAAACCCAGGTGCTGTCTATCGCGATTTATGACCATGTTGAAGCACTGGAATACGGGCAGGCTCATGTGCTGTCTGGCGGTTTATTATTACTGTCATTTATCCTGTTGCTTTCTGTTTATACATTGAACCGTCGTTACCGGCTAACACCCACATGACGATTGAAGCGCAATTGCATTTAACGCGTGACGACTTCACGTTAGATGCCACGTTTTGTGTGCCGTCGCATGGCATTACCGCCCTGTTCGGCCCCTCGGGCTGTGGCAAAACCACGCTGTTACGGGCCATTGCCGGACTGGAAAAAGAAACGCGCGGCCGGTTTGTCATCGGCGATACAGTATGGCAGGACGAAACACGTTGCCTGCCGACCCACCAACGCGAACTGGGCTATGTCTTTCAGGAGGCCAGTCTTTTTAAGCATCTTTCTGTACGACAAAACCTGGAATACGGTCTCAAGCGACTGCCCGCAGAAAAACAGCGCTTTGATTTTGATCAAGCCGTCACACTGTTGGATCTCGCCGCGCTACTGCCACGTCAGCCTGCCCGCTTGTCCGGCGGTGAACGCCAGCGGGTCGCCATCGCCCGTGCCCTGCTCAGCAGTCCGCAACTGTTATTAATGGACGAACCACTGGCAGCGCTGGACCAGCAACGCAAACGGGAAATTCTGCCTTTTTTTGCACGCCTGCACAGCGAGCTGGATATTCCCATATTGTATGTCAGCCACGCGGCTGATGAAGTAGCGCGCCTGGCCGACCACCTGGTACTCCTCAACCACGGTCGTGTACAGGCCAGCGGGCCCATTGCGGAAATGCTCACCCGCGCCGACCTGCCGCTGGCCCATGATCACGATGCCGCCGCCATTATCGAGGCCACCGTGTCCGGCCATGATACACAATTCAATTTGACTCAATTGACCTTTCCGGGAGGTCAGCTCAGTGTGCCTCACTCTGGTTCAGGCAACGGATTGCCCGTGGGGCAGGCAGTTCGCCTGCGGGTGCTGGCACGCGATATCAGCCTCACCCTGAAACAACAGACCGGCACCAGCATTCTGAACATCGTCCCCGTTACCATCACCGCACTGAACGCGGAAAACACCCTGCAATCCAACGCACAATTATTAGTGCAACTGGATGGCAACGGCGTACCACTGCTCGCCCGCATTACCCGCAAATCCGCCATGGCACTGGCACTTGAATCCGGTAAACCGGTCTTTGCACAAATCAAAGCCATCGCCTTGCTGGATTGATTATCCTAAATTCCGCAATTGACCGCTTCGAGGATGTATTAACATCAGGATTATTCATATCATTCCACTCAGAGCGTGTTTTCAGGCGCCTTTTTGGGTATCATAGCCGCCCTCTGACATGAACCGGATCATCGGTATCACGTCAAAAGTGTTTTATGGTGACCCGTGTTGGTCCCCTCGCAACGATAAATTGTGAACCCCGTCAGGCCTGGAAGGGAGCAGCGGCAGCAGTGGATTCGTGTGCCGGGGTGTGGCTGGTGCGGGTTGCCACCCTAATCTCAGCGGCAAGATGTCTATCGTTTCTCGCCATAATCTTATAAAACCGTAGGGTGGAACAAGCGCAGCGGTTCCACCAACGGGCCAAGTAAGAAACAACAAATCGTCTCTGTACTCACAACCGCAACAACTCACCGATAAACGGCGACCAAGATGGACCTTGATGACGGATCGAGTCTTGAATATGCCCTTTCCCGTCTGGTGGAACCGCTACGCTTGTTCCACCCTACCCGGATGCCCTGCCTGATCTGACAGCGGAGTCCTCCCCCGCTTCCACGCGGGAAACCGGTTTCAGTAATAACGAGCGCCCTGTCATTGCGTCCGGCACAGGTAATCCCAGCAGGGACAACACGGTGGGGGCAATGGAGCTGAGGCCCGCGCCGATAGTCAGTTGCCATGGGGTTTCATCCAGAATCAGGCACGGCACAGGGTAGACGGTGTGCCGGGTTTGCGCCTCGCCACTCACCGGATCCACCATTTCCTCGCAGTTACCGTGATCAGCGGTGAGCAATACCGACCAATTGGCTGCACACGCGGCATCCAGCACACGACCGACTTCACGATCCAGCGCTTCCACTGCGCTGATTGCAGCGGCGGCAATACCACTGTGTCCTACCATGTCACCATTGGCAAAATTCACCACGATAAAAGCATAGTCTTCACTGTGCATGGCATTAATGACAGCATCAGCGACCTTGCCAGCGCTCATCTCCGGTTGCAGGTCGTAAGTGGCAACTTTGGGTGAATCAATGATTCCCCGCTCTTCACCTGCAAAGGCATCACCCCTGCCGCCATTCAGAAAATAGGTGACATGGGCGTATTTTTCGGTTTCCGCACAATGAAACTGGCGCAGGCCCGCACAACTGACCACTTCCGCCAGGGTGGCGCGTGGCCGCTCCTGACGAAAAGCGAAAGGCAGGTGATACCACTCATCATATTCAGTCATGCAAGTGACATTGAGCGGGCTGAAGTTGCCCCGGTCAAATTGGGTAAACTCGGACCGGTACAGCGCAGAAGCCAGTTGCCGTGCCCGGTCTTTGCGAAAATTGAATAACACCACCGCATCACCCCATTGGGCGGGCTCACCACCATTGATGACGGTGGGTAAAATAAACTCATCATTAGTATCCGCTGCGTAAGCCGCATCAATAGCCGCTCTGACAGTGTCGGCGCTCTCCCCTTTCGCACACACAATGGCCTGCCAGGCCTGTTCAATGCGCTCCCAGCGATTATCACGATCCATAGCGTAATAACGACCGCATACCGTTGCGATACTGCCTCCGGCAGCCTGCAAAGCCGGTTCAATTTTTTGTAAATAGCGCAATGCGGACCTGGGCGGGGTGTCGCGACCGTCGGTAAACATATGCAATACCGGACGCACACCGTTGCGACGACACAACTCCACCAACGCCAACAAGTGTGAAATATTGCTGTGTACGCCGCCATCCGACACCAGACCCATCAGATGTAACGGACGCTCGCTGTTGCGCGCAGATTCGACAGCCGCAATAAGCGCGGCATTATTAAAAAAACTGGCGTCACTGATGGACTCATCAATGCGCACCAGATCCTGTTGCACAATCTCACCACAACCAATGGTGAGATGCCCCACCTCTGAATTACCCATCTGTCCATCGGGTAATCCCACAGCGCTGCCAGAGGCCTGCAACAAGGTGTGTGGATAACGGGAAAAATAGTGATCAAGGCGCGGCGTATTTGCCTGGGCCACTGCATTGTTCAAGTTACTGGGGTTAATCCCAAAGCCATCAAGGATGACCAGCAACACCGGTCGGCGGGGAGATTTTTCGCTCATATTCGGATGCCCAAATGTCATTGGAAGCTCCCTGACTCAGGAGTTTCTACACTATCGGTGGAACGACACCAAAGTTAAGCATAGCAGCAGATTATTCTAAATTAATCAGCTGATGAGAATATCCCAGTCTGTGGTTTCCAAAATCATGCCACGGACAGTTTCACGCAACCAGCCATCGAAAAAATCAATAGGATTGTAATCATCCGTTAACACAATAGCAGGCGTGTCCGCAGGAAAAATAAACTGCTGCCCCAGGTTGGTTGACACCATACGCTGCACACTGGCATGTGTTTGAAAATTGGCGCGGCCTGCCTGCAAACTGCGAACAGAACCCTGATAGGCCATCAGGATGATATTACCGATACCGGTTTCAGAGTTTTGCCGATCAAAGGCCGGAAACACACCCACCTGATCAAATGCTGCACGCAATGTTTTGATGACTGAAGCCGTCATGTAGGTTTCTTTTCGCAAACTGCCAATCAGATTCACTGCCAGCACCCCTCCCGGTCTCAGCCGGTCACGCATCAGGGAAAGTGCTTCGACACTCAGCAAATGGGCGGGGGTTACGTCACCATTAAAAACATCTAATACAATATAGTCATAACGACGATCTGTACTGTTCAAATAATAGCGCGCATCCTCAATAAACAAATCACCCGTAATCTGAAAATCAAAATAGTCTCGTGCAATATCAACAACAGCCGGGTTGATATCAACCACATCACAACTGATACCCTGTTTTTCATACCAACGGGGAATAGCACCCAGGCCCAGACCAATCACCAGACAACGCTTACCTTCCGGCACCAGCATGTATGATAAAAACTGGATAAAGTAATTATATTCATAAATGGACTGATTATCCGCCAGATCAATACCGCCCTGAATCATGCCATCGATAATCATTTCCCGATAACGTACTTTGTTATAGCTATAATCCACCACTTTGATATCACCGTAATAATTATCCACACGATGTACCAGATCCACCTGAGTACCATCACTCATGGTGCGAGATACCGGTGTTTGTGGCTGATAAAGCAAAAAAGGGAAAATCAATACCAGCAGAGCGACCCAGCGCCGCTGAAATGCGACAAAATAAATCACCGACAAGGTGATCAACAACCCGCCAGCAAGTGCAAAAATCTGGTCCACACTCAGATACGCAATCAACACAAACCCGGTAAACACCGTGCCCGCCGTGCTACCAAGGGTTGACAAGGCATACAAGCCCCCTACTACGCGGCCAATATTTTTCAATCCGGATGCGGTGAGCTTAACCAGGTACGGTGAAACACAACCTAACAGCAACAAGACCGGCCCAAATAAAATCAGCGTGCTGGCAAAAGCACCACCGCGCAAACCTAAAGGCAGACAGGCCTTGAGTACCGGCCCTTTTAACAGAGGAATCAACAAAACCAGCAAACCGGCCGCAAAAATAATACCGTACAACACTTCCGGTCGTTGAAAACGATCAGACAACATGCCACCGATAGCATAACCGCCGGATAATGCCAGCAGGGTCACCGTAATCAACGAGGTCCAAACAAACAGGCTGACACCGAAAAACGGCCCCACCACACGCGAGCCCAATACCTGAACCAGCATGACCAGGGCACCGCTGATCACAGCGGTGAAAAGCAAATAAATCAGCAATGATCGGGGATGTTCAACGTGTTGTGTGTCAGTCATATTCTGGTTGGATTGGTTATTCTGAGATTATTTTTATGGTGGCGTTGATGGTAACAGAGCGTACAGCCTGCTGCTAACACCTTTGACGATCACTCTCATTCATGGACCGCCACACGGGAACCAATGGCAAGACCCAGTCCGCGGGCTGCATTACCCTGATTAACAGCAATTTCCATTAGCCCATTGGCGTTCTCATAACAAAAGGCCTGTCCTGCAGCCACGTCACAAAAAGTATTTGCCCGCATGACAATGTGTTCATCAACCTTCAGGCAGGCTGTTGCAGCAATGTTACTGGCACGTACACCGGTTATCACGTTGCCATAATGGTCGATAAAAATCGCTTCAGATAAATCATTGATTACCGCAGCTGACACTGGCCAGTCAATCTGTACACCCGGAGGCATTTCACCACGCGCCAGACGGGCGGCCACCGGTGCAAACAGATCACGGCCATGAAAGCTGTTACTCAAATTTTCCGGCTGCCAGGTAATCTCCCAACAGGTAACGTCTTCCTTCCCCGTCATTGCCCGTGCAGCCAGCACATCAAACAGACCATTTGCCGGTCCTACATACCAGCGCCCGGCGACGTTGATAGCCACGGCTTTGCGTTGCGGATCACCGACACCGGGGTCCACCACACCCAGTAACACACTGTCGGCAGGAAATGCGGAAATGTATGCCGCCAGCAAATGTGCCGAGGCCTGCACGTTGAAACGTGGTGCATTATGCAGCAGATCAATAACCGGGGTTTCCGGTACCTGCTGTGCAAGCACCGCCTTCACCTGCCCTACATAGGGGCCATCGCTGCCAAAATCGGTAAATAACACAATCATTGGCACGCTCATTTATACATCGTATTTATTATTAACGATTGGCTTGATAACGGGTGGGGTCTGCAATACCCGCATCGGCAAAACCCGCAGCACGCAAACGACAGGAATCACAATGACCACAGGCATAACCTTCAGTATCGGCGGAATAACATGAAATAGTGATCGTATAATCCACTCCCAGCTGCAAACCGTTGCGGATAATGTCAGCTTTGCTGAGATGAATCAGGGGGGTGTGAATTTTCGCAGCATGGCCTTCAACACCTGTTCTGGTCGCCAGGGCCGACATGGACTGGAAGGCCGCAATGTATTCCGGTCGGCAATCCGGGTACCCCGAATAATCCACAGCATTAACACCAATATAAATATGCCCGGCCTCCAGCACCTCAGCCCAGGCCAGCGCATAGGATAAAAACAGGGTATTGCGTGCCGGCACGTAAGTGACAGGAATACCATCGTCCAATGTATCCGACACATCAGGCACAGCAATTTTATCATCGGTTAATGCAGAACCACCGATACCGCGTAAATCCAGCGAGATAATTCGATGCTCTTCTGCGCCCAGGTTTTTTGCCAGTGTCGCCGCCGCAATTAACTCGGATTTGTGTCGTTGACCATAGTCAAAACTCAACGCATAACACAACAAACCTTCATTCTTTGCCATGGCCAGAGTGGTGGCCGAGTCCAGACCGCCGGATACCAGCACCACGGCTTTTTCAGGTATTGCATCAACAGTCACAATTATCGCCCCGGTTCGTTATCCCAAAGAATTTTGTGTAATTGCAATTGAAAGCGGATTTGCAGCTTGTCCTCAAGAATCCAGGCTGCCAGTGTTTTTGCATCCAGTTGTCCGTGGCTGGGAGAAAACAAAATCTCACAACGTGACAATAGTTGGTATTGCGCCAGTATTCGTTTTGCCCAGTCGTAATCAGTACGGTCACACAATACAAATTTGATCTGATCCTGGGAAGACAGATACGCAATGTTTTGCCAATGATTTTGATCTTCTTCACCCGAGCCGGGCGTTTTAAGGTCCATCACTTTCACAACACGCGCATCCACCACAGAGACATCCAGCGCACCACTGGTTTCCAGTGAAACTGCATAATCTGCATCACACAAACGGGTCAACAAATCCAGGCACAGTTTCTGTGCCAGTGGCTCACCACCGGTTACCGTAATATGCCGTGTTTCATGGGCAGCAACCTGGGCCAAAACCGCATCCAGTGTTATCCATTGCCCGCCCTGAAAAGCATAGCTTGTGTCGCAGTAACCGCACCGCAACGGGCAGCCAGTGAGCCGGATAAACACGGTAGGATAACCTACGCTGCGCGACTCACCCTGCAAGGATAAAAAAATCTCACTGATACGCAGCTGACCGGGATGCCCACCCGTTGCGGTTTTTTCTGGAACAGTGGAAATATCAGCACACATGACAATAGGAGACTTCTGGTTTTTTTACTGACGCCGAAACTCTGCACGTAATCGTGCTTGCAGGATTCGGGTGGCATTCGGTAATCACCGAAAAAAATGATATTTGAAACCGTTTACGATAACCAATGCATGACCAAACAATCACTAAAGCTGTTTCAGATCCTGTAAACGTTTCTGTGCTAAACGGGCTGCTGTGCTATTCGGGTAATTCTTTATGACTTTATTCAGTGACATTCGCGCATTATCATTTTGACCCAGTTCTTGAAAGGTGTAACCCATTTTCAACAACGCATCAGCACGCTTGGGACTGCTTGGGTGATTTTTTACCACTTTATCGAATTCACCTAATGCCACCGCAAAATTCCCTTGCACATAATTGGCTTCGCCCAACCAATATTGGGCGTTGTCCACAAACGGCCCCTGGGGATAGGTTTGCACAAAGGCCTTGAATGCGGCCACCGCCAAATCATAGCGGCCTTCTTTGAGCAGGTTAAACGCACGTTCGTAAGCCGCGCGCTCTTCCTGCGAAGCAAGGTTTGTATGCGACACTGCACCGTTCGCTGGCAGCTCAGGCATTGCCCCACCCGCTGGCGGAGCCGCCGACAAACGCGCGCGCGCGGCTTCCAGGTCACGCAGGCGCCGGTCAACATCCAGATACAGATCACGTTGCCGCTTTTGCAACTGCTCCATGCTGTGGGTCTGTTCTTCCATTTGACCCAGCATCTGCTGAACTTCATTTTGCAGACTGTCAATACGGGTCATTAAATCAATCAGCGTTTGATTTTCCAGCAGGCGCTCCAGCCGCTGCAAACGTTGTTCCAGACTACCCGCCGTCGGCGCTGAGGCCGTCGGCTCTCCTGACGCCTCAATAACCGGTGCCGGTTTGCGCGCCTCAGCATCAGAAACAAAAGACGGCGCGGCCAAAACGACCAGCGCCATACTTGCATATCTGAGCAACGAAGTTCTGAAATATTGCGTCACAGGACACCCGCTTTTTCAAACATGTCGTTCAAAAATATCGCCCTTTAAAAAACAATCATTTAGCGGTTGTAAATAAATTCAACACGGCGGTTCAGTGCCAGGGAGTCTTCATCATGTCCTAGAGCAGCAGGACGTTCTTCACCGTAGCTGATCACACGAATCTGGCTGGCCGAAGCACCTTGCAGAGTCAACATACGTTGTACCGCATTGGCACGACGTTCACCCAGAGCGATGTTATATTCGCGGGTACCGCGCTCATCAGCATGACCTTCCAGGGTCACCATCACGCTGCTGTTATTGGCCAGATATTCGGCATGGGCCTGGATGATTGCCCGAAAATCGCTTTTGATGTCACTCTGGTCAAAATCAAAGTAGACCACACGTTTTGCCAGCAGGCTGTTGGGATCATCCAGGGGATCACCACTGAAACCGGCCTCCGGTTCGTCCATG
Source organism: Chromatiales bacterium (assembly GCA_026982555.1). GTDB lineage: Bacteria > Pseudomonadota > Gammaproteobacteria > SZUA-152 > SZUA-152 > SZUA-152. The sequence goes on from JALSGT010000155.1 coordinate 12,538, forward strand.
CCTTCACCACTGGCCATATCGCCAGAACCAACGCCGCTGGTGGTTGCCGATGAACCTGAGTCATCAATTGATGAAGATGAACTCACACCACTGTCAGTTCCTTCTTCCACTTCACCAGAAGTGCCACATCCCAGCAGCATCAGTGCGGGTAACATTGCAAGCACAGTCTTGGTCCATAATTTCATAGCTGACTCCCTCAAATTATTCAAACGTATTTAGTAAATTGATAACGCATTTTGCTGCATGTTTTCTTGCGACTTTATTGTGGAAAGGGTGACCACGCGGGCTCCCGCACATCACCTTCCGGGACGGTCAGCCGCTGATGGATATTGCCATCCACAGAAACCGCCTTCAAAATTCCACGTCTGCCCGCGCTGGTAGCATAAATAATCATGCCGCCGTTGGGCGCAAAACTGGGCGACTCGTCCAATGAGCCGTCCGTTAGCACACGCAGATTACCACTCTTCAGATCCATCACCGCAACTCGATATTTGCCATCCATGCGGTGAATCATGGCCACTTTTTTACCATCCTGGGACACCGATGCCTTGGCATTGTACTTGCCTTCAAAGGTCAGGCGCTTCGCCTTGCCGCCTCTGGACGGCACTTGATAAAGCTGTGGCCGACCACCCCGATCCGAGGTAAAAATAATCGTCTTGCCATCCGGCGTCCATGTGGGTTCGGTATCAATTGCCCAGTGGCGTGTTAAGCGCCGCTGTTTTTTGCCGGTCAAGTCTATGACATATATCTCGGGGTTACCATCCTTGGAAAGGGTTACCGCCAGAGATTTGCCATCTGGAGACCATGCCGGAGCGCCATTAATGCCTTTATGGGACGAAACCTTGTCGCGATGCCCGCTGGCTATATTTTGCACAAACACGGCCTGGTGACCATTATCCTCCAACGAGGCATAGGCGATACGGGTTCCATCCGGCGACCACGCGGGTGATAAAATCGGTTCACGCGAACGCATCATTGACTGCGGACCATAACCGTCGGCGTCCGCAATCCACAGCGAGTATCGTCGCGCTTTCCCCACACCCGCTGCTGTGACATAGGCCACACTTGTGGTAAATGCCCCGCGTTCACCAGTGAGCTTTTCATAAATAATGTCGCTGACCTGATGCGCCGCACGCCGCAAATTATTGCCGCTCACAGAAAAACTGAATCCTTCCAATTGCTTTTCCTTGAACACGTCAAACAGCCGAAAGCGGATTTTGTAACGATCTGCACCCAGATATTGCAGAGTACCCACCACCAGATTTTCGCTCTGAAAAATACGCCAGTTGGAGAAATTAATTGTCGAATCGACATTAGGACGGGCCAGCATATCCCTGGGGGGCAAGGGATCAAAACGTCCGGTACGTGCCAGATCAGCACGGACAATGGCCGCTATATCAACAGGTGGTTTTTTAGGCGGTAACAGCTCAGCAGGGGTCTGCGGGTTTTGCGGCGGCACCTGCCAGGCAAACGGCACCACAGCCAATGGTACCGCCCCTTCGACACCCTGGGTGATTTCAATATTCAACACCGCCTGCGCCGTCCCGGTCAATAACAGCAGATAGAGGCCGGATACGGTACTGATAAACAGTTTTATTTTATACATCGGATTGTCCGGCTTTCTCAGGTTTATTTTTTGGGTTTAAAATTAAACAAAATTTCCCGCACAAATAGCGCGGGGTCCGAAGGTCGTGGTAACGGTGATGCCTTGTACACGGCGGCTTCCACTGAACGCCGGAAAACATCGTCGCCAATACATTGGGTGACGGTGACATTAATCACCTCGCCACCAGGAATTTGACTCACAGCCACTTTACACGACGAACCCGGCCCGGCGCTGGCAGGACGAATCCAGTTTCGTTCCACTTTGTTTTTAATATCCGCGATGTAGCGACCGCGTAGTGAATCCAGGCGCTTTTCATTCTCCTTTTCCAAACGTTGTTGCTCAGCCGCAAATTCAGCACGCCGCGCCGCAGCCTCAGCATCGCGCCGACGCTTTTCGTCGAGCATTTTACGTTTGGCCGCCGCTTCCGCCAAGCGTTTCTCTTCAGCAATGCGTTTTTTTTCCAATGCGGCCTGTTCAGCTTTCAGGCGTTCCACTTCTTTTTTCTTTTTGGCGCGCTCTGCCGCAATGCGTTTTTCTTCGGCCTTACGTTTTTCCTGCTGTTTTTTCTGACGCTTCTTTTCAGCTTCGCGCTCTTTGCGCAATTTAGCCAGGCGTTTCTCCTCACGCTTGCGCTTTGCCTCCGCTTCACGCGCCTGTTTATCCAGCTTGTTTTGCTTGGCTTTTTCCTGACTTTCTTTTTTCGCCTCAGCCTTTTTGAGCTTTTCCACTTCAGCGAGAACGCTGGATTCGTCCACCGCCACGGCTTTAACAATATTCACTTTCGGTTGCGCCGGTGTGGGCAAGTCAGTCCATTCCAGACTGACAAATAACACCACCGCCAAAGCCACATGCACCAGGATGGCATACACCATGGCCAACGGGTTTTTGAGGATCTCTTTTAGCAGGGCTCTCACAATTCAGCGTCTTGTTTTTATCAATCAGTGCTATTTTTGATGCTATTGAATGTCTTCGGGTGCCTGAGTGATCAACCCCACACTGGGCGCACCGGCCTTTTGCAGCAGCGCCATAGCAACCACGACCTTGCCATATTCCACTTGCGTATCACCACGCACCATAATGGGGGTTTTGGGCCGATGACGCAGCACGGCGGCTACTTTGGTAACCAGCAGCTGGTGATCAATGGGATCATCAGGCTTGTCACCCACACTGAGATAATAATCACCATCAGCCGTGACTGTTACCACCAGCGGTTCATCGGTTTCACCACTCACAGGACCGGCATCGGCCTGTGGCAGCTCCACCGCCACACCCTGGGTCAATAATGGCGCAGTGATCATAAAAATCACCAGCAACACCAGCATTACGTCGATGTAAGGCACCACGTTGATTTCAGACATGGGTTTGCGGCGAATTCTTTTCGGCTGGGCTGCCATTTATTTGTGCGCCTGTCGTTGCAGGATACTGGCAAATTCTTCCGAGAAAGCATCGTAACGACTGATCAGCCGTTCCAGCTCGGTGCTGAAACGGTTGTAGGCAATCACCGCCGGAATCGCCGCAAACAGACCCATGGCCGTAGCCACCAATGCTTCGGCAATACCCGGTGCCACCATGGCAATCGTTGCCTGCTTGACGTTACCCAGGGCACGGAAGGAATTCATGATACCCCATACTGTGCCAAACAAACCGATATACGGGCTGGTGGAGCCAACTGTTGCCAAAAATGGCAGATGCAATTCCAATCTGTCGGTTTCTCGCGACAGTGCCACACGCATGGCACGCTGTGCGCCTTCCAGCACGGCCATGGGGTCGACACTTTCCTGCTTGCGCAGCCGTGCAAACTCTTTGAATCCCGCCTCAAAAATAGTCGCCATGCCCGCATTGCCATGACGACCGGAGGTCACTTGATTGTAAAGATTGGCAAGATCACCACCGGACCAGAATTTTTCTTCAAACTCCTCGGCCTCAGCACGCGCTTTGGACAACATCCGGCGTTTCTGAAAAATCACATTCCAGGAAAACAGCGATATAACAAGTAGAAGCAGCATCACCAGTTGCACCAGCACGCTGGCTTCGATGATTAACGAAAGAATCGATAGATCAGTCGTCACTCAAAATCTCCTGTCGAATGGAGGCAGGAATGGCGCGCGGTTTAAAACTGTTGGCATCCAGGCAGGCAACCCTGATTTGACCCTGGCATAGCAACAAGTCACTTTTCACTGCGTCATTCCCCTCGGCGGTTATTAAATTTACCGTCTGATCAAACGTCAGACTGGCTTTGCCCATTTCCACCACACTCACGCTGATGGAAAGCAGCTGATTAAAACGGGCAGGCCTGCGATAATCCAGCTGCACTGAACGCACTGCAAAAATCAGCCCTTCCTGCTCGATCAAAATATCCTGTTCCACACCGTGTGCCCGCAACCATTCCGTGCGCGCTCGTTCCATGAATTTCAGATAGTTGGCGTAGTAGACCACTCCACCATTGTCGGTGTCCTCGTAGTAGACTCGCACTGACCAGGAAAATTCAGCCATTCAATGTGGCCATGGCGGGTAACATACCGCATAAGCAGGTGTTTTTTGCCCACTCGACCGGTTAAACGCCCGCAAATGGAATTTGTATCCGTTCTTATTCACAACGCGGTGTATTATGCAGGTTCAGAGCCCGCGAAGAAATCCCCCGCTGGCACCGGCAGGCCAAAATGCAAATAAGCACTGCGCGTTGCCACCCGGCCACGCGGCGAGCGCATTAAAAAGCCCTGTTGTATCAAGTACGGTTCCAGCACATCTTCAATGGTGCCGCGCTCTTCGCCAATAGCCGCAGCGAGGTTATCCACCCCCACCGGACCGCCGTCAAATTTTTCGATCACCGCCAGCATCAACTTGCGATCCAGCATGTCGAAGCCGTTTTCATCCACATCCAGCAAATCCAGTGCGCGGGATGCCACCTCCGTTGAAATCCGGCCATCGGCTTTCACTTCTGCATAATCACGCACCCGCCGCAGTAGACGGTTAGCAATACGCGGCGTGCCACGGGCACGTTTGGCCAGTTCGCCAGCCCCCCCGGTGTCCAGCGGCACGCCGAGAATACCCGCTGCACGCTGTACGATATGCGCAAGATCAGGAATCGAATAAAACTCCAGCCGTTGCACAATGCCGAAACGATCACGCAGTGGCGACGTCAGCAAACCCGCGCGAGTTGTTGCTCCCACCAGTGTAAACGGCGGCAGATCCAGCTTTACTGAACGCGCTGCCGGACCTTCACCGATCATGATATCCAGCTGGTAATCTTCCATCGCCGGGTACAATACCTCCTCCACCACAGGCGAGAGACGGTGGATTTCATCCACGAACAATACGTCGTGTGGTTCCAGGTTGGTCAGCAAAGCGGCAAGATCGCCTGGGCGTTCCAGCACTGGCCCGGAGGTGTGTCGCATGTTGACGCCCATCTCGGTGGCAATAATGTGCGCGAGTGTCGTCTTGCCCAGCCCGGGCGGACCAAAAATCAACGTGTGATCCAACGCCTCGCTACGCGCGCGCGCGGCGGAAATAAAAATTTCCATTTGCTCTTTGACGGCTGGCTGACCCACATAATCCGCAAGTTTACCGGGACGGATGGCACGATCCTGCGCCTCTTCGCGGTCATCACGAACAGTGGCTACGGGGGCAATAAGGCGGTCGGTCTCAATCATGGGGAGGGAGTGTACTACAGCAATGGCGCCCATGCTCCGTCCAGCTTTACAAAACAGGCTCATCACGGTGCTGCGATCATTTTGCCCCAAATACACCCAAAGCAATCGTTGATTCTGTACATTTTGAGGCAATAGCGTTCACAGTAACGCGGTACACCTCTGCGTATTACCTCGCACAGGGTACCGCTATTGCCTGCCAGTTTTTCAGCTCAGGCTGCAACACTGAATCCGGCGTCGGTAATCGCTTGTTCGATAGCGTCCTGTTGAATCACGCCTGCATCAAACTCGACGGTAACCATTGAGCTATCGAGATCAGCTGCCGCCGATGTGATGCCTTCTCGATTAGTCAATGCATTCTGAATACTGTTTACACAACCACCACAGGTCATTCCTTCAACACGAATTTCCACACGTTCCATTTTTTGCTCCATTAGTCTTTTTTTGAAAAATCAGGTTTCCAGCGTCGCAGCAACAAAGAGTTGCTGACAACACTGACACTGCTCAATGCCATTGCGGCGCCCGCTATTGTCGGGGTCAATAACCCCATTGCAGCAAGCGGTATGCCAATAATATTGTAAATGAATGCCCAGAAAAGATTCTGTTTGATTTTGCTGAACGTTGCGCGGCTGGCGGAAATCGATGCGGCCACCAACCGGGGATCAGGTCGCATTAAAGTGACACCCGCCGTTTCCATGGCAATATCCGTGCCTGTGCCCATCGCGATACCCACATCAGCTGCGGCCAGTGCGGGTGCGTCATTAATGCCATCACCGATCATGCCCACGGCATAACCCGCTTCTTTCAGTTCGTTCACCACCGATGATTTTCCGTCAGGTTTGACGCCGCCCCGCGCATCATCAACACCTGCCTGTCTGCCAATCGCCTGGGCAACCTTTGGCGCATCACCGGACAGCATCAGGGTTGTGATTCCCATATTCTTCAGTGTCTGAATGGCAGACCTGGCATCACTTCGCAGCGGATCGGCAATGGAGACAATGCCCATGACGCCTTCCCGGTCAGCAATCCAGATGACGGTTTTTGCTTCATCCTGCCATTGCTGCGCAAGTTCACCGGCAGCCGATGAATCAATGCCGTTGTTGGTCAGCAGTTCTTCATTACCCACAAAAATATCCTTTCCGGACACACTGCCAGATATGCCGGTACCTGTATGGCTTTGGAAATGATCGACAGGTGAAAGTGTCAATTTTCGCTTCGTTGTCTGATCAATAATCGCCTTTGCCAGCGGATGCTCACTGCCCTGCTGAACGGATCCGGCAATAGCCAGTAATTCATCTTCGTTGCCACGAACAGCATGAATGGAAATGATGGTGGGTTTACCTTCCGTCAACGTACCGGTTTTGTCGAATATGATGGCATTCAATCGATGCGCACGCTCCAGGGACGCGACATCCTTGATCAGTATTCCGGAACGGGCGGCAGCACCTGTGCCGGTCATAATCGCCGTCGGCGTCGCCAATCCCAAAGCACAGGGACAGGCAATAACCAGCACAGACACAGCAGCAATCAGTGCGGTTTCAAATGTGCCATTTGCAACGACACCGTATTGAATACCAAAGGTCACCACCGCGATCACAATGACAATCGGTACAAATATTTCACTGATCCGGTCTACCAGACGCTGCACGGGAGCCTTGCCCGCCTGAGCGTTTTCAACCAGATGGATAATTTTTGACAGTGTGGAATCTTCACCCACTTTCGTCGCCCGGATTTCCAGCAAACCGGTGCCATTAATCGATCCACCGGTTACCGTGTCACCCTGTTTTTTTTCCACGGGCAGGCTTTCTCCGGTAATCAGCGCCTCATCGATTTCACTGCGACCTGCCAGCACTTCACCGTCTACCGGGATATTTTCGCCGGGCTTGACGATAACAATGTCGGTGGCCTTGACTTCGGCAATGGGCAGCTCCCGTTCCGAGCCGTCGTTACAACGCACCCGGGCGACCTGGGGTCTGAGATCCATCAACTGTCTGATGGCTGCTGTGGTGCCACGTTTGGCCCGGGCCTCCATGAACTTCCCGGCCAGAATCAATGTGATCAGTACCGCAGAGGTTTCAAAATACAACTGTCCGTGGGCATCCTGAAGGGTCAGCAGCAGATAGACGCTGTAAAAATAGGCCGCCGAGGTACCCAGCGCCACCAGCACATCCATGTTACCGGCACCGGCCCGCAACGATGCCCAGGCTCCCTTGTAAAAGCGGGCACCAATAATAAATTGTACGGGTGTGGCAAGCAGCCACTCAACCCAGGGAGCGAGATGAAAGCTGCCAAAACCGGCCATGGCGGCCATTTGTGAGGCCAGTGGCAAAGCCAGCAGGGCTGATGCAATCAGAGTGTATTTTTCGCGACGCAGTGCTGCTTCTGCTTTGGCACGGTGTACCTCTTCAACGCGGGCCTGCTCCTCGGAGGCGGAAACAATAACCGCCCTGAAACCAGCGCGTTCCACTGCATCTGCCAGTCTGTCCAGATGCACAACCCCGGAAACCCCGGTGACATCGGCACGTTCCAGCGCCAGATTGATAGTGGCCTCGGAAACACCGGGTACAGCCATCAACGCTTTTTCAATACGGCCTGCGCAGGCGCTACAGGTCATTCCTTCCACCGGAAAAGAAAATGTCTCGCGGGCAACATCAAACCCGGCGTTACGGATCATCCTGGCAACACCGATGACATTCGTTTGATCTGCATCAAAATCGATGTCCGCACGCTCCAGTGCAAAATTGACGATAGCGCGGCCAATCCCGGCGGCCTGATTTAAGGCCTTTTCCAGCCGGACAGCACATGCTCCACAGGTCATACCTTCGACCGGGAGGCTGATTGATGTCAGTTGATGATCAGGGCTTACTGGTTGACTGATGTCCATATAAAGTCACATTAACTTGAAATTGTTGGTCCGCGTACAATGGGGACAAATGTGCAGATTTTCAAGATATATCCGTGGCGCCTGACGGTTAAGCTCTTCAGTATTCCGCATATTCAATTCATCGCCAATTGAACAACCGGTTTTTTTGTAGCCCGGCAACAGAAAATGTTCAAATAACAAACAACACCCTTGAATATGTCCCTTTTCTATTTGGTGGAACCGCTGCGCTTGTTTCACCCTACCCGGCTACCGGCTTAGGGGCCGCCCACTCATGCTGTATGTAAACACAGCTATTCAGTGTTCAACAGACTGAAAATCAATACTGATGCGTTTACCGGCCACTGGCCGGAACCAATTGTCTGCAAAAGCGACATGTGCCGGGTGTGTACGATAACTGTCAATCACCGCCGGATGACAGAAGCGGACCAGCCAGGTGTAACGGTAGCGGGCATCCGCCTGCACAGCCTCACCTGTAAACACTTCGCGCACACCCGGTATGGCCGCGAGCACCCGGCGGCCTTCGGCCATCATTGTCTTTGCGCCGGCATCATCCAGCCCTTCAACGTTGTAAATAATGAGATGCTCCACCGGGCTCCATGGCTGACACTGCACCAGCACTTCCGCACCACGCCCTGCTGCTCCCCACAGACGTATGCAGCGTTCAACTTCAACAGCAATAACGCGGTTGATATCTTTTAGCAATCCAATACAGTCTGCGGAAGTATCGGTGCGGACATTTTCCCTGACCTGCTTTCCTGCCATAGCGGACAATGCCGTGTCACTGTTGATTTTACTGACACCATTCGCGATGAGTTGACGACATTGCTCATGGGAAAGCCGGTTGCCGTCGTGTATAACCAACGGTATTTTCAGCGCCTCATTGATTTGCTTCAGCGGTGAATAATCCGGTTCCGGCTTGCCTTTCATGCGTCCATATGCGGCATCAACAGAGATGGCAAGAAAATCCACGCCCGTGCGCTCAACATAAGCTTTAATCCCAGCAAGTGAGGTGCAGACAAGGTCACCGGGGTTTCCTTCAACCGGGATGCCGCAGGCCTGTGCGGTTTTAACCACTTGCCGGGTGATCTGCGTATTTTCTGCAGTATCCAGATGAGCAAGATCTATCTGCACACCATTGCAGCCAAGCCTGATGCCGCTTATTGCAGGTTCAAGGCCGCTACCATGATCAAAATGAATCGCTACCGGCACCTGTGCCCGCATTGCAGCGGCTTCCACTGCGGGCATCATCACAGCACCGTTAAAATCTGCGAGACGGGATTCTGTCAGACTCAGGATGACCGGTGCGCTCGCCTGCTCTGCGGCCATAATAATGCCATCCAGAAAATCCACGCTCGCCACGTCAAAAGCACCGACCGCATAACCATGGTCATAGGCATGGTGCAACATGTGTTTCATGTCAACTAACGGCATAATGCCTTACCCCGGAACGGTCAATCAGCGTCGTTAATTTTGCCCGGCACGCAGCGCAGCAATGCGCTCTTCCAGGGGCGGGTGTGAAAGAAACAGCCGTTTCCAGCCTTGCGCACCACCACCGGCGATACCAAATGCCGCCAGCTGATCCGGTAGCTGCACCGGGTCATGTGAAGCCCGCAAACGCTGCAAGGCGGCCACCATCTTTTCCCGGCCCGCCAGTTCTGCGGCACCGGCATCAGCGCGAAATTCACGCTGGCGACTGAACCACATGACAACCGCGCTGGCGAGGAAGGCTAACACCAATTCTGCGACAATAGTCGATACCCAATAACCGAGTCCTGGACCGCGATCATTCTTGAGAATGACCCGGTCCACTACCCAGCCAATAACCCGGGCAAAGAAAACGACAAAGGTATTCACCACACCCTGAATCAAAGCCATGGTGATCATATCGCCATTGGCAACATGGCTTACTTCGTGCGCCAGCACGGCTTCCGCTTCGTCCCGGTTCATGTTTTCCAGCAGTCCGCTGCTCACTGCCACCAATGCATTATTACGTGACATACCAGTGGCAAAGGCGTTGATATCCGGTGCTGCATAAATGGCCACTTCCGGCATGCCGATGCCTGCACGCTGTGCCTGTTGAGCAACCGTCTCCAGCAACCAGGCCTCGGTGGCATCGGCTGGCTGCTTGATCACATGCGCCTTGGTCATAAATTTGGCGCTCCACTTCGAGATGGCAAGGGAAATAAATGAACCGGCAAAACCAATAATTGCGGCAAACACCAGCAAACTGCCCAAGTCCAGGCCATAATTGGCGGTAAAATAGCTCTCCAGCCCCAGCAGACGCATGGAAATGCTCAACACAATCAATACACCAATATTAGTCAGTAAAAAAAGTGCAATCCGTTTCATGTTAATCGACACACCTCATTTTTGTTAACGTTACAAACCTCTGTGATTCATTCCTGTTTCAAGCGCTTGCCCTGTGTCTCTGACAACAGCAATCCTGCTTTTTCTCACACGCAACCACACAACTTACCATGGTGATGATAAATCAAAGTACAAGCCATCCGTATAAACCATTAGCGTAGTGGTTTCATTGCCAGTTAATTACGTTTCCTCATCCCCCATTTCATGCTCGCCCGACCAACCCGATGCTTTTGCTTTCTGGATTGCCTGCGCATAAATTTCACGATGACGTGTCGCCAATGGCTCAGGCAGGCGATTAACCATGCAGCCGTATTTATCCCATTCAGCATTGACCTTTTGCAACAAGGCATCGATCCCACCCAGAGTCCAGCCTTCGCAGGTTTCGGTTTCAGGAATAAGTTCAAATACCCAGGCATCCCTGATGATCTTTCCAACGTTAGTCATACCACCATTCATGTCGTTATCAAGACCGATATACAGGTTCGGTTTTTTCATCATTTTTCTCACTTGAGCGCCTTAACCGTACACAAAGTATGACCAGGGCACTGGCTCAACAGTTAATAATGGAGCATCTTACCATGGCAGATAACCGTTGACGCACCCGCAGAAACGGCAAAACGCGCCTGCAATGGCCGCTGGTATTTTCTGGTAACCTGTTCCCGGGAAAATCGTCAACAACAAGGAGAAAAACAATGGCCGGGAAATTTGTTATCACAACAGGCAAAGACGGTAAAGACTATTTTGTTTTAAAAGCAGGAAACGGTGAGGTTATTCTACAATCTCAAGGCTATAATTCATCCACTGGATGTGCAGGTGGAATTGAGTCGGTAAAAACCAATTCTCAACACGAAAACAAATTTGAACACAGAGAGGCAAAAGACGGTAGAACCTACTTTGTTCTCAAAGCCAATAATGGCCAGGAAATTGGCCGGTCTCAAATGTATAAAACGGAAAGCGGCTGTCGCAATGGCATGGATTCAGTGGCAGTAAATGCAGTAAATGCCATCGTTGTTGACGATAGACAAAACAGCCCGCAATTCTAGCCGACGGTTAATTGTTTAATCAACGAAATCGGAATGCCATCCTTATCCTGTGAAACACTGGCATTCTGGAATACCGCCAAAAGCCCTGTACTCAGGTATCTGCCGAAGCGTTAACGTTTTTTATCACAATGCCCAGGTGCTTGCCTGGCCTCACTAACAACACAGAAGGACAGACAAGCACCTGATTAAACTACGGCGGTACAAGCCCATACAACCACTTGGAGACATACGCTAATCTACCAGAGCGCATACCCGTCATATACAGATCTCCAGCACCTGAAGCCTCAAGCCCTTGCACCGAATCCCAGGAGCCTGATGACACAATGATCTTCGTCTCAACATAACCACCCCCGGGTGTAAAACGAGACAGGAATACACTGGGATAACGAGAAACGGTAATATTATTGGTGCCAGGCCCCGGATCAAAATCTACCGTTCTCTGAAAGGTACCTGCAAGGAAGATATCACCCTCCTTACCAACCACCACACGCTCACCACGATCATAGCCGTTCGCGCCGCCAAAGGTTTGTGTCCAGCCATAGCTGCCATCGACATTGAGTTTTGTCAGATAAATATCGTAGAAGCCAAAACCCGAATGCTGATCGACACTTGCGGTGGGATCAAAATCAACTGTGGAAGAAAACCAGCCCGTAACATAAATATTGCCAGAGGCATCTGCGTTTATCCCATTGGGCTGGTTTGTTCCACCACCGGAAAATATCTGCGTCCAGCCATAACGGCCATCCGCTAATATTCTGGTGATAAATGTGCTGCCAGTACCACCCGCCGTATAACTCTCGCTTACGCCACCCCAACCAAAATCCACAGTATTGGAAAATTTTCCGGCTATGTAGATATCACCGCCATCAGCCACCACAATATCGACGCCAATGTCGTCGTAATAATTTGGCCCATTTCCACCAAGGGTTCGTGTCCACCCATAACTGCCATCAGAGTTCAACTTTGTCACGAAGACATCACCCGCACCTGCTGCCGTTCGCATATCAATACCGGTACCAGGATCAAAATCGACATTACTGCCTGCAAAGTTCCCTATCACATAGATATCACCATTGGCATCCAGGGCTATTCGCTGTGTCAAAACACCGACTGGTTCGCCAAATACCCGTGTCCAGCTGTAACTGCCATCTGCATTCAGTTTCGTCACAAAAGTCTCTATCGATCCGGTAGCAGTGCGAATATCACCGACTCCCGCAGGATCAAAATTAACAGTGCCTTCATACGTCCCCATCAAGTAAATGTTGCCAACATTGTCCACAGCGATATCCCGACCGTAATCACGACTGGTGCCACCAATTGTCTGCGTCCAGCCATAACTGCCATCCGCATTTACACGAACAAGATAAATATCAGCACTACCGTTAGATGCATGAAGATCAACGCCGGCAGTGGGATCAAAATCGGTACTGCTGCCACTGAAGCTGCCAATGATATACATATTACCTTCATCGTCAACGGCACTGCCTGCGGCAGCCTCATAATCCAGGTAGCTGCCATAGGTCATCATCCATCCAGGATTATAAAAGGTGGGAAGTGAAGCATCCGGGACGTTAGGGTCAGACCCGGCAAGAAATTCTTCAACGTTAGTATACCCGTCACCATCATTATCCCGTTGTGCATCATCGCTGTTCAACGGATCAAGACCATTAGCCAGCTCAAAAGCATCCGGCATTCCATCATCATCACTGTCCAAGTCCCACTTTCTGACAAAAGCCTCCGAATAAGTCGATGACTGATAGTTATCGACAGCAGGGCCGGGATCGAAGTCTGTCAAGCCAGTACTCCAGGATGTTGAATCGCGGTATTCACCTACTTCAATCACTGAACCCGCAGGATCCACGGTAATACCACGCACCACATCAGTAGCAGAATAACTGCTGACAACCTTGGTCCAAACATAACCGCCATCAGCCTTGAGGTGCGTCATAAAAGAGTCAAAACCAGAACCCCAGCGGGTATAACTGTCTACGCTGGCACCTGAATCAAAATCAATCGTCCCGAAAAATTGTCCACCAAAAAAAAGACCTCCCGATTTCCCCACCGCGACACTGTATGAGCGTGAAAAACCATTGATGGTATACGTCCAGCCACCATAGCTGCCATCTGTCATCCACTTGCTGATATACGCGTTGGTGCCAGCCGTTGCCGAATGGTGGTCAACGCCTGCGCCAGGATCAAAGTCCACTGTGCCGCGGAATTCACCTGCAATATACAACTCTCCATTTTCACCTAGAGCTAATGCATGGGAAACATCATGTCCGCTATTGCCAGCGACTGTGCCTACCCAACCAAAGTCGCCATTCGGGTAGTATTGTGCTACAAAAATATCGCGCCCCCCTGCTGAGGCATGCTGTGCTGCGCCTGTACCGATATCAAAATCAACGGTACCAGAGAAGGAACCAGTGACATAGATGTTATCGCTGATATCGATCACGACAGCATTCGCTTCGTCGCTCGCAGTTCCTCCAAGGCTATGCGTCCAGTGATAACTGCCATCGGTGCCCAGCTTCGTAAGAAACATGTCATAGGAACCACTCAACGAGCTACGGGTGTCACCGGAACCTGCCATATCAAAGTTGACTGTACCCACGTATTTCCCGCTAATTACTACGCCTCCAGCACTATCGAGCGCAATACCACTGCCAAAATAATCCCATGTGTATTGCTGTGTACCACCAAATGTCCGGGTCCAGCCATAGCTGCCATCGGCATTCAGTTTGGTCACAAAAATATCCATCGCTTGCACTGCGGTGCGACTATCAACACCAGCACCAGGATCAAAATCCACCGTGCCACTATAACCGCCGGTCAGGTAACTATTACCAAGATCATCTACCGCAATTGCCTGGCCATAGTCCTTACCTACACCACCAAAGCTACGTGTCCAGCCATAACTGCCATCGGCATTCAATTTGGTCACATAAACATCACTCTGCCCTGCCGATTCGCGGGAATCGACTCCGTCACTGATGTCAAAGTCAACAACCGACCCAAAGTGACCCACCACATAGATATTACCAGCCGCATCAGTGGCGACGCCCTTCGCGTAATCCTTTCCAGTACCACCGAACGGATTGCTCCAGGCATAGTTGTAAACATAATGCTCGTCATTCTCCTGCGCCGGGGGCGTTTGCTCAATTGCACCAATGTCGCACATTGCCACACCATCACCGTCACCATCCACAGGCCGCACCTGACCACGCTGATCATCTGCGGCACATGTCGCGTTATTTCCGGCATCTATTGCCTGACTTGTTGCCAAAAGCGGCAGATAGGCCGCCCCCTGAGGAACACTCAAATTCACTGTGGCACCCAATCCGGGGTCTCCCGTCACATCATTTGCCTGCAATACAATGCCGCAATCTGCAAGTGAACCAATCAGGTTATAATCCAGGGACTCTATACCTCCACCGGGCCCACCGGGAAACCTGTCACGATCACTGCAATCAGGGCCACCATCGGGTGCTATATTCAGCGCCACGATAGTATTTCCCAGCTTGATGGACCCAAGGCTACTACCATGAATTCCACCTCCTTCGGTTAACCCCGTATTGTATGCAATGGTGCTATTGGTAATCGTAATGTCACCGATGGACTGGTTCTCAATGCCACCAGCCCCAACAGCAGTATAAATGCCACCGATGCCCTCATTATTCATGATGGTGGTGTTCACAATCGATACTGTGGCACTCCAGATACTGATTGCCCCGGTTCCTCCCCGGTTTCCAGCAAAGGTACTGCCCTCTATTAACGCAGTGCCGCCCTGCAAATGAACAGCCGCACCATCTCCCGTCGAACAACTGCCCATTGAGGTCATTCCAGGTACATTATTGATAAACGCACTGTTGATTATGGTTAAACTGCCCTGACTATCAATTGCCCCGCCAGAACGGGCACAATTACCGGAAAAACGACTTGAAGTAATGGTCAATTGGGCATTCAGGCTATTTGGATCACGATTTTCAATTGCACCTCCAAAACTATTGACGCTAAAGTTATCCGCAAAATGGCTGGTTTCTATTGTGGTTATTCCCTGATTGAACAAACCACCCCCCAGACCGTCCGCCAAACCGTTGCGAACGGTAATACCTGAAAAGTTCGCCGTAATACCGGACATAACATGAAAGACCCTGTCGGTGGCGTTGCCATCGATGATGCTTTGGACCGAGCCTGCACCTGTCAGTGTGACATCATCCATGATATCCAGATCACCTGTGGCTGCCAGGTCTTCTCCTGAACCGCTCAAAGTCAACACATAATTCCCGGCGGGCAATATAATCGTATCCACCCCCGGCAATGCATTTGCGGCAATCACTGCCTCTCGCAGTGAACAATCCGAAACATCACATGAACCATCCGCAGTATCCGCAAGCTTGTTAACAGCAAAATCAATGGCCATTGATGCATTTGAAAAAACCAGACAGACCAGAAAAACAACAAGACCTCTTACCGAAATTCCATGTAACATTTTCTTTCTCCCTAAAGAAATTCAGGCTCTATTAACTATTAACCGGACATAATCTGAATATCATATCCCCCGCTCCCATCTGATCATGACCCGTTCTTGTTATTTATTAATAGATCAAGGTATACACAGACTTTCTTTTTAACAAATCATTTACAAAAGGGACAAAATACGCGCCCTTGAAGGCTAAACAGGTGACATATGCAACAACCTGCCAACGTGGAAATTATCTCTGCATTGAAATTGGCCCTGAAATCCCGAGGCATTACTTACCGTCAACTTTCTGTCACGCTGGGCGTCTCGGAAAAAACCATCAAACGTCTGTTCAAGGATAAAAACTGCTCATTGAACCGGCTTAATGAGATATGCAAGGCCATCAACCTCTCTATCTATGACCTGATCGACTTTGCACACCACTCGACTGAGCCGTCCACCAAACTCACGCCAAATCAGGAGTTTTACCTGAAAGAACACCCCCATCATTTTGCATTTTTGTTTTTTTTAATTACGGGACATAGTCTGGAGCAAGTTCAGCAGACGTATCAATTATCGGACCTCAGTATATTTCGTTATCTTCGCGACCTGGACAAACAAGGGCTTATAGCATTACGAGAAGAAAACAAATACCGATTGCTAATTGAGGGCAAGTTATTAGTACAACTACACAGCCCCTTACATGAACTCGTGCGCAGTGCAAGCCAGCAGTTTTTAAATTATGTGATTGATCACGATGGAGAAAAAAACACCCGTTTTAATGCTTCGTTTTATTACATGTCTCCCGAGACGCTTGCCAGGCTTGATGAAGAGTTGCTGGCCTTGTCGCAAAAATATCGCAAACTCAGCCATCAAAATGAAATGGTTCTGCCAAAAGAGCAACTCATTCCCGTGGCATGGACCACGCTGGTGGCACCTTATCAAATATGCGGAGCGTGGCCTCTCGCCGAACTGGAACAGTAGTTGTTGTTTTCTGTTTTTGACACAGGCTTTCAACCTAGAGTCCGCAGTTGAACGGCCTGTAGAGTGCGTTGAGTTTCGTGACTGACAAAGCGCGATAAGGAGTAATAACGTGTATTGTAGTGATTCGCATTGCGGCCAGACACACAAACCTGCTATACAGTAAGCGGTCCACTTAAGTGACATAGTAAAGCCAAGTGACGCTCACCGATGATAATACGATAAAAATAATGGTAGTCGAACTTAGCGATCTGCGGCGTAAAATATTACGTTTGTTAGGGGAAGGCAGAACCCCGCAACCAAGTCCACTGTACATCCGAAGAACCAATTGAGCAGTTACAGAAAACCTATACTATATACGCAAAAAGTATCAGATATCATAATCATGGTTCCATTTGTGACACACCTTGCATTTGTTTGAGGCAAACAGAAGGCTCCCACCAAGGCCAATTGATTCATTCAGATTGAAAACCAAAAACGTAACCTAACGTCTCCGTCCCGCCCTGTGTCCACGTGCATTTTCACCGGAACGCTGGCCATCACGATGGCCGGGTTTGGGTCTTTTCGGTTTGTTGGGTTTCACCGGCCGACGATCCAGCCGTGATTCCGGCAGATCATGCACCGGTTCAAAACCATCCACCAGCTTGCGATCCAGCAATTTTTTCGTCAGCCTTTCGATATCCGAAAGTTGTTTGAATTCATCAGCACTCACCAGCGATACTGCGTGGCCGGTGGCACCGGCACGACCCGTACGGCCAATACGATGCACATAATCTTCCGGTACGTTGGGCAGATCAAAGTTAACCACTTGCGGTAACTGCTCGATATCCAAACCACGGGCAGCGATGTCCGTTGCCACCAGAACCTTAACCTTGCCGCGTTTAAAATCAGCCAGCGCTTTGGTGCGCGCACCCTGACTTTTGTTACCGTGAATGGCAGCGGCACGAATACCTTTTTCATCCAGGTAACGCGCCAGGCGGTTGGCTCCGTGTTTAGTGCGACTGAACACCAGTACCTGCTGCCAGTCATTGTCGCGAATCAATTGTGTGAGCAGTGCCGACTTTTGTTTTTTGTCCACCGGATGAATCCACTGCTCTACAGTGGGTGTGGCGGCATTGCGGGGTGTGACGGAAATTTCCACCGGGTCATTCACCAGCCCTTTGGCCAGCTTGCGAATATCGTCAGAAAATGTCGCGGAAAACAGCAGGTTTTGACGATTTCCGGGCAATGCGGCAATGATTTTGCGGATGTCGTGAATGAAGCCCATGTCCAGCATGCGGTCGGCTTCGTCGAGAATCAGCACTTCCAGATGATCAAATTTCACCGCATTTTGCTGATACAAATCCAGCAGTCGCCCAGGAGTGGCCACCAGAATATCCACGCCCTTGCGCAATTTCATCATCTGCGGATTAATTTTCACGCCCCCAAACACCACCGCTGAACTCAGGGGCAGGTTTCTGCCGTAGTCACGCACACTTTCACCTACCTGGGCAGCCAGTTCACGGGTCGGCGTCAATACCAATGCGCGCGCCTGATTGGCTCCGGCACGCTGGCCTTTTGACAAGCGCTCCAGTAATGGCAATGTGAAACCGGCGGTTTTTCCTGTGCCGGTTTGTGCAGCAGCCATTACGTCCTTGCCTTGAATAACAGCAGGGATAGCTTGCAGTTGTATGGGGGAGGGGGTGTCGTAACCTTTTTGTGCAACAGCCTCAAGAATCGGGGCACATAGGCCCAGGTCGGCAAAACTCATAAAATAATCTCTGGTGGGTGGGTATTTTGGTCGGGGTGCGGAAAAATAAAGCACCGCGATAGCGTAGCGGGCGTGCAGTTTACAGGAACCCATAGTTCAACGCCATGGATTTTGACGCGTGTCAGGTTTTTACGTCGATTTTATGCGAAACTGTCCCGGAACTGATGTGGCACACTACGAACACATTATCGGGAACAACGAAAATGAACCCCAACAGACTGATTTCAGTGCTGGTTTTATTCCTGCTAACAAGCTGCGGAGGCTCAGGCTCCAATCTGGGCAGCGGCAACATCGAGCAATCCATCGAACAGGGCTCACGCATTCTCGGCATGGATGTGAAAAACATCGCGCTGGTGGATTATGCCACGGCCTATGGTCAGGCAACGGCTTTGGGGGTACGCGAGGTGAGCGTATCGCTGGACTGGTCTTTGTTTGAACCAACGACCGTCGGCACCTACACAGACCCCAATGGCATACTGCCTGCGCTTAATGCTTTTTACCCGACACAAACAGGTGACGTCACTCTGGTGTTGCGCCCGCTGGATACACCTGGCCCGCGTTTTCCCGCAGACCTGGCCGGACTGACATTTGATAATCTGTCGGTGATCAACGCTTTCAGGGATTTTCTGACTCACCTGCACAGCCAGCTACCCACGCTCAACGCCAGCGGAAAGCTTAAATGGATTCACGTCGGCAATGAAATCGACGCGACTCTGGGCAGTAACGCGACGCAATGGCTACAGTGGCAAACCTTTTTTAACGCGGCCAAGACCCACATTGAAACTCTCTGGGGTGTCGATGTGGTGGTCAGCAGCGTTGTGCAATTTGGTGCATTGACGAACGACAGCGTTCGTCCACTGTATCTGAATTTCCTGCCCGCTCTGGACAGTGCTGCGTTAACTTATTATCCGCTGAACGGGGATTTCACGGTAAAACCGTCCTCGGTGGTCGCTGCGGATTTTGATTTTATGGCCAGCACCATCATCAGCAAGCCCATTCTGTTGCAGGAATGCGGCTATCCTTCCGGTACACTGAACGCAAGCAGCGAATCACAACAGGCTGACTTTGTAACGGCGGTGTTTGATGCCTGGGATACACACCGGGATCGCATCAACCTGATTGACTTTGCCTGGCAGTATGACGTGGACGAAGCAACTGTTGACCAATGGGTCATCGATTTTGGTATGAGTGGCCAGGCCAACGAAGACAAATTCAGGTCTTATCTACAAACACTGGGGTTAAGCAATAACGACAGTACAGAAAAGCTGGCCTTGCAGCGCCTGAAAGATGAGCTGCAAGCCCGCTCGTGGGGGCAATAACCCGTACAAACACTACTCCACCGTCAGGGCCAGATGAAAAACCACATCCGGCGAAGCTCGTACCGTGAGGTCTTCACCCACCATCACATCCAGGCGGACATTTTTTGCCAGGCGTATATCGCCCCCCATGAGCAATTGCACAGCGGTCGCATTAATTTGTCGCAGATCACTACCGTCGTAAAACGGACCATTAATATCAGCTTGCAGTTTCAGCGTTATCCACGGCAGTACCTGTGCGCCTGCGCCCACACTGGCAAACGCGGCAACGCGGCGTTGTTGATCCGCCAGTACATCCCCCTTGCCCATGAGCAACAATCCACCACCACCAAAAATACTGCCGGGATAACCAAACCATTGCCGGGTACGGTCGGCAGTTGCCCATAACGCCGCTTCCATCGCGCCACTGCCGCGCAGTTGATCACTGTCACCCGTGGGCAGACTCAGTGAGCTGCGAATGGCCAGACGGGTATCTTTACCGGCATCCGGCCATTGCCAGCCCGCCGTTAAACGCACATCGCCGATACCGGAGGTGGCATCCGTCAGCGATAACCGGGTAACGCCATTGCGCTGATAAAAATAACGGAGCTGATTACGTGGCGCAGTATTTCGTCCGCCTTTCGGCAAACCAAAGATGCTGTGCCAGTCTTCAATAAAACGGTCCAGTGAACCGCCATCGTGATTAATGTACGGAATCTGCACACCCCACTCCCAGCCGTCACCTGTGCCGCGCGAATACTCAAATGTACTGCGGTTGGTTTCGCCATCGAATAACAGGCTTTCGGTTGCGGTATTCTTGAGAACATAATTACTGGCAAGGTCATTCACCAGTCGATAACGTGTGCGCGCCTCATTCAGGATACCGGCACTGCCGATAGCGGGCAGGTTGTGGATTTGAATAACAGGACTTTGATTAAAGCTGGAAAACGGCACGACGGGCTGCGCAAGCAATGCGCCGGGCATCACACTGGCAAAAAGAAAGGTGGCGCACGCGAAACACACGCACCACCGTCGATTCAATTTGCGGATAACCATTGACGTGCCCGTTGCACTGCTGCACGCACTTGCGCAGGTGCTGTACCGCCAAGGTGATCACGCGCTGCCACCGAACCTTCCAGCGTCAGCACCTCAAATACGTCCTGCTGAACTTTGTCAGAAAACCCCTGTAATTCTTCCAGTGACATTTCTGCCAGATCACGCCCGGTATCCACCCCCAGACGCACCGCCTTGCCCACCACTTCATGTGCATCACGAAACGGGACACCCTGGCGCACCAGATAGTCGGCCAGATCCGTGGCCGTGGAAAAACCGCGCCGCGCAGCTTCACGCATGTTGTCACGTTTGGCACTGAGTGCGGGAATCATATCTGCAAACACCCGTAAACTGGCACGCAGGTTGTCCACGGTATCGAACAGCGGTTCTTTGTCTTCCTGGTTGTCTTTGTTGTAGGCCAGCGGCTGGCCTTTCATCAGCATTAACAAACTCATCAGGTTGCCGGTGACACGACCGGTTTTGCCACGGATCAACTCCGGCACATCAGGATTCTTTTTCTGCGGCATGATGGAAGAACCTGTGCAAAAACTGTCGCCTAACTCGATAAAATCAAACTGTGCCGAAGCCCAGAGAATGATTTCTTCGGAGAAACGCGACAAATGCATCATGATCAGCGCGGCAGCCGACACAAACTCGATAGCAAAATCCCGGTCACTCACCGAATCCAGCGAGTTTTCCGTAGGTGCATCGAAACCCAGCAGTTGCGCCGTGTAGTCACGATCAATGGGGTAGGAAGTACCGGCCAGTGCGGCAGCACCCAGTGGCATGACATTGGTACGTCTGGCACAGTCTGTGAGACGGCCATGGTCACGTTTGAGATTTTCAAACCAGGCCAGCAAATGATGCCCGAAGGTAACCGGTTGCGCTGTCTGCAAGTGGGTAAACCCGGGCATGATGGTGTCCGCCTCCTGATCAGCCAAATCCACCAGCGCAATTTGCAGGCGCGTCAACTCGGCGAGACAAGCTTGCAATTCGTCCCGCAGATACAGTCGGATATCCGTGGCCACCTGATCGTTACGTGACCGACCCGTGTGCAGTTTTTTGCCCACGTCACCGATATTTTCGATAAGCCGTGCCTCAATATTCATGTGTACGTCTTCGCGCGCAACAGACCACGCAAACTCGCCAGCCTCGATTTCTGTTTTGATCACTGCCAGCCCGGCAACGATGGCGTCACGTTCATTATTCGTGAGCACACCCGCTTTCGCCAACATGGTGGCATGGGCAACCGAGCCCGCGATATCGTGGGCATAAAGACGCTTATCAAAGGTCACTGAGGCGGTAAAAGCCTCAACAAAGGCGTCAGTAGGTTCGGTGAAGCGCCCACCCCAAGGCTTTTCCACGTTGTCATTCATGCGTTTCTTACCTGATAATAATGCTGACTAATATTATTGATTCGTTACATTCACACCGCTCAAGCTGACGCGCAGTATAGACGATATTAAGGGGGATCATAATCCTGGAATCCGGAACAATAGCTCCCTGGCCTCCGCTTCGTTACACTTGATGCCACTATGACAAGCACCTCTGACGCAAAAAACAGCACCCAAACAGACAATTTTTTCCTGCCGGATTTCTGTAATGTGCGCATGGTGTTTGCGGTGGTGATCATCGGCGAACTGCTGGCTATTGTACTCACTCTTTCCCCCTTGCGCAGCAACGGTGACCGCTGGAATGATCTCAGCATTATCTCTCTGTTTGTGCAGTGGGTGGCGCTCAGCAGTGCGGGCATTCTTTGCCTCGCCCGCCCGCGACTGGCCCGCATGAAAGAAACTCACGCCGCCGCTATCAGCTATTTACTGTTATTGCTGACTACCCTGGTGATTACCGAAGCCGCATTTATCATTGGCGCTTACCTGCAACTGGAAAACTGGAGCAGCAATTTCTGGCTGCTCAGCCACTGGCAGGTGGATCTGTTACTGCGCAACCTCGGCATCAGCGCCATTTTCAGTGCCATCGTACTGCGCTTTTTTTACATCCAGCATCAGTGGGAGCAAAATGTGCGTGCCGAAGCACAAGCACGACTACAGGCACTGCAATCACGTATCCGCCCGCATTTTTTGTTCAACAGCCTCAATACCATCGCCAGTCTCACTCAAATCAATGCCGATCAGGCCGAAGCTGCGGTAGAAAATCTTGCCGACCTGTTTCGCAACAACCTTGCCGATGCCAGCCTGCACATCAGCCTTGAAGATGAATTAAAACTGACACGACGTTACCTTGAAATTGAAAAGTTACGCCTTGGTGAACGCCTGCAATTATGTTGGAATGTGGACGGATTACCCGGGGATGCCTCCGTACCACGGCTCATTCTGCAACCCCTGCTGGAAAATGCAATTTACCATGGTATTGAACCCATCAACCATGGCGGCACTATCAGCATCGATGGCCGTATCAGTAAAAACACGCTCCACATCAGCATCAGCAACCCTCTGTCACAACAGGAAAGTGTCGAACAGCGGCAAGGTAATAAAATTGCCCAGGACAATATTCGCCAGCGCCTGGCCGCTATTTATGGTGAGAATGGAAAATTAAACGTACAGGAAAGTGAGAAAAATTATACTATTACACTGATCCTTCCCTACCAGCAAAGCAAACCGGCCGCAACCCGCAAAGAAAAGGTCCATACATGAAAATCCTCATTGTTGATGATGAGCCCCTTGCCCGTGTGCGCATGCAACGTCTGCTGCAAAACATCCCTGATACAGAAATAGTGGGTGAAGCCAAAAATGGCAAAGAAGCCCTGTTGAATTCCAGCATGCGCCATCCCGACATTGTTCTGTTGGATATCCGCATGCCGGAAATGGATGGTTTGGAAATTGCCCTGCACCTTTCACAAATGAAACATCCGCCTGCAATAATTTTTACTACCGCCTTCAGCGAACATGCCCTCGCCGCTTTCGAGGCCAATGCTGTGGATTATCTGTTGAAACCAATTCGCCGTGAGCGCCTGGAAGAAGCCCTTGGCAAGGCACAAAAAATCAACCGCGCACAATTACGGGAACTGGGGAAACAGGAAGAAACCAAACGCGCACGAAGCCATATCAGTGCTTACATGAGCGGCAACTTACAACTGGTTCCATCAGAAAATATTTATTATTTCCAGGCCGAACAAAAATATGTTGCCGTACGCCACTCTGATGGCACCCTGCTCATTGATGATTCATTAAAATCACTGGAAGAAGAATATGGTGATCGCTTCCTGCGCATTCATCGCAACTCACTGGTGGCACTTAAATATGTCGAAAAACTGGAAAAGAACGCTGAAGGAAAATGCCAAATCTGCTTCCGTGATATCGATGACCGATTGGAAATCAGCCGCCGCATGGTGGCGACTACACGGCGACAGCTCAAGGAAATGGGAAAAGCCTGAGCAACCCTTAACAACCCTTAACACTCACCTGTACCGACCCCCTGCATAACAGCAAGCTGCGAAAACTTTATGACCTCGCAACCTCTTAAATATGAAGTAAATACAAAAGACATAGGGCTTTTAATGTTTTCTTTGTGATCTCTGTGTTTATAACACGCCACTTGCCTCTGACAATATCACTGCCGCTACCACCATCAACGCTCTCTGACCTACTCATACTTTTCTTAACATTTATTCTCACAAACAGACACTCGCCAAGTAAAAGGCGGAGATATTTTCCGATACCGTAGGAAGTTTATCAGGTAAGACTGAGAGCATTGCTGACAAGGTTGAGGGCATTACTTGATTGTCACAAACCAGGCAACAAAGTATATCTGGCAGCTTGATTTATGAGGGCTCTTATCCCTCACTTGCACTCCTCTTTAATTGAGGAAAAACTTTAATTGTTATATGGAGATAACCTAATGTTTAATTCACAAAATCATAAAGGGCGTTTGATTTCGCACTTTGTTATATACCTATCACGAACGGGCTTTCAATTTTATCGTACATTGCTGCATACGCTGTATGGAGACTCCTCCCAACAACGCGCAAAAGGTAATCAGAACATCCCAGTGCGGCCTGCATTTACACACATAAAAGCTGGCAACATATCGACAGTAAGCATTCTCTTTTTTGCCCTGTTGTTAACAGCATGTGGTGCCGAAGAAAGCAGCAATCATAACCTTGACTCCAGTCTTTCGACACCCATTAACCGTATGCTTACAGGCACTGTCGCAGTGGGATTACCCGTAAAAGGGGCTGTTATTATCATCGATACTGATGGCAATACATTAAATACACAAAGTGATACAACCGGAACATATACTGTCAACTTAGATGGCAGACCCGGTCCTTATCTGATTCGTGTTGAACCCGATGATAGCAATCTGCCTGCTTTATACAGTTACGCCACCGGTTCAGGGGTAACCAATATTACGCCGTTTACGACGCTGGCACTTTTTCTTGCCTATCAGGGTGATTTTGCTGACTCCTTTAATGACTGGGCTGCGATACATGCCAACTGGAGCCGCATCGATCTCGAACAGGCGCACGCTACAATCAACGCCAATTTTGCAACCGACTTGCAAAACGCCGGGGTCGATCCGGTGGTATATGATTTTTTTACGGTCCCCTTCGAGGCCAATCAAACCGGTATTGATGCCTTCCTCGATAGCTACACAGTCGCTTTTGACTATAATGCCGAAGCATACGACATCACAGATGCTTCAGGTCAACCTGTCGCGTTTAATGAAAATATCAGCACCGCTAATTATTACATTGGCGCACGATTTCTTCCTGAAGCTGCGACGAACTGGAAACTGACCTGGACACCTGCGTTTAATGGCCAACAGGGCGCAACCATGGTTTCGTACCACTCTGGTAATAACATCCCCTGGAACGAAGAACGTTTCAATGAGGTATTCTGGAAAACACTGGCAGAAACCCCTTCGCAAACACCCATATGCCGCGAAAGTCCGAACACTTCCTGTAACATTGATATTCGGGTAACTCGGTTGAACACCAACTATGACGTTATCGGCAATGGAGAAATAGGTACAATAGTGAGAGGTAGTGGCGCTTACAATTGGAATATGAATGGCTGGTATCAACAGAATGGCCAACCGCGTCAAAATATCAACCTATCGACCTCGCATTCTTTTTCGTGGGTTTGGGAACGAATCAATTAAGTTGAGATGATTCATTGCGAATAGATTTTCGGATCAAGGCGCATTTTTGTTTAGCACAAAGGGCTTGAGTGGGATTTCGCTGTTAAGAATAAAACAGTCGATATAACACTTGAGCCCTTTGTTACACTAAGGATCGCTCGAACAATAATTGTCATTTTTGTATGAAGGAAGTCACCCTAAAAGTTGAAACTACCGGACACTGACCCTCGTCAATTTTGTATTGATGGTTTTTTCACCGACACAAGGTGGAACCGCTACGCTTGTTCCACCATTGACTTAAAAGGAGCCAGTAATACTTGATTTTGCCTCCTGTCATTTCAATGATATCGATGCCATCATCAGTATTCGATGACAGAAAACACTATTTTTCAATTTTCACGATACACTGTCAAAACGGGACAATAATTTATCAATCCTAAGACGATGAATTACAGAGAGGCAACAGCTGCTGATCTGGCAGCAATCAAAGCGCTGCTCAACGCCAGCAAGCTACCTTCGAGTGATTGCGATAAACATATTAAAAATTTTATCGTTGTCGAACACAGGGGTAAAGTCATCGGCTCAGGTGGTCTGGAGGTTTGTGACACTGACGGTCTGGTTCGCTCAATTGTGGTA
>JALSGT010000156.1 GCA_026982555.1 Chromatiales bacterium
CAGGTCTGTTGCATTGATGGTGTCCAGCCCGATGCCGCTGATTGCCGTATTGAGTGTGGGATTACCCGTACCAAAATCAACACTGAGTGTTGCCAGGTGTGTGCCTGCATTGGTGGCCTGAAATTGCAGGGTGATCGAGCAACTGTTATTGTCGGCGATGGTTGTGCCAGTACAATTCTGGGAGGGGAGCGTAAAATTTGCCGGGTTGTCGAGATTTACCGCAGAGATTGTAATATCTGCACCGGAATAATTGTACAGGGTCAGCGTTGTCGATGTGCTGCGGTTGATACCGTGGTAGCCGAATTGATGTTGCTTTGCCAGAGCGATGGCTGAGGTAGTGGCGTTTATCCAGTCAATGTAATTGGCAGTGCGGGTATAAGCCCCTGGTTTGTTAGCCACCGCGCAGCCAGCGCCAAAACTGGTAACACCGGTTTGGTAGTAGGTGCCGTTACTTGTGTTGAAATACAGTATGGGTCCGCCGCTATCACCCTGGCAGGTGTCCTTCCCTCCGGCGGAAAACCCCGCACAGATCATATTGCTGGTTAATAAATCATTGTAAATGTTATTGCATGCAGCAAAATCAAACCGTGGAACCTGTACTTCCTGTAACAAGGTTGGAAAAGCAAGCGGCTCGGTAGCTTTGACGCTGCCCCAGCCGATGATCGTCATCAATTCACCGGTAGCGATGTTATCAGTGAAGCTGTTGTCGGCAATGCTCAGCACCGTGTTATTCGATGGCGTTGCCAGCTCCAGAAGCGCGATATCATTGTCCAGCGAATTGGTATCGTAACCGGGGTGTACAAAAATGTTATTGATGGTTATTCGGTCAGTGACACTGATATTGTTCAAATTATTGATGCCAATGGCTACTTCGACTTCGCTGGCTGAAGAAAGCGCTTCAACACAGTGGGCGGCGGTGAGTACCCAGCGACTGGCGATCAGTGTGCCGCCACAAAACTGCGCATTAAAACCGTCGCTGACAGTGGACTGCAACAAGGCAGCGGCCCAAGGGTAATCACCGGGGTTGGCATCGGTTCCGCCAATGATGCGTGGCGTGATATTGCCACCAGGTCCGGCCTGTGTTGACGTTGAAAATCCTGCGAGTAATAACAATGCTATCAGCAGGAGCGGAAGCCCCGTTTTATGATACGAGCCTGTATTGTCAGGCGTTTTTTTGCCAGGGAGGCAGGTAGGTTTTGTCATTGTGCTTGACCGTTTTTCAGCGAAATATCAGCACAGTGTACTGGATTTATGGCGGGCAGGCTGTAATCTTTTGGGCAAAATCCCGGAAGGTTTATGGGTGTTTTGCACATCACCCGCCAGTCATCCCTGACAACAGATGCACCTGATGTCTGCTTAATGCCGGAAATGCCGCATACCCGTGAATACCATGGCGATGCCATGTTCGTCGGCGGCGGCAATCACCTCGTTGTCACGCATGGAACCACCGGGCTGGATCACTGCGCTGACACCCACTTCGGCGGCGCTGTCCAGGCCGTCGCGGAAAGGGAAGAAGGCGTCACTGGCCATCACTGAGCCTTTTACTTCCAGCGTTGCATCGGCGGCTTTGATTGCGGCAATGCGCGCGCTGTATACCCGGCTCATTTGACCGGCACCAACGCCGATGGTCATACCGTTTTTGCCGTACACAATGGCGTTGGATTTGACGAATTTGGCGACCTGCCAGGTAAATAACAAATCACGCATTTCCTGTGCATCAGGTGAACGCCGGGTGACTACTTTGAGTTGGTCGGCATGGATCATGCCCAGGTCGCGATCCTGTACCAGCAACCCGCCGTTGACCCGTTTGTAATCCAGGCCGGGTATCCGTTCATCACCCCATTCGCCGCATTCCAGTACACGCACGTTTTTCTTTTCTGCCAATATGGGTTTGGCATCATCGTTAATACCGGGAGCGATGATGACTTCGACGAATTGACGCTCAATAATGGCTTTGGCGGTTGCGGCATCCAGTGGCCGGTTGAAGGCGATGATGCCACCGAAGGCCGAGGTGGGGTCGGTGCTGTAGGCGTGTTCGTAGGCGTTGAGCTGATTGTCGGCCACGGCGACACCGCAGGGGTTGGCATGTTTGACGATGACACAGGCGGTTTCGGTAAACTGTTTGACACATTCCAATGCGGAG
Source organism: Chromatiales bacterium (assembly GCA_026982555.1). Lineage (GTDB taxonomy): Bacteria > Pseudomonadota > Gammaproteobacteria > SZUA-152 > SZUA-152 > SZUA-152. The sequence continues at coordinate 2,144 of JALSGT010000156.1, forward strand.
TCCGTATCGGCAATGTTGTTGAAGGACAGTGCTTTACCCTGTAATTGCACGGCAGTGGCGATGGAGGCTTCCGCCGGGTTGGCTTCTACATAAAAAGCCGCTTTTTGGTGCGGGTTTTCGCCATAGCGCATTTCCTGTGTCTTGCGGAACTGGCTGTTGTACGTGCGGGGAAAATCGGATTTGCTACAGTCCAGTTGTGTTGCGCCTAAATAGTTGGCAATGGCACCGTCGTAAGCGGCGGTGTGTTCAAACGTTTTGGTGGCGAGGTCGAAACGGGTGGTGGCACTTACGATGCCTTTGTTGTTTTTCATCTCATTAATGACACGGGTGTAGTCGTCAGCGTTTACGACGACGGTGACGGCATTATGATTTTTTGCTGCGGCACGCAACATGGCGGGGCCGCCGATGTCGATGTTTTCGATAGCGGCAGGCAGGTTGCAATCGGGACGTGCCACGGTTGCTTCAAAGGGGTAGAGGTTGACTACTACCAGGTCGATGGGGGCAATGCCATTGTCGGCCATTACGGCATCGTCGATGCCGCGTCGTCCCAGCAGGCCGCCGTGAATTTTTGGGTGCAGGGTTTTTACCCGGCCATCCATCATTTCCGGGAAGCCGGTGTAATCGGAGACCTCGGTAACGTCCACATTGTTATCTGACAGCAGTTTGGCAGTGCCGCCGGTGCTGAGAATTTCCACGCCAAGCTCGCGCAGGGTGCGGGCAAAGTCGATGATACCGGTTTTATCCGAGACGCTGATGAGGGCGCGTTTGATGACTGTCATGAGTGAACCTGTGTTGCTTTCCCGGGGCGCTGTTGATGAAAAAAACAGTGCCAAAGGGGGATTTCATAAATAACAAAGGGGCCACAAGGGCCCCAGTGTCGCTATACTGCCAAAATCTAGTTCAGATCGTACTGCTTGAGTTTTTTGCGTAATGTCCCGCGGTTTAACCCCAGCACAATTGCTGCTTTGCTCTGGTTGCCGCGTGTATAGTGCAGCACGCTTTCCAGCAGGGGTTGTTCGATTTCCTGTAGCACCATCTGGTACAGGTCTGCGGGCGGATGCCCGTCAAGGTCATTGAAATAACCTTCTAACATGGATTTGATGTGGTCGCTCAAGGGTGCGTTTTGTGCATCATCTTCCAGATGATCTGCGGCAATTTCGACCATGGATTCAGTATTCTGAAAATGTATTGTCATGCGGCTAGTTCCTCCCGAACCAACAAGGTGTCAAAAAAATCTTTTGTTATTTGTAGTTGCTCTGCGACAGTCTCTACCTGATTGACTGCCTGGCGGAATGCTCCGCCGTGCCGTTGCCCTTTGCTGTACCAGGAGATGTGTTTACGCGCCATGCGCACTCCTGTGTACTCTCCGTAAAACGCATAAAGATTTTGCAGGTGTTCGAGCAAAATATTGCGTACCTCTTTAAGCGTTGGCTCTGGCCGTTTTTCCCCGGTTTGCAGATAATGATCGATTTCGCGGAAAATCCAGGGGCGTCCCTGGGCTGCCCGACCGATCATGACGGCATCTGCCTGAGTGTATTCCAACACCCTTTTTGCTTTTTCCGGTGTGTTGATGTCGCCATTGGCCACGACCGGGATGTTCACTGCTGCCTTGATGGCGGCAATGGTGTCGTACTCTGCTTCCCCCTTGTAGGCACAGGCACGGGTACGTCCATGCACAGCCAGGGACTGGATACCTGCGCTTTCGGCGATACGGGCAATGCGCACCCCGTTGCGATTGTCAGTATCCCAGCCGGTACGAATTTTTAGAGTGACAGGGACAGGGACTGCGCCAACAACGGCGTCGAGGATGTCGCCCACCAGTCTTTCGTTTTGTAGCAGTGCTGAGCCGGCGGCGACGTTGCAGACTTTTTTAGCCGGGCAGCCCATATTGATATCAATGATTTGTGCGCCGTTGTCGGCATTGTAGCGGGCCGCTTCAGCCATCATCCGTGGATCAGCCCCCATGATCTGTACCGAGCGTGGATCAGTTTCACCCTCATGATTGGCGCGGCGCCTGGTTTTTTCCGAGCCCCATAACAGGGAGTTGGAGGATACCATTTCCGATATAGCCATGCCCGCCCCCAGTTTTTTGCACAGTTGCCGGAAAGGGCGATCCGTGACGCCTGCCATGGGCGCGAGAATGAGTTGATTGGAAAGTGTGTAAGGGCCGATTTGCATGGGTTTTGCTTGAGCTTTTTGTCCGGGTTCTTTTCGCCTGATTCAAAAGCGTTCTGGCGTAACTGCCAAATACACCTGAGGGAAAACAGAGACACATACTCTGCCGGGAAAACGGAGAGGCAATATTACTCTTAACCCGGATGAGAAAAAAGATGTTGTCGAAGTTTTTTCATGTGTATTGCCCTTGAGTCTCAGTGTTTACCGAAAATTATTTTTCCGGCATAGGTTGTTTTTAGTCTGGAATCCGCAGTTGGTCGCGTACAGTGGAGGATAACTTACTGTTATGCATATCATTGCAACGGGCGTTCCGGTTCAGGTGAGCGGGCGTGTCTGGCGCGGGTCGGCTTCAGCATGAAACTCGTAGTTCACTGCGGCCTTGCCAGGGTCAACCAGTTCCAGGTCGATGCGTATGGGCATGTCGGGTGGCATGCCCGTGTCCAGGTCAACGGTATTGCTCAGGTATTCGCGAGGCATGAAACGCCGTTGAGCAATTTTGGTGCCATTGATATCCGAAAATACCATGGTGAGCAGAGGGAAGGGTTGCACAAAGGTGGCGGTGTTGATCAGGGTGGTGCTGACGATGAGCGCTTTGTCAGCCGAAGGATGGGAGCGTACATCGCGACCAATAATGTCAATTTGTGCGATATCATAGGGTTGGCTCAATGTACAATCAAGCACGTTACACATTTGTATCAGCCAGGGGCGCAGGTCGGCATCTTTGGCCAGTTCGTCGCGTGAATGGTACACCACTTGTAATACCAGAGTGAGCATTAACAACAGGCTGCCAATTATCCATGGCATATTGGATGGCCGCAGCTGCTCAGCTTTGGCGGCGTGTAGATCATCAAGGATGAGATCGGGAATGTTGACGGTCTGAGTTTCGTTTTCAGGCGATGAGCGTTCTTCCGGTGCGTGTACGGTTTTTGCTTGCAGGGTTTCTTCAGGGGCAGCTGTGTCGGGTGTGCCGGTGGTGTCAAAATCAGGATCGGTGGTTTCGATAATGACTCTGTCATCATCAATATTCGTTTTACTGCTGTGTCGAATCTTATCGTCCGGCTTGTCCAGGTAAACAGCAAATTCAGCAAATTCATCATCATCGATGTTGATGTCAGTATCCAGGGCAGCAGTGACGGTATCGATATCGCCAAAATTCGTTTCGTCAATGGCTGCGGCGGTTTTGTCGGCAGAAAGCGTTTTGCTGAAATTAGTGTTTATTACGGTATCGGATGCGGTGTCTCTGGCGGGCAAAGCACTATCGGTTGACTGTGCATGTTCAACGGGAAAGAAGTCGTTTATTGGTGGGGCATCTTCCGTCGGCAAGGTGTCTGTGGCTAAAAATTCTTCAAAACGATCAATTTCCTCGATGGGCACATCATGTTGTTTTACTTCACTGATGATGTCATTAAAAATATCGTCGCCATCAATTCTGGTATCCGACAGTCCGGCTGCATCCGGGCTTGACAGGTTGTCCGGTGTTCTTTCCGGCCCGCTGTTGTCGTGCTCATTGGTTTTGTACGCCCGTTTCTCCGTTTCTTCTACAGGTAAATCTTCACTGAGGTGCTCCAGCGCATTAAACACAGACAAACATTGCCCGCAGCGCACGTCGCCGCTGGCAGCTCTGAGTTGGCTGGCGGAAAGCTGAAAGATGGCGTCACATCGGGGACACTGAGTAAACATAAAATAGTGGTTTGTAATCGTGTGTTATTTTGTTTAATAGTTATACGATTGACTGAGATTGCTGATCTTGGCCTGCTCCGCCGGTGGTACTTCAATGTGTTTGAATTCAAACAATGAAAAGGAGCTGCTGGTCTCGATCATTCGTGTCAGACGCACATACTCTAGCTCAGTTTGGCGGTTGAGTACCAGTTGCGTGCCGATGTCATAAATACTGGCGGGCACCAGCAAGGCAAATTTCACCGGGTTTTGTTTTTCCAGAAAGGTCGGCTCAATAAGCAGACTGCGAAAATATTCTCCACCGGTACCCGCACCGCCGATGGCGCGTACGGCCACGGGGATGCCCTGCGCAGACAGGGTCATGATGCCGATATCGAAAGTTTTGCCGGGTGTATCCTGTAGCCAGCGCAGTGTGCCGACGGTCCACGACTTGTCGTTATTGTTGCGAAAAGCCACTACCGCACCAACGCGGGTGCGTGATTGAGTTTTCGGCAGGCGCCGCAATGCCAGACCAGCAGCACTGTAGTTCATGCGCAGCCAGGGCTCAGTGCGGAAATGCGCCATGGCGGCTTCACGTTTTTCACGCGCATGAATTTCGGCTTCATGAATGGCCTCCCAGACATCGACACCTTCCGTGAAACGGGACACGCGGGTGATATCCCGGCCTTGTTGACTGATGCTGCCAGACGTTTCCAGTGTCAGTGCATTCGTCGGTGTCAGCGCCAGACCGCTACTGGCCTCCTGCGGACGATGGTAATGAATTTCATCCTGCTCGGGATGGAAATCGCTTTCGTTGCTGATAAAGTGATGACACATATCCAGCCCCGTGCATAACGAGATATGGGTGGTCATATCGTCCTCACGCAGGCAGGCGCGTTCTGCGCGCCCCAGCCAGGCTTTGCGCAGCCGGGTGAGCAGGTCACGGCGCAGACGTTCAGCAATAGTCAGTGGTACACCTTGTTTGCTCCGGTGTGGTTCATTTACGCTGGTGCTGACTTCATCGAGTTTTTCCTGCAATTTGCTGATATCCAGAAAGCGACCATCCACAGGACGAAAACGGGCATAACCGGTTGCCATTGCCGGTGGACGCTCGCCCGCCAGATCAATGACAATATCACCGGTTTTTGCCTCAGTGAGTTTTTTGTTGAATATACGACACCCTGCCGTCCATTTTTCCAGGCAAGTGTAGATATAGGTTGCCTGTCCCGGCATCAGGTGATTAGGCGTTGCCAATGCCAGTAATACCAGACGCAGATAACCATGTTGTATGGTCGCGAAGGGATTGTCGGCAGCCTCGCTTTCGGTAAGTATGCGGGTATGCAGGCCGTTGCGCTCCGCCAGTTGATAAGTCCGGTGTATCTCACCCCACAGACCGTTCGCGGGTGGCGCATACTGGGCATAACACTCCAGTAATTGATGCCCCAGGTGGTCGATGGCAAGTCGCAGAGAGGCAATAAACAGATTGATGCTCATTTCGTTATTTTCAGTATCGATGATTGCATCTGTCACCACCGTTTTGTAGGCAAAAGCTGTTTCATTCAGAAACCGGGCCGTCATGTTTGCCTGTGTGCGGGCGCTTTTGCGCAGTGGCAGGGGCTCATTCTGGTAATGACTGCGCAATTGTTCGACGATATTATCGATCATCGGCTGTAACGTAATCATTGCTTTAAGTCGCGTTGCCGCAGGCATTTTGCAGCGGTTGTAGCTCTGCAAAAGCTTGAATGCCAGAGATGCCGTAGATTGCAAATTGATGGTGGGTTGTGCCGCAATCCATGCCGTTAAAGCATTAGGCCGGGGCTGTAATGCAGTGATGTCACTTTGCTGTTGCTGTGGTAAGCGATACCTGAGAGGGTTCATGTTACGGTGATCCGTCAGAAAATTTATTGTCTGATCGGCAACCCTGTGGAAATGTTTAGAGTAGAGTTGTCACAACAGGCACCCGGAAAAACATGAGGATAATGCGTGGAACCAACAGAAGAGAGCAAAAAAAACGTGATGGCTGAGCCAGATGATCAGTTAGATAAAGTCCTCCTTTCACTGAAAAAAATCGAACGGGC
>JALSGT010000157.1 GCA_026982555.1 Chromatiales bacterium
TGGGCCCGACGATGATCCGCCGACTTAATCATTATCAAATTGGCCAGACCGTGCGTACCGATGGCCCGGAAAGCCATCTGCAAAAAGCCGGGACACCGACCATGGGCGGCGCACTGATTCTGGTGGCAATTTCGATCAGCACATTGCTGTGGTCAGACTTGAGCAATTCCTACATGTGGGTAGTGTTGTTGGTCACCATTCTGTTTGGTGTGGTTGGCTGGGTGGATGACTATAAGAAGTTAGTCAAAAAAGATTCACGCGGACTGATTGCCCGTTACAAATATTTTTGGCAATCGTTGATTGCGTTGGGGGCTGCCTGGTTTTTATATGATGCTGCAAGCATTCCGGCGCAGACACAATTGTTTGTGCCGTTTTTCAAGGACGTGGCCATTGTGCTGGGGCCGATGTTTATCGTGCTGGCGTATCTGACCATTGTGGGCTCCAGCAATGCGGTGAATCTTACCGATGGTCTTGATGGTCTGGCGATTCTGCCCACAGTAATGGTGGCCGGTGCTCTGGGGCTCTTTGCCTATGTCACGGGCCATATGAAATTTGCAGAATATCTTGCCATTCCGTATATCCCCGGCGTGGGTGAAGTCGTGGTTTTTTGCGGTGCGCTGGTGGGTGCCGGTCTGGGCTTTCTCTGGTTTAACACTTATCCCGCCATGGTGTTTATGGGGGACATCGGTGCGCTGGCACTGGGCGCGGCGCTGGGTATTGTTGCCGTGGTTACACGTCAGGAGCTGGTGCTGGTGATCATGGGCGGGGTGTTTGTGATTGAAACCCTGTCGGTAATCATGCAGGTAACGTCCTACAAATTGACCGGCAAGCGCATTTTTCGCATGGCACCGTTACACCATCATTTTGAATTAAAAGGCTGGCCGGAACCCCGGGTGATTGTGCGCTTCTGGATCATCACCGTCATCCTGGTTTTGGTGGGTTTAGCCACCCTGAAAATACGTTAACCCTTTTTGTTACGTGAACCTGCAATGAGCACAGCATTGAACATGATAAACGTCACAGCACATGACAACGGCTTGGCCCCCGTACCGACCCTGGTGGTCGGTCTGGGGCAGAGCGGTTTGTCTTGTGCGCGTTTTTTGGCGCAGCATGATGTGCCGTTTGCGGTGACGGACAGTCGTACACAACCACCGGGTATTGCAGCCCTGCGTGCTGAATGTCCGGGCGTGGAAACCCGTCTGGGTGGTTTTGATGAAAAACTGTTTGCCTGGGCGCAGCGACTGATTGTCAGTCCGGGTGTTTCATTGCACGAGCCGTTGATTGCCGATGCGCAACATCGCGGTGTGGAAGTGATGGGTGATATCGACATTTTTGCACGAATGGCGCAGGCACCCGTTGTAGCGATTACCGGTTCTAACGGGAAAACGACCGTTACTTCATTGTTGAGTGAAATGGCAAAAACGGCGGGTCGGGATGTGCGCACGGGCGGCAACATCGGCACACCAGCGTTGGAATTGCTCAAGGAAAACGAGCCGGATTTTTACCTGCTGGAATTATCGAGCTTTCAGCTGGACAGCACCTGTTCTCTGCGTGCGGCCGCTGCCGTGGTGCTAAACATCAGTGCCGATCATCTGGATCGTTACGATGATCTGGCCCATTACGCCGCCAGTAAACAACGTATTTACCATGAGGCCGGACTGGCAGAACAGGGTGTGGCGATTGTGAATCGTGATGATCCGCAGGTGGTGGCGATGCTGGCAGATAACGTACCGCAGCAAAAAATCAGCTTTGGTCTGGGTGTTCCCAACGACCGTCAGTTCGGGCGTGTTCGTTTGAATAACGAATTATGGTTAGCGCGGGGTACGGAAGCTTTGCTGCCGGTTGCACAAATACGCATGGCCGGTGAACAGGCTCAGGCCAATGCGTTGGCGGCGCTGGCGCTGGGCGAGGTGATGGGGCTGCCCATGACCGATATGTTGGCCACGCTGAAAACGTTTCCCGGTCTGCCGCACCGCACACAGTTTGTTGCTGAAGCCGGTGGCATTCGCTGGATCAACGATTCCAAGGGCACCAATGTGGGAGCCACCCTGTCTGCGGTGCAGGGGTTGGCCGGGCCGCTGGTGTTGATCGCCGGAGGACAGGGCAAGGGTGCCGATTTTTCACCGCTGGTGGATGCCATAAAAGGCAAGGTACGTGCGGTTGTTTTGCTGGGTGAAGATGCGGCGCTGATGGAAAAAGTTCTAGGGGGCGCTGCGCCGGTAGTACGAGTGTCTTCGATGGAAAAGGCCGTGGCACAGGCGCAGTCTTCTGCGCAGGCGGGCGACACTGTGTTGTTGTCACCGGCCTGTGCCAGTTTTGATATGTTTTCCGGTTTTGCCCATCGGGGTGAAGTCTTTATGGCGGCGGTACACGCATTGTCAGCAGTCAGGGGAGGTGGCTCATGAGCGCTGATACGATTCCCGTGTTACGCAATTTTGTCTCCACCGGGAACGTGACGTTAAATCAGCGTCATGGGCGTTTTCCATTGGATACGAGTCTGCTGACAGCAGCGATTATATTACTGGCCGTGGGCCTGGTCATGGTGGCTTCGGCCTCGGTGTCCATTGCCGAGCGCCAAATGAATGACCCGCTCTTTTATTTGTGGCGACAGAGCGCGTTTGTGACTCTGGGCCTGCTGGTCGGTTTTGCGGTATTGAATGTGCGTCTGGTGTATTGGGAACGCCTCGGCCCTTGGCTTTTACTGCTGGGAATGAGTCTGTTGGTCACCGTGTTATTTCTTGGGCGTGAAATCAACGGCAGTGTGCGTTGGCTATCGCTGGGGCCGGTGAATGTTCAGCCATCGGAAATGATGAAGTTGTTTATCGTGATTTATCTGGCGGGTTATCTGGTACGGCGTGGCGACGAGGTGCGTGAATCGGTAAAAGGTTTTCTCAAACCGATGATGCTGGTGGGTCTTATCGGTGTGCTGCTGTTGCTGGAACCCGACTTTGGTGCTGCTGCGGTAATTACTGCCACGGTACTGGGCATGATGTTTTTGGGCGGTGTGCGATTGTGGCAATTTGCCGTGCTGTTTCTGGGTATGTCCGCTGTGGTGGCTGCGGTGGCGGTGTCTTCACCCTACCGGGTGGAACGTCTAACGTCATTTGTGAACCCCTGGGCAGACCCGTTTGACAGTGGCTTTCAACTCACCCAGGCATTGATCGCCTTTGGTCGCGGTGAGTGGCTGGGTGTGGGTCTGGGAAGCAGTGTGCAGAAATTGTTTTACCTGCCTGAAGCGCATACAGATTTTTTGTTTGCCGTACTGGCCGAAGAGCTGGGCCTTGTCGGTGTGGTGCTGGTGATTGGTCTGTTTGTGCTGCTTGTGTGGCGGGCCTTTGTGGTGGGTCAGTCAGCGGCGCAGGGCGGTAACCGTTTTGGGGCTTATACGGCTTACGGCATTGGTATCTGGCTGGGTTTACAGGCATTTATTAATCTTGGCGTGAATATGGGAATGCTGCCCACCAAGGGATTGACCTTGCCGCTGATGAGCTATGGCGGTTCCAGTATTGTGATGAGTTGTGTGGCGGTGGCGCTGTTGTTACGGATTTCTCATGAACACCCGGTGGATCGACAGCCAGCGGCACGGCGGACGGTGCCGACCTTGCAAAAAACTGCACAGAAAACGGCAACGAAGCGGAGGCGCAGCTCGTGAATAATCCGCAACCGCTACGCATCATGGTCATGGCCGGAGGCACCGGAGGCCATGTATTCCCCGCGCTGGCGGTCGCCGATGAACTGCGCGCCCGGGGTGTGGAAGTCAGCTGGCTGGGCACACGCCAGGGGCTGGAAGCCGAGGTGGTACCGCGTGCCGGTTTTCCTATTGATTATGTGCAGGTGTCCGGCTTGCGTGGCAAGGGTGTATTGAGTTTGCTTATGGCTCCGGTAAAGCTGCTGCTGGCGCTGTCACAGAGTGTGAAAATCATTGCCCGGCGTCAGCCTGCGGTGGTGCTGGGCATGGGGGGCTTTGTCTCCGGCCCCGGTGGGCTGGCGGCATGGCTGAAGCGGCGACCCTTATTGATTCACGAACAAAATGCTCGTGCCGGATTGACCAATCGTCTGTTGGCACCGCTGGCGCGACGGGTGATGGAAGCTTTTCCTGGCACCTTTGCAGCCGCTGAAAAAGTGCTGCACACCGGTAATCCTCTGCGTAAAACCTTTATTGATGCCGTGTCCGTTGGCCGTGCGGCAGATACCGGGAGCCGCGCACTGCGCCTGCTGGTTGTGGGCGGCAGTCTGGGTGCGGCGCGACTCAATGAAGTGGTGCCGCAGACACTGGCGGCAATGGATGTTGCCGTGCGCCCGGAGGTCTGGCATCAGGCAGGCAAACGTAACATCGATGATGCACGTTCTGCCTATGCCGCAGCAGGCATTGATGCGCGGCTGGAACCGTTTATTGACGACATGGCAGCGGCTTATGACTGGGCTGACGTGGTGCTGTGTCGAGCCGGTGCGATGACCATTGCCGAAGTGGCCGCTGCCGGTGTGCCGTCTATTCTGGTGCCGTTTCCGTTTGCGGTGGACGATCATCAAACGGCCAATGCAGGTTATCTGGCAGATGCGCAGGCGGCCATATTACTGCCGCAGACACAGCTGAGCGCTGAACGGCTGGAGGAGATTTTATTGTCTCTTACTCTCGGAAAACGAGCTGCCATGGCTGAAGCGGCACGCAAACGGGCATTGTTGAACGCCACCGCACAGGTGGTCGAACAGTGTTTGGCCGTGGCACAAAGCAATACGCAGGAGGTGACCCGTGGCTAAGCAAAAGGTTAAGCAAAACGTCAAGCCAAGGGTTGAACGCAGAGGACAAGACCTCAAGGGTGAATCGCATCCGGCCTGGGGGCGTATTCATCGTGTGCATTTTGTCGGTATCGGTGGTGCAGGCATGGGGGGGATTGCCGAGGTGTTGTCTAATCTTGGTTATGCTGTGTCCGGTTCGGATCTGCGGGACAATGCGGTGACCCGTCGGCTGGCTAACCTGGGCGCTGAAATATTCAAAGGCCACGACGCAGCGAACGTGCAGGGCTGCGATGTGGTGGTGACGTCCACCGCCGTGTCGGCGGACAATCCGGAAGTCGTGGCCGCGCGTGAAGCGCGTATTCCGGTAGTGCCTCGTGCTGAAATGCTGGCCGAGTTGATGCGCTTTCGTTTTGGCATCGCCATTGCGGGCACGCATGGCAAAACCACGACCACCAGTCTGACAGCGAGTCTGCTGGCCGAAGACGGGTTGGACCCCACCTTTGTTATTGGTGGACTGCTCAACAGTGCCGGTTCCCACGCACGCCTTGGTGAGAGCCGTTATCTGGTGGCCGAAGCCGACGAAAGTGATGCCTCGTTTTTGTACCTTGCACCGATGATGGCCGTGGTCACCAATATTGATGCTGACCACATGGAAACCTACGGCGGTGACTTTGCCAACCTGCGTCAGGCTTTTCTCGAATTTTTACATCATCTGCCTTTTTATGGTTTGGCGGTGATGTGCATTGATGATCCAGTGGTACGCGAACTGCTGCCGGAAATTTCCAAACCGGTATTGACCTACGGATTTGAATCTGTAGACGCAGATGTGCGCGGACTGGATTTGCAGCAACAGGGACCACACACCCACTTTCGAGTGCAGCGCAAGGATCATGAAACCGAACTGGCGGTGACGCTGAACATGCCCGGCGCGCATAACGCACTGAATGCACTGGCGGCGATTGCCGTGGCGACCGAGCTGGGTGTCAGCGATGAAGCGATTCAAAACGGGCTGGCCGGTTTTGAAGGTATTGGGCGACGCTTTCAGGTTTATGGCGAATTGCAGACCACTGCCGGTGAAGTATTGCTGGTGGATGATTATGGCCATCATCCGCGTGAAGTAGCGGCGACGCTGGAGGCCGCACGCAAGGCCTGGCCTGGCCGACGTTTGGTGCTGGCTTTCCAACCGCACCGTTTTTCACGCACCCGTGATCTGTTTGAAGATTTTGTCAAAGTACTCTGCGAAGCGGATGTCTTATTGTTGTTAGAAGTCTTTGCGGCAGGCGAGCAATCACAAGGTGGTGATGATGGTCGTGCCCTGTGTCGCGCGATACGCACCCGTGGACAAGTGGACCCCGTATTTGTGGAAGACATTGATGATCTTTCACCGATTCTGCAAGGCGTGTTGCGAGAGGGAGATGTGTTGCTGACATTGGGCGCAGGCTCGATTGGCGTCGCTGCTGCCCGGCTGCCTGAGCAGTTGAAAGGGGAGGTGTCATGAACGCGGCACTGCAAACCAGCGAACTGCGTGGCAATGTGTTGCTAGACGAGCCCATGTCAAAACATACCAGCTGGCGCATTGGTGGCCCGGCAGATCGTTATTACCAGCCTGCTGATATTGCAGACCTGTCATTGTTTTTATCGCAGTTACCGGAAAACGAACCAGTTTACTGGTTGGGCCTGGGTAGCAATCTGCTGGTGCGTGATGGGGGTATTCGCGGCACGGTGATTGCAACCAGCGGTGTGCTGGACGGATTGCAACAGCTCGATGAAAAAACAGTGCGTGCCGAGGCCGGTGTGGCTTGTGCCAAAGTGGCGCGTTTTTGCGCGCGTGCAGGTCTGTCGGGCGCAGAATTTCTCGCGGGTATCCCCGGCACCATGGGGGGCGCACTGGCGATGAATGCCGGTGCCTTCGGTGGTGAAACCTGGGATGTGGTGACAACAGTGGAAACGCTGGATCAGCGAGGCTGTGGCCAACACCGCACACCGGATGCATTTGATATCGCCTATCGCCATGTTTCCGGGCCGAAAGGCGAATGGTTTGTGGCTGCACAATTACAGTTAGTGCCGGGAGGGAATTCGGAGGCATTGCAGGCACGTATTAAAGCTCTGCTAGCCAAGCGGGGTGACAGTCAGCCCACATCACTGCCCAATGCCGGTTCGGTGTTTCGTAATCCCGACGGTGATTTTGCGGCACGTTTGATCGAGGCGTGTGGATTGAAGGGGCAATGTGAAGGTGCAGCCTGTGTTTCGGATAAACATGCCAATTTCATTATCAATACAGGGGGTGCGACGGCACACGATGTTGAAACCCTGATTAAGAACATTGTGAAAACCGTGATGGAAAAACAGGCGGTGCAGTTACAGCGTGAAGTACACATTGTGGGAGAAACAACGTGATGTTTTCCGGGGGTCGTTTATGAATGACATCGGCAAAGTTGCGGTACTCATGGGTGGCCTTTCCGCCGAACGTGACGTTTCCCTGCGCAGCGGCGCAGCGGTGCTGGCCGCGTTACAACGACAAAACGTGGATGCGCATGGCGTGGATGTGGGACGCGACATTGTGCCGGTGTTACTGGATGGCGGTTTTGATTGTGCATTTATTGCCCTGCATGGACGGCGTGGTGAAGACGGTGTGATTCAGGGTGTACTGGAAACACTGAATATTCCCTACACCGGCTCCGGCGTATTAGGCAGTGCGCTGTCCATGGACAAGGTTCGCAGCAAACAGGTGTGGCAGGCGGCAGGTTTACCGACCCCGGCTTTTGCTGTGTTGAATAATGACAGTGACTGGTCTGCGGTGGTGGATGAGTTGGGCTTACCATTAGCGGTAAAACCTGTACATGAAGGTTCCAGCCTGGGCGCAACCTGTGTGCAGCGTCCGGAATATCTGGAACCGGCCTGGCGCAGTGCGATGAAGTTTGATGCAGCAGTAATGGCAGAGCCCTGGGTGATCGGCGAAGAATATACCGTCGGCATTCTTGGCGATGAAGCATTGCCGGTGATTCGTCTGGAAACATCGCGTGAATTTTATGACTACGATGCCAAGTACAACGCAGACGATACCCGTTATCACTGCCCCAGTGGTCTGGATGCTGCCAGCGAGCAACAGTTTCAGGCATTGGCATTGCGTGCATTCACGATACTGGGTGCAAGCGGCTGGGGGCGTATCGATTTCATGTTAGACAAAAACGGTGAACCCTGGTTGCTGGAAAACAATACGGTGCCGGGATTGACAGACCACAGTCTGGTGCCCATGGCGGCACAAGCGGCAGGCATCGGTTTTGATGAACTGGTTTTGCGTGTTTTATCAG
>JALSGT010000158.1 GCA_026982555.1 Chromatiales bacterium
ACGAACAAGCGGTTATTTACCCCGAAAAATATGACCTTGTGCGCGTGCGCCAGGGCGGTTGGAGTGAGTTTTATATGGCCATGTTTCCGGCACACCAGAACTATATTCTTCGTCGGCCCTATTATGCTGTGAAAAAGAAATAACGCCTGCTGATGACACGACCTGTAACGTTGGCCGGGAATATGATTTTCCCGGCTTTTTACTCTAAACAAGACACGCTTCTCGTTGGACGTGATGGCTCAGTCTGAAAGATGGCGGTATTTGTTAATTTTCAAGCGAAATTTCATACCGTGTGCTGCGCCCACCACCAATCTGTTTTAGTGCTCCGATTTCAGATAAATATTTTAAATCACGGGTAGCGGTGGCGGTGGATGTTTTTGTGATCGCGACATACTTTTTGGCACTCATTCCCCCTTCAAACCCATCCACACCAGCCGCTAACATTCTGTGAATAATTTTTAAATGGCGGTTGTTGAGCTGTTTTTTGTATCGATCAAAAAATTTTGTTTTTTTAAGGATAAACTCGATATTTTCTTCTGTTCTTGTTTGTGCATTAAGAACGATGTTTGAAAAATAGATAATCCAGTCCGTTATCTCATTGGATTTTTGCGCATTCTGTAGTGCTTTATAATAATTTTTTTTATTTTTTTCAATCGTCTCGGACAGACTCAATAAAACCGGTCGGCCAAGCCCTTGAGATAATGCTTTTTCAGAAATTGCCCTTCCTATACGACCATTGCCGTCTTCAAAAGGGTGAATGCTCTCAAAATAGTTATGAGCCAGAGCGGAACGAATAACCGGGTTTTTTATTACATGCTTTTTTTGGGGCGCCGTATTATTAAACCAGTTAATAAATTGCGTCATTTCTTCTGGTATTTTATCAGAGGGTGGGGCTTCAAAATGAACTTTCCGTTTACCAACCGGGCCGGATATAACTTGCATTGGCTCTTCGTGGGTTCGCCACAGACCAATATTTATTGTTCTGCTTTGCTCGCCAAACAACATGCCATGCCATTGAAAAAGTTTTTTTTCAGACAATGGTTCTGTGTGTGAATGCCGAACATCAACCATAAGATCCGCGATACCTTTGGCGCGTCTGTCCGCAGTCGGTGACGCTCCTGAGTCCAGCCCAAGATTATGCCGGATTGACGACATAACATCAGAACGGCTGAAATACTCCCCCTCAATTTCCGATGTCTTAATGGCCTCCATGACCATCAGATCGATCATTGCGTCACTTTGAATATCAGTTGGCAGGCTTTTGAGAATGCCACCGACATTCCCCGCTTTTTCAGCAAAGGTAAATAAAACACCCGATACAGCTGAAGCATCGTACTTAAAGTCAGGCCAGTCAGGTTGTTGCCAATTATATTTCATGATCGGAATATATCGTCTATTCAGATCATCATCAAGGCAATAGTGATTGGAATAGGGGGGGTATGTTCACATCATAGTGTGCGATGTGATCGTAGCAGCAACGCAGATGGCCGGAAAATAATTCTGCTTACCCGCATTATTCACACGGTATCCACAGCGGGTTCTTCCATTTCCAGTTCCTTGATCTTGCGGGTCAGTGTATTGCGTCCCCAGCCGAGCAGTTTGGCGGCATCCTGCCGTCGGCCACCGGTATGTTTGAGTGCAATTTCAATCATAATACGTTCAAAACGAGGCACAGCATCCGTGAGCAGGGCTTCTTCGCCCTGAGTAAAGCGCAGATCAGCCCAGCGGCGCAGGCTGGCTTCCCAATTGTCATCGGCAGGCTGGATACGGCTGGATTTTTTCAATTCCGCCGGCAAGTCGTCCATGTGAATAGTTTGCCCTGGTGACATCACCGTAAGCCAGCGACAGATGTTTTCCAGTTCACGCACATTACCCGGCCATTCCTGCCCGGCCAGATAGCGGGCCGTTTCTTCATCCAGTTGCTTGGTTTCCATATTAAGTTCTTTTGCCGCTTCGGCAAGAAAGTGTTTGGCCAGCAACGGGATGTCTTCCCGGCGTTCACGCAGTGGCGGCATGTGTACACGAATCACGTTGAGCCGGTGAAACAGGTCTTCGCGAAACTGACCATCTTTAACACGTTGTTCCAGGTTCTGGTGAGTGGCAGCGACGATACGTACATCTACTTTTGTAGGTGAGCGCCCACCAACCCGGTAGAACTCGCCATCAGCCAGCACACGCAGCAACCGGGTTTGCAATTCGGCAGGCATGTCACCAATTTCATCAAGAAACAAGGTGCCGCCATCGGCTTGTTCAAAACGACCGCTACGCGCACTTTGCGCGCCGGTAAAAGAGCCACGCTCATGGCCAAATAACTCAGACTCCAGAAGATCATGTGGAATTGCTGCGGTGTTGAGTGCGATAAACGGTCGGTTGACCCGGGGGCTGTGGCGATGCAGGGCGCGGGCCACCAGCTCTTTGCCAGTACCGGACTCGCCATTGATGAGTACGGTAATTTTCGAGCGTGCCAGCCGTCCGATGGCACGAAAAACTTCCTGCATGGAAGCCGCCTCACCAATAATTTCCGGTGTTGCGTCCGGCACAGTATTAGCGCTGCTACCGGTTTTTCCCTGTAACAACAGATCATGGTGCCGGATCGCACGGTTAACCAATTCAATGGCTTCGTCCACGTCAAATGGCTTGGGTAGATATTCAAAAGCACCACCCTGATAGGCGGACACAGCGCTATCCAAGTCTGAATGGGCAGTCATGATAATCACGGGTAGCTCAGGATAGCGCTCACCGATCATTTCCAGCAATTGCAGGCCATCAATACCGGGCATTCGCACATCACTGATAATGGCGGCGGGCATGTCAATTGCCAGTTTGTCGAGCACGCCTTCGGCACTTTCAAATGTTTTAACAGACATGCCTGCTTGCTTAAGCGCACGTTCCAGCACCCAGCGAATAGAGCGGTCGTCATCAATAACCCAGATGTTTTGTGTATCAGTCATGCGCTATTTCTCGTAGTGGGTTGATGTTTTTGTGTTTCCGCCTTATTTTCAGCATGGCTTAGCGGCAGCAGCAAGGCGAAACGGGTGCGGCCAGGGCGGCTTTCGCACTGAATTAGCCCGCCGTGTTGATTAATGAGCGATTGGGAGATAGACAGACCCAACCCGGTACCGTCGGCACGGCCAGTCACCATGGGGAAAAAAATGCTTTCCATCATGTCTTCAGGAATACCGGGGCCGTTGTCGATGATCTCCACTCGGCAAACCAGTTTATGACAGGTCTGGCCAATGGTGAATTGCCGCTGAGCACGGGTACGCAAAATGATTTCTCCTTTTTCACCAATGGCTTGCACAGCATTGCCGACGATATTCAGCACAGCCTGAATGAGCTGATCACGATCACCGAGAATCTCCGGAATACTGGGATCATAGTCGCTGATAAAAGTGATATCACCACGTTTTTCCACATTGATCAATTGTCGTACATGTTCCAACACCTGATGGATGTTAAGCGCTTCTTTTTGCGGCAGGGCATTGGGGCCAAGCATGTGGTTAACCAGGTTACGCAGGCGATCAGCCTCACCGATAATAATATTGGTGTACTCTTTCAGTTCCGGGTCAGGTAATTCACGCTCCAGCAGCTGGGCCGCCCCGCGCAAACCACCCAACGGGTTTTTAATTTCGTGTGCCAGACTACGCACCAGTGAGCGCATGGTCTCCTGCTGCGCCAGTTGCTGGCCTTCGCGGGAAATACGCAATTGCCGATCCAATTGTTGTAGCTCCACCAATAAACCTGAATCATTATCCGCCGAAGCTAATGGGGTGATGCTGCATTCCACAGTCACTTCACGGTGCCCAGGCAACGTGATTTGCACCTCATGTTCAGTGAACGGGTGACCACTACCCAAACCTTTTTCGATAGCCTCCAACAAGTGACTGTCGGCAGGTAACAATACCGGGGCACATTGACCAATGAGACGATTGGCGCTCACCGCAAATAACATTTCACCCGCCGGATTGATATAGTCCAAACACAAGTCTGCATCAAACATGAGCACGGCATGCGTTAAATTTTCCAAAATGCGCTGGTGTAGTGCGGTAGGCGGGGGTGTTTGCAAAGGGCGGGTTTTCATAGCAATAGAGAGATAGCAAGAACCAAACCAAATTACACGGAATTTATAAAATGCACCTATTACTCACTGCTATAGACGAAAATTATAGTGATTACAGCGGGTTATATTTACATAAAGAAGACGAGGTTTAATCTCGAAAAAATCAAACCTCCCACCAAAATAGCGCAAATCGGCACGCTGCGCACCAAAATAGCGCGCCATCGTATTGTATGGCACTCCCGGCTACCGGCTACGGTTTGGTTTAATAGCAGACTGCCGGAATAAATAAACGGTCACCGGCGTAGAACTGATCAGTGTTTTACCTGCCTTATCCAATACCTGCGCGGTCAGGCTGTGGCTACCGCGGTCGAGATTATTGAGTGTAAAACTGCCAGATGTCGATTCACCTTTTTGCGCGCCATCTACCAGCAACACTAGCTTGTGCCCGGAACGCAGGGCAGGTGACAGGGAAACGTTGACCTTAACCGTGCCAGTATTATCACGAATGGTGGCTTCATTGGCAGGACTGACGATGCTGATAGTCCCATATTTCCTGGCATCAGCCCGGGCAGCCGGTGCAACGTTTCGCTGCACTGGTGCAGCTTTGAAAGTGCTCATGGGACTCAATGGCACCGGCTTTTCTTCATCAGACCGGGGAACGTCTGTGAACTCCACACTGCCGTCGGGATTGGTGCGCTTGTAAATCTCCGCAGCAGCAGGCATAACGATGCCGACAGTCAACGTCAGCAGAACGAAAAAACGAATCAATATCTCCATGTTTCTACTGTAGCGGGAAAGCAGGCGAAAGGGAAAAAAGCGGGCAAAAAAATGACAGCGCCTTCTGTTATTTTTCACGCATGTTTTTCACCACACCACGATCACCATCCACGACAACCCGTTCACCATCGTCAATGGTATGGAACAACCCCGGAATATTCACCACCGCCGGAATGCCGTATTCACGGGCAACAATGGCACCGTGAGAAAGTTGGCCACCCGTTTCCATCACAATAGCCGCTGCGTTCAAAAACAGCGGGGTCCAGGCAGGGTCCGTGGAGGGGGCAACCAGCACATCGCCTGGATTCAGCGCACCGCCTTGGTCCGGGCGACGAATCAGCCGGGCGCATCCTTCTGCACACCCGGCGGCCACGCCCATCCCGGCCAGCTCATTATCAGAACCCGTCGTCACTGGTTTTAAATACTGCGGTTGTTTACCCAGAATCAAATCAGGCGGAGAAAGTTTTTCCTGTGCCGCTTTGTTTTTGCGACGGAATTCAATCAGTGCCCGAATTCCCTTTCCATTCCATTCGCCGGTAAGCAACGACGTCACCTCGATGTAGGCGCAGTGAAATATTTCATCGCCGCTTTGTAACAGGCCTCTTGACTCAAACCGCCGTCCCGCTTCGAGCAACAACAGGCGCATGGGCTCGAATAACCGGATATAGGTGGATTTCGTCATTTCCTTTGATACTGCACCGGAGGCCGCTTGTTTAACTAATGATTTAATGAACACGCGCAAATAAAACGGCAGCTCTTTTTTGAGTGTCTGTCGCGCCTGTTCCGCTTTTTGTTTTTGTTGCGCCTTTAGAATCGATGATGGCGGGCCGCCGATCTGCTGCCGGATGATATTCAGCAGATAGTCCGGTTTCTCCCGCCAACGGGGGTTACTGAGATAAATTTCGTATACCGCCCGATGCCCATATTCATTGATAAACGCTTGAAATGCCTGCTTGAAAGATGAGGATTCCGGCAGGTTCTGCCATTTGTCCGGTAAAAAGGGCTCTGTATTAAAAAATCTCTGTGCGGCTGAATCTGTCTCAACAAGGGCAGCAATATCCTGAAGGCGATAACCATGCTCAGCACTGGTTATATCGCCCGCACCCGCCAGCAGTGCGGTCGCCAGCGCCGTTCCCTTATCAGGCAGGTGTTTTTCCAGCAGATCAAATAACATGATCGCCGAACCTGAGCGGGCAGTCAGCATAACGAACGGCAGCGCGTAGGCTTCGATGCGTTGATCACACAATTGCAGTTTGCTGACCAGCTCTTCGTCACTCAACACGGTCAGATCTGCATGCACAAATGTGGTCGCGAAGGCGGTTTCCCTGGCAATACTCGCCTCCGCCTCTTTTTTGTGGCGGTTCATTTGTCGCAGTAATTTTACCGTACCCCAGCCGCGACACAGTTTTTTACCCAGGCCGCCACGATCCTTTGCGTCAATCTCGATTTCCTGCTGATGGCCACCCATGCTGCGGTTGGTCGCCGCCGGTAAAAACCCCGTGCTGTCGAAATAAAGCCACTGCATTAGCGATGAATTGCAATACGGACGGCCCTGAAATAATGTTACGAAACACAATCCGGCGGGCAGGGAATAACCAATGCTCTCAAAGGGCGCACGCAAAATAGCATCCACTTGATAAGAAAACAGGCTGGCCTCCAGGGTACTTTGCACCAGCGGTGCCGCATCCCGAAAATTGCCATTGCTCCAGATATCCGCCTGATTTCGCAATGCATCACAGGTCAGGCGAGGCAATACCGTGACCGGGCGAGCCTGCAACAACAAAAACTCCTGACCATCAAATGCCCACTCAATATCCTGATGTTGTCCCTCACCGTTTTCATTCAGCGCCCAAAATACCCGGTGTACCAAACCTCCTAAACGGACAATTTCTTCTGCTGAAAGCACCTGCTCGTGCTGCATATGGCTGGATTCGACCAGGCGTGTTCCGCCATTGACGTTAACCTGGGTATGCTTTGTTTTACTGCCTGTTTTCCGGCTGAGCAGTGTCATGCGATGAGTACTCAACCGGTATTCATCTGGCTCAATCACGCCATCAACCACGGATTCCCCAAGACCAAAATTGGCATTGATAACCGTGACATCTCCTCTGCCTGTCGCAGGTTCACAAGAAAAAGCAATACCGGATGAACGGGCATCGACCAACGCCATAATCACCACAGCACAACCCAACACCTGATCATCAATACCCATTTTGCGACGGTAGGTCACCGCACGCAGTGTCCAAAGCGAAGCAAAGCCATTGAGAATCGCCTGCTCGACAGCGGGTTGGCCAACAACATTGAGATAGCTTTTATGGATACCGGCAAATGAAGCATTTTCGCCATCTTCCAGCGTTGCACTGGAACGCACAGCCAGCGGCATATCAAAGAGCCCCTGATCATCAAGGAATTGTGCGAGCTGTTGCGTACACTCTGCGGACAATCCCCGTGCCACTATTGTTTCGCGAATAATTTTCAGGTGTTCCGTCGCATCAGCACCGGACAGCTCAGCATCCGGTATTGTCCGCAAGTGAGTCACCAGCGGCTCAAGAACAGAATCGGCGATTAACCGATAATAGATATCACTACTGAGCACGCCGCCATCAGGCACATTGAACCCGACACGGTGCAGCCGGGCCAGGTTCCACCCCTTACCGCCACACTGTGCGATACCGGCTATATCGGCCTGTTGCCACGTAAAAAAGCAAGACTTCATCGTCTCACCTCCCGGGCCAACGCACCCTCCAAAAACCATTTCAGGGAGCGTTTTAACAACTGGCTCAACTGACCTGCCTGTGGATTGCGACTCCAGTACAGCACAGCGCCTGCGATAAAACTGCCCACCATACCGGTCAACTCCCAGGTATCCGCATCCTCACGAATCGTTCCTTGCTGCTGCGCCGCTTTCAGGACAGCATGAATAAATCCACGACCGGAAAGCTCCGGGTGACAAATGTCTTCGCCACCGGTTCTGCCCAGGCTGGAGAGAATCATCGCCTCAGCGATTTTTTCCCGCGCCTCGAACCACTCAGCCAATGATTCCAAATAACTTTCCAGAATTGGCAGTGCGGGTGCCCCGGCTTCAATAGC
>JALSGT010000159.1 GCA_026982555.1 Chromatiales bacterium
AAACGGTACGACGTTTTGGCGGGCTGGATATGGTGATCAGCAATGCGGGCAGCTTTCCATCCAACAGCCGTATTGATGAAATGGACAGCACCGTGTGGGAGAAGAGTCTGCAAGTCAATCTCAGCAGTCACGAACAGCTTTTGCAGTGTTGCATCCCTTATCTGGAGCGGGGTATTGATCCGGCAGTGGTCTTCATGGCCTCAAAAAATGTCACTGCACCGGGGCCGGGGGCTGCGGCCTACTCAGTGGCAAAGGCAGGACTGACGCAACTGGCACGGGTCGCCGCACTGGAACTGGGGCCCAAAGGCATTCGCGTCAATGTACTGCACCCGGATGCCGTATTCGATACCGCTATCTGGACCGGGGAGGTGCTGGAAAATCGTGCGCGTCATTATGGAATGAGCGTGCCGGAATACAAAACCAAAAACCTGCTTAAAGTCGAGATTCATTCAAAGGATGTGGCAGCATTGGCCTGTGCGTTGGCTGGCCCGTTGTTCGCCAAAACCACGGGTGCGCAAATCCCCGTTGACGGGGGTAATGACCGGGTAATTTAGGTTTCATATTTTAGAGCGTCTCTGCGTTTACAACATGTCATTGATTAGTGCTAATAAGGTTCAATATATCGAAATCTCTGCCGATTATGTGCTGTAGGTAAAATACTACAGGGTGTAAAACCAGTGAGATTTTGTGGCCGTATTTTTCAATGTGGTTTTGCATATTGTTGTCAAGGGGATAGCTACAATGAGTATTGAATATTCCGAGAGCCTGGAAGAGGCTACACAAATTGCACGGGCTGCTTTGCCATTGGCTAATCAGTTTTCCCTGCCTGCTAATCCGGTTAATTATGCCGTATTGTATGAATACGTTGCAGGGCAAAACCCGCCGTTGAGTGAGGCATTGGATCAATTGCGTGAAAATGCCAAAGACCTTACTGATGCACAACTGAGTGCGTTGTATCACAGTTTTATCAGTGGTAACGATGAGCAGGCACTGAAAGAGGTGCGTCAGGCTTTGGCCGGTATGGTGGACTCTGCCCGGAGTTCATTGGATAAGGTGAGTCAGACATCGCAGGTTTATCAGGAAAATCTCGGTGTGTCTGCCAAACAATTAACCGATGCTGAACCATCAGGTGCGGTTGATATTATCACCCACTTGATTGACGAAACAGTGCGCATGCAAGCTGCCAGCCGCAGCTTGCAGGAAGAACTGGCAAAAACCAATGAGGACTTATCCCGTTTACGCACCGAATTCAAGCGCGTTCGACAAGAATCCATGGTCGACCCGCTCACGGGAATCCAGAACCGCCGTGCATTTGATACCTCGCTTGTAGCGGCGCGTGAACATGCCAAAGCCAGTAATGAAGCCTTGTGTTTATTGCTGGTGGATATAGATCATTTCAAAAAAGTGAATGACACTTATGGTCATGTCGTGGGTGACGCTGTATTAAAACAGGTCGCAAATGCAATTAATGATGTTGTACGTGGCGGTGATGTGCTGGCCCGCTATGGGGGTGAAGAATTTGTCTTGTTACTGCCTAACACGCCCATGGAAGGTGCGGAGCATGTTGCGGATAACATCTGTAATCAGGTGCGTAACCAGAAAATGGACAGTGGTCGTGTGGGAAAAGATGTAGGACGGGTGACCGTGTCCGTGGGTGTGGCTCTGTTCAGCAGTAATGAAACCACCGAGCAATTTGTTGTACGTGCCGACACGGCCCTGTACCGCGCAAAAGAAAGTGGACGTAACCGGGTATGCACCAGTGAGATCTGATGCGGACTTTAGGCTAAACAGTTGCGGGAAAGTTTACAAAGCACGTAACAACATCCACAGCCAGTCGCGTTTGCTTAAGCGTGGCCGCGAAAACAGATTACCCTGCTGGCGCTCCAGTAATTCCAGAACACGCAGTCCGCCGTTAATCATCAAACGTAATTGGAAACCAAAACGACCGCCCACAGCACGGCCCAGAGGTTTTCCGAACAACATTTTTTCGCGGGCGTAGGTGATTTGCTGTTGCAGCAACTGCGCAAAGGCATCATCGCTGCGTTGTGTACGGAAATGTTCTTCGCTGATGCCGAAACGCTGTAAGTCTGCCTGCGGCAAATAAATACGCTGGTTCTCCACAAAGTCCTGTTCGATGTCCTGCAAAAAATTGATTAACTGCAAGGCGCTGCAAACGGCATCAGAATGTTCAAGATTGTCCGCAGTGGCGGCATCCATTAAATGCAATAACAGGCGGCCCACCGGATTGGCGGAATAACAGCAGTAATCCCACACATCATCAATATCGGTAAAACGTTTTTTGCTGACATCCAATCGAAAGGCCGTAATTAAATCGTGAAACAGTTGCAGGGGTAAATCGTGTTTTTTGATGACATCGGCCAGCGCGATAAAAATGGGATTATCAATAGCTTCATCATTGGCGAGGGCATCCAGGTATTCATCATATTCCCGGAGTTTTGTGAGTCGGGTTTCGGCATCCCAGTCACCTTCGTCAGCAAAATCATCCGCAGTGCGTGCGAAGGCGTAAATCACACTGATGGGTTGGCGCAGGCGTTTGGGCAAAATGAATGAAGCCACGGGAAAGTTTTCATAGTGGCTGCGCACCATTTGCTGGCAATAGGCGTAAGCGTCAGTGATTTTCTGAGAAGAGGAGGGCATCGTCATTTGTGGGGAGGTTTATTGCGTGAGTGGAAGATAAAGTACCATAAAAACAGTTATTTGTGGGTATTTTCCTCAGTCGGTAACTTTCCCTCGCAGTGCCTTTGTTTTACCTCGCTGCGTTTTATTATCCATGCGCCGTTTCCGGGCGTTTTTGCCTGGTTTGGTAGGGCGTCTGGTTTTGGGTGTGGTTGCCACAGCTTGAATCAGGGTTTGTAAGCGTGCGAGGGCCGCGTCGCGGTTTTTTTCCTGCGTGCGAAATTGCTGGGCTTTGATGACAATAATGCCCTCTTTGTTGATGCGATGATCTTTTTTACTTAACAAGCGTTGTTTGTAACAGTCGGGCAGGGAAGATGTATTGATATTAAAACGCAGGTGAATGGCTGAAGAAACTTTGTTGACATTTTGACCACCAGCGCCCTGTGCGCGGATTGCCGATAGTTCGATTTCAGTATCGGGAATGGAGACATTGTGGGAAATTTTCAGCATGGCCTTAATCAACGGTGGAGACGGTCAATTGCGTGTCAGGCAAACCAGCAGCCAACAGTTTTTCACTGGCACAGCGGGTCAGGGTTTCCGGACCGGCAATGTATACGTCTACTGCTTCCAGGCGACTGTGTTTTTCCAGTAAATGTTCCACTGCATCTGTATCGATCACGGGGTGATAATTGAAATTATCCAGTGCATCCTCCCATGAGCGGCACAGATTATTCATATATAAATCTTCTTTTTTATCCACGACCCAAAACAAATTCATGGTAGCCGGTGTTTCCAGAGCCATGGCGTGTTCAATAAGGCTTTTGATGGGGGCGAACCCGGTACCGTAGGCAAGATAAAGCTGCGTACGCCTGGAGCCTTCATTCAATAGAAAGTGACCATGGGGGCCGGTTACTGTGACGGTATCCCCTTTTTTACTGTTGTGAATTAATGCCTGCACAAAGGGTGTGTCTGAATCACATGGAATATGAAACAACAGGTTGCGGTCGTCACAGGGGCAGCTGGCGATGGGGAAGTCGGTGCGGGTGCTTTTGTCGAGGGACAGGGTAACCGATTGCCCGGCAAGAAAACGTAACCGCTGAATGCGCGGCGTTTGTATATGCAGGGTCAATATGTTGTCTGTGGTTTGCTCGATACGTTTTATTTTGGTGGTGATTTTTTGTGCAGGGATGTCGTTTTCACCGCTGGCCTCCAGTGCTTCCAATACCACGTCGGTTGCTGCTGTGCAGGCGCACATCAGCACGTAATCCCTGTTTTTTTCGGCTTCGCTGAGCACGTAATCATGGTGCCGGGTCTTTTTCACTTTACCACTGACAATGCGTGCTTTGCAGAGCCCGCAGTTACCGTTGGCGCAGCCATAATTGAGTGCCAGCCCGGCACGTACACCTGCATCCAGAATGGTGTCATTGCCCTCCAGGCAGAACTCGTGGTTGCTGGGTTGTATTTTGATATGTACAGCCATAGCGGGCTATTTTGCTGATATTTGATGGCTGTTGGTGGCGCAGGAAAGTGTAAACAGGGAAAAGCACATGCGATTGTAGGATTTCAGCGTGAGCATGGCGGAGAGGGCAAACAGTGTGCCATAGATGATTAGTGTTGTTGGTCCGCTGTCGTGTGGTATTTCATCTGCGGCGTGTGTGAAGTTTTCAAAGGCAATGACTTCAATAGCAACAATGAATAATGCTGTGGAAATGGCGCGTGAAGTGCGCCACACATGTATGTGGTCGGTTAGCTGATCCGATGTGCCATTGGCGGAGTAAACGTGAACATACGACAGCAAAAATGTTTGCAGGTGTCGATAGCGTGAGCGCAACTTGAAACGTCGATAGTGAAAGCGGGGGTGCAGCAGGCGGGTGTATGTGCATTTTTTCGAGATATTGTTATCGCCAAATTCTTCCTGGAAAACCTGGTAGTCTCTGGCAACGGCGGTTGAGCATTTTTCTGTCATCTTGTTCAGCCAGTCAATATTGCGTGAGATATGACCACCAAAAATGCGCATTTCCTGCATGAAAAAGATCGAACCGATCATGTCCAACACCAGACCGGTGACAAAAATACCGATTAACCCGAAAACTGTCAGTAATGAGCCCGCTGCACTTTTCAGGACAGATGAAGGCCCGTCCTCCGTGCCGATGAAACTGCCTAGCAGATTCAAAAACTGCTCACCTGCGGCTTCGCCAGTGCCAACGGTGAACAGCAGGATCTGGCAGATCCAGAAGACCGCACCCGTCATGCCAAATTCAGAAAAACGCGCGCCGAAGTTCATTTGTGGATTGCCGGTTTTTGAGTGATTTTAACGAGTGTTGCATGCGCCAGGGTTTACCAGAACCAGCCCCAGATACCCACAAGTACGCAGCCTGCCAGGGTGCCTGCCAGCGGTGCAATGGCGGTGCCGATGGCGGCACCGGCAGCACAACCTTTGAGGGCACCTTTGCCATTATCAGGCGGTGCATCGGTGCTGGTATTATCAGATGTTGTCGTTTCACCGGATGGAGAAACCTGTTCCGTGTTTTGTCCGGATTCCGGTGTGTTTCCGGCATAACTTGAAAGAGACAGCCCCATCATGATTATGGCGCTGAATAATATTAAAACGGCTGTTTTTTGATTTGTTTTCATTATCATCTCCCCCCTTCTGTAATGGTGACGCGATACAGGCTGATTCAAGCAGGCTGGGTATTGTTCACCTTTTTTTGAATCTTGTACTGCCACCTGAGCAGCATGGTCTTTTTTTGTGCTGTTGAGTTTATCAGAGTTTTCCTGGCTGACTGGTTTAATGGTACCGGTAATAGTGCCGGTTGCGTACCGCTTCACATGGATATTTTGCAGATATTTTTTCACTGGCCGATATTGTCTGTTGGTGGATAACAGGAGTCATTTGTTCATGGGAATGAAACGTAATCGGCGAAAATTTGCACGTTACGGTGTGGGTAGTTTAGGGGTGAGTCTACATCGTACGGGTTTGCTGGGTTTGTTTTCCAACCGGATAGATGTACGTGCCATCGATTTTAATACCACGGGTCTGGCATTCCGTCATTCCCGCCCGTTGAGCCCGGGGCAGCCGGTGTTGATGGATCTGGTGACAGATCAACACAGTGTGTCTCATGTGGTGGCTGTGGTGCGTTATATCACACGCATGGAAAATCACTTCCGCTGCGGTGTTGCGTTTGATTTTGACGCCAACGAGCATATGCGTTCCGCCGCTGTCAGAGAGACATTAAAAAACATTGAAACACAGCTGAATGAAGTGGTTATTCTCGCGGCAGAGTGACTCTATTTTTATTCAGCTCGCAAGGCTTCCACCGGGTCCAGCTGTGCCGCCCGCCGGGCGGGTACCACACCGGCAATCATGCCGATAACCAGTGCCAGTGCTTCTGCGATGAGCACATATTCCCAGGGGGTATGCACCGGCAGCCCGGGCAGGGCGACGGTCAGCAATTGCGCACCGCCAACGCCCAGCAGCAGCCCGGCCAGTCCACCAAGACCAGCCAATACCACGGCTTCTCCCAGAAACAGTGCCTGTACCTGTCCTTTCTCCGCACCCAGTGCGCGCAGCAGGCCGATTTCGCCAGTGCGTTCTGAAATGGCAATGGTCATGATGGTGAAAATGCCAATGCCGCCCACCACCAGTGAAATACTGCCCAGCGCCGCCACGGCGAAGGTCAGCACATTGAGCACATTGCCCAGCACATCCATCATCTGTTGCTGGGTGGTAATGGTGAAATCTTCACGGCCATGCCGGTTAATCAGAATGCGTTTAATACCCGCCACAACCTCATCCACATTGGCATCTTCCTCGTACAGCAAATCAATTTCCATCAAACTGTCACGGTTGAAGAGCGACAGCGCGCGTGCCGCCGGAATATAAACCGTGTCGTCCAGATCCATGCCCAGTACCTGACCCTTGCTTTCCATCACACCGATAACGCGATAACGCTCGCCCCCCACACGAATGTGTTCACCCAGCGGATTATTCACGCCAAACAATTCACTGCGCAGAGTACTGCCCAGCACAGCAAAGGCGCGGGGAGCGCGGGGGTCATCGTGGGGTAAAAACCGGCCCAGTTGCACGCGCATGGAAAAAGCCACGGGCATGTCAGCGCCCATGCCAAACACCGTGGCACGCCGGTGTTTGTTGCCCACTTTGACTTCCGCATTGCCCTGGGTGACGGCGACCACGGCGCGGGTGTGCGGCACACGTCGCAGTGCCTCGGCGTCATCGATGCTCAGTGGCCGCACGGTGCCCATAATGCCGACAGGGGTGCCCATGGTGGTGGCCTTGCCGGGGTTAATGCCGATGAGCGTAGTGCCGAACTGGGTGAATTCACTGAGTACAAAACGGTGGATGCCTTCGCCGATGGAGGTGAGCAACACCACAGCACCGATGCCCACGGCGATGCCGAGAACGGTGAGCCCGCTGCGCAGACGGTGGGCCAGAATGGACGACACGGTGAGTTGGATGAAGTCTTTACTGAGCATGGTGAGTTGTCTTTATATTCCAATACCCTGGTTCCCACGGTCTCCGTGGGAATCCATACCGTTTGTTATTCGTCTACCACTGTATGCATTTCCACACAGGAACGAGACACGAGATAAATTTTCTGTTGTACAGCAATGGTTCTCTGCATTCGATTTTCCATGTTTTGATGTACTGACTACCTGCGTGCCAACGCCTGCACCGGGTCCAGCTGTGCCGCCCGTCGTGCGGGTAACAGTGAAAACAACAACCCCGTTCCCAGCGCGACACCGATAGCAGCCACAAAGGCCCACCACGGAGCCCCCAGCGGCAGGGCCGGATAAAAATAGCCGAGTAAACCACTGCCAATCTGGCCAACCAGTAATCCCAGCCCGGCTCCCATACTGGAAAGCAGGGCGGCTTCGGTCATGATCAGGCGGATGATTTGTCGACGTGGCGCACCCAGTGCTTTCAGCAAACCAATTTCTGTGGTGCGTTGTGATACCGCCACCAGCATTACGTTCATGATCAGAATCCCGGCCACCGCCAGGCTGATGGCGGCGATACCGGCAACGGTGAGCGTCAGCGCCCTGA
>JALSGT010000160.1 GCA_026982555.1 Chromatiales bacterium
GTTAGATGCAGAGGCATGTTATTTAATGGCTTCATGATCGCTTTTCTCCTATCTCATCAATCTTCTTTCAAGAAGTGATTTCATATCCCTGCGGCCATCAGCGCATATGTGAACAATGACCCTGTTTTTAGATATTTCATAAATCGCTCTATAAGGCTTGAACATGACTTCTCTATATTCGCGTATTCCCTGGCGAATCAACTCGGGTGGATAGCTACCACGCTCAGGGGCGTGGTTTAATGCGAGAATTAACGCTTCTAATTTACTCAATACATATTCCGCATTCTGAGGAGTGTCTTTTTTTGCAATGTAATCGTAAATATCTTCGATGTCTTTTTCTGCTTCGGATGTCACTCTAACCTGGTATTTCTTCAAGACTGTGTGCTCTTGATCGATTTCCTAATGTCAGAAAATACCTTTTTTACCGTCTTGTATTGGCCAGAAGAATAGCCTGCTCTGCTCTGAGCAATCATTTTGAGCATCGCAAATGATTCTTGATCCTGCTCATATTCAGCAATATCAATCAAAACAGCCTTGGCTTCACCATTCTGTGTGATAACCATAGGTGAATGGTTTTCGTGAACGGTTTTGATTGCTTCTGCTGTATGTTGCTTCAAATAGCTGATTGGTTTAACCGATTTACTGAGCTTCATCACTTTTGCCTGTTTTTCTGAGTGATGCTGTATATAGTCCTTATTTAGCCTCTTTTCAAGGGGGTCGGTTCACCACCGCGCAGGTACGTGGGGATGAGCGGGTGAGTTAATTGCGGTCTCATGGTCCAGCACAGTGTTTCCCACATGCGTAGTGTCAGGAACGATTATTCCGGTAGCGTCACGCCTTCACGGGCGCGAGGCTGGAAAATACCTTGCGCCAGAAGTTGAACGGTCTGTAGATTCCAGGAGAATTCTTCGAGGCAGTGGGATATATTTGATATTGCGAATGATTCAGTGGATAAAATAAAACTCGACTTCAAAGCCGGAAATACTGATGACATCTTCTGGTTTGAGGGCGATGGCGGCCGGGCCGAGTTTTTCACCGTTGAGCAGCACTCTGTCTGATGAGCGGCGGTTGTTTGTGGGAGCGACCGGGCTGATAGTGTAGTCTTCCAGCCCCCGGCTGATCAGTGCCATTTTATGGCCTTGAAAACCGATGGTGCTGAATGGTTTGCGCAGTTCCATTATGGTACGCGCCAGCGGGCCGTTGAGTGTTCGCAGGCCGGCCAGTGGTTGCCCTTTGATGCTTTCTGCGCGGGATTCCCAGTCCGGCAATACCATTTGGGTTTCATCCAGTTCGGCTTTGATGAACATGGTGGGTTCATACTGGCTGCTGCCTTCGGTGAGGAAGGTGAACTGGTGGTGCCCCATCTGGATGATATCGCCGTGTCTGAGGGTCACTTTTTTGACGTGGTTGCCGTTGACCAGGGTGCCGTTGGTGCTGCCAAGGTCTTCAACAAAAATCTGGTCCTGTTGTGTTTGGCTGATCATGGCGTGGCGGCCGCTTACGGTCAGGTCGTTTAACTGGATGTCGTTGGTGTGTTTACGACCAATGCTGAGTGTTTCAGTTTCCAGCGAATGCTCATTGATGATTTCACCGTCCAGTGTGAGGATGAGTTTACTGTTCATGCAGGCAAAGTTCCTTGCGAGGTGGTTTTGGCGGGGGCAGAGTGGTTAATAAAATGTTGTGGTAGTGGGTGTGTGATCAACGATTGTTTTAATCTTGAACTTTTAACTTTTAACTTTCAATGTTCAACTCAGATAGTAGAATTGTATTTCAAATCCGGCGATATTGATAATGTCGCCTTCACTTAATAAAAACTGTTCGGTGCCCAGTTCTTCTCCGTTGATTCGGGGTATGTCACTGGCCCGGCGGCTGCGGGTACCTATAACGGAGGTGATGCTGTAGCCTTCCGAGCCGCGTGTGATGAGTGCCATGCGTTTGCCTTGAAAGCCGATGGTGTTGTAGGTTTTACGTAATTCCATGACGGGTTTCGGGATGTGTCCATCCACTGTGCGCAGGCCGCCCAGGGCGAGGCCGGTGACCAGTGCCTGATTGATTTCGCCATCGTAAATAAATTGCGTGTCATCCAGTTCCGCTTTTACAAACATGGTGGGTTCATAGCGGGTTTCCGGTTCGCACATGTAGGTGAGCTGGTGATGACCAACCTGGATAATGTCGCCGTGCTCCAGTGCGATTTTTTTTACATGATTGCCATTGACCAGGGTGCCATTGGTGCTGCCAAGGTCTTCGATGAAGACATAATCGGGGATGCTGGAAACCAGTGCGTGCCGTCCGCTCAGGGTGAGATCGTTTAGCTGGATGTCATTACCATGTTTGCGGCCAATGCTCAGGTTTTGGTCACCGATGGAAAACTCCCGCAGGATTTTACCTTCCAGGGTGAGGATCAGCTTGCGCTCCGGTTCGACAATGCTGGCAGCAGGTGTTTGTTGCGTCAGCTGCTCATGTTCCGGTGATACGGGCTGTGTTTCATCCGGCTTGGGCAGGGTAGTGACGTTACTGGAATTTGCTGGCTGATGCTGGGTCGGTTGAGTCATCTTGTTCCCTATATTGTTCGAAGTTCGATTTCAGCCGGGCCTTTCGATAGGCTTCTTCGCCGGTGATCAGTTTTTCGTCGAGCAAACGGCGCAATGCAGTATCAATATTTTGCATGCCTTGCAGGGCGCCACCCTGCATCACATTTTCTAATTGTTCGGTTTTACCCTCACGGATAATGTTGGAAGCAGCCGAATTATTGACCAGAGTTTCCACGGCTGCAAGTCGGCCACGATTATCGGCGGTTTTTACCAGCTGCTGAGAGATAACACCACACAGTGAAGTTGATAGCATGGCACGAATATAGGGCTCTTCACCAGGTGGGAATACGTTGATGATCCGGTCGATGGCGGCGGCGGCACCGTTGGTGTGCAGGGTGGCCAGAATCAGGATACCCATTTCCGCTGCGGTGACGGCGAGACTGATGGTGTCCAGGTCGCGCATTTCGCCGACGAGGATAACGTCGGGGTCTTCGCGCAGGGCGGAGCGCAGGGCAGAGGCGAAACTGTCGGTATGGTCGCCCACTTCACGTTGGCTGATCAGGCAGCCTTTGGGCATGTGGACATGTTCCACGGGGTCTTCGATGGTAATGATGTGGCCTTTGCGTTCGCGATTGATGAAATCAATCATTGCTGCCAGGGTGGTGGATTTGCCTGAGCCGGTGGGACCGACCACCAGAATCAGTCCTTTACGCTGCCGGGCCAGTGTTTTGAGCACGGCGGGCATGTTCAGGGTGTCCAGGTCGGTGACGGTGCTGGGGATGGCCCGGAACACGGCACCCATGCCGCCGAGGTGGCGAAAGACGTTGACGCGAAAGCGTGATATTCCGGGTATTTCGTAGCCAAAGTCGGCTCCCCCCAGTTTTTCAAAGGTTTGCTTGACGTGTGCCGGCATGATTTCAAATAACAGGCTTTGGGTTTCATTTTCTGTCAGCTCACGGTATTTAACCGGGTGGATTTCACCGCAAAGGCGGATACGCGGTGGATTGCCGGAAACCAGATGCAGGTCGGACCCGGATTGTTTGATCAGCAGTTCAAGAAAGGCGTTGACACGGCTCATGCGTTGGCACTCATTATTCAGCTGACAGCCAGGTCAATCTGCGGCAGCAGATCCGGGTCGGTGACAAAGCGTTGGAATTGCTGTTTGTTGGTGGCGTGCAGGTAGGCGTCATCGGGGTCAATTTCTTTGTTTTGGAGTGCTTCCAACAGTGCCTGGTCCATGGTTTGCATGCCTTTGTCACGCCCGGTTTGCAATATGGAGGGTATCTGGAAAATTTTGCCGGTGCTGATGAGGTTGGCGATGGCCGGGGTGTTGATGAAGACTTCCACAATGGCTTTGCGATGGCGTCCGTCCACGGTTTTTACCAGTTTCTGGCTGATGACCCCCTGTAAATGCTGCGCAAGAAAGTTGGTGGTCTGGGTTTTTTGCTCGGTCGGGGTGGCGTCGATAATGCGGTCCAGGGTTTTGGTGGCCGAGGTGGTATGCAGGGTGCCCAGCACTAAATGGCCGGTTTCGGCGGCGGTCATGGCCATGATAATGGTTTCCGGGTCACGCAGTTCGCCCACGAGAATCACGTCCGGGTCTTCGCGAAGGGCGGCGCGCAGGCCATTGGCGAAGGTATCGACGTGGGTACCGACTTCGCGTTGGACCACCAGGGATTTCTGGCTGTGGTGGATGTATTCGATGGGGTCTTCGAGGGTGATGATGTTTAGCCGACGGTTGCGATTGAGCTGGTCCAGCATGGAAGCCAGGGTGGTGGACTTGCCGGTTCCTGTGGCACCTGTGACCAATACCAGTCCCTGGTGGGCATCGATAAATTTTTTGACGATGGGGGGCATGCCCAGTTCATGCAGGGAGGGAATGTCGGTGTTCACCAGCCGGAAGGCGGCACCCACGCCGCTGACTTTGCGAAACAGGCTGACGCGAAATCGTCCCACATCGTTACTTTGGTAGGCAAAATCGATGTCCTGACCATTGTCGAAATCGGTTTTTTGCTGACTGTTCAGTATTTCGACGATCAGGCTTTCCAGTTCCTGGTCGGTGAGATCCCGGTATTTAATGGGGACAAGGTCACCCAGATTGCGTAGCAGGGGCGGCATGCCAACGGCAAAATGGATGTCTGTGCAGCCTTGTTCGCGGCCAAGTTTCAGGAAAGCGTCGATTCTGGCCATTCAAAGAGTCTCCGCCACTGTTTCCAGTTTTTCACGTAATTCATCAAACGTCTGAAACCGTTGATCAGGGTTGACAGCCATGGCTTTGATGATAACAGCCTCCAGTGATTCGGGCAGTTCCGGGTTGATTTTTCGTGGCGGGGTTGCTGAGCCTTCTACATGCTGGAACAGTATGGCCATGGATTCGTCGCCAGTGTAGGGCGCTGTACCCACAAACATTTCATAGAGGATGATGCCCAATGTGTAAATGTCGGTACGTGAGTCAATGGTGCGGCCACGTACCTGTTCGGGAGCCATATAGGTGGGGGTACCTACCAGGATGCCACTTTTGGTGAGCCGTGAATCTGCTTTGCGTGCGGCGGCGGCGAGGCCGAAGTCAACGATTTTCACCAGGTCGTTATCGTTAATCAGGATGTTGGCGGGTTTAAGGTCGCGATGTACCACACCCATGGTTTGCGCCTGGGCCATGCCACGACAAATGCTGCACATGAGCTGGATGCCGCGGCGAACGTCACAGGTCTGTTTCTGTTTTTTGCGTTTATTCAGTTCGTCAGCCAGAGAGTGGCTGGGGAAATATTCCATGGAAATGGCGTAGGACTGATCAATGGTGACCAGGTCATAAATACGAATAATGTTTTCGTGGGTGATCTTGCGGGCGTAGCGTAACTCATGCATGAAACGTTCGATCATGCTTTGGTCAGCGGCCACATGCGGGTTAAGGAATTTGAGAATAAACTGGTCACCCACCATGACATCTTCCACCAGCCACACAACACCAAAGGCACCTTCGCCGATTTTACGGATGACATGATAGCGGTCTATGAGTACGGTGTTGGCAGCCAGGCGTGACGGGTCAAAAACATGGGTGAAGTGCTGACCGTCATCATTGTGAGTTGTCATGCCGCCGGATGATGTGAAGGAGCCACTGGTGTGCATGGCTTGCGTCTGCCCCGAGGTGTTGGCCGTCGGGGAGGTGCTGAAGTTCAGGGTAGGCTGATCCTGTATATCCATGTCTTCCATGGGGGTGGAAGACACGGGGTTGTCGATAAGGGTGGCACCCTGGGGAGTTGCGCCATTGGTGCGATCACCAAAACGCATGATCAGGCTTTGCATGGTTTCGTTGGCGATGGTGCGCACATCACTGGTACGGGAGGTGGTTAGCTGGGTGGTTGCTTCTTGTACTCTTTGTGCGTTGCTGTCATCGGTGAGGGTTTCCAGTGCCCGTAGCGCTTCTTTGCGCAGGGCGTTATTGGTGTTGTCGAGTTGTTTGAGCAGGGGGGTGACGGCCTGTTTGTCTCCCAGGGTGGCCAGGGCGCGAATGACGACCTGACCGGCTTCCGGGTTTTCTTCCATCATGGCGACCAGGTGTGGCACAGCGCGGGTGTCGCCGATGGCTGCCAGGGCATCCACGGCACGCTCCCGTACCCACCAGTCTTCATCGCGCAGTGCCTCGATGAGCCGGTCCACTGCGCGCGGGTCTTTGCTGGTGTTGAGGATTTCCACGGCGGTGCGGCGTAAAAATTCATCATTGTCGGTAATCAGGGCCAGCACGGCATCAAACACTTTGGGACCACCGATGGCGCCCAGTGCATCGGCGGCGCGTACTTTCACCCACCAGTCTACGTCACGGAGGGCATTGAGCAGGTCTTTGACCGCATTTTGATCGCCCACTTCGTTGAGCACTTCCACAGCCGCACGGCGCACATATTCGGATTCATCCTGCAATACGGGAATCAGGTGTTTGACCGTGTGGGGTGAGCGGATTTTGGCCAGGGTTTCAATGGCTGCGGATTGCACGGTGAGGTCACTATCGCCCAGCAGGGCGCAGATATCACCAACATTTTCTGTGGCGTGGAGTTTGGCCAGACCATTCAGTGCCGCCTGGCGCACGGTCTTGTTGGGGTCATTCAGTGCTTTGACCAGTCCCTCGCGGCTGGGGGCTGTGTCAAAACGGGACAACAGTTGAAGAAGGTGCGCGCGTACCAGTGGCTGATTGCTGTCGAGTCGTTGACTGATGTCGGGCACCAGTGTTTCGCTGGCGATACCATCCAGCAGGCGATATAAGATGGGGCGCACCTTGCTGTCTACCTGGTCCAGCAGGCCCAGTAACAGGTTGGCATTGATGCGTTCGGCGTGAGCAGTGAGTACTTTTCCCAGGGCCGTTTTGGAGACTTCTTCGCCATCCACGGGCTGGCTGAAGTAGGGGAATAATTCATTGGGATTAAAGTCCTGGGCACGCTTGAGTACACGGGTTACGCCATCGATGACGCGCTGGTTACCATGGGCGAGACCCACCAGAAACAGTGGCAGACTGTTATTGCGCACAAAGCCTACCAGTAATTGCTCTAAAGTGGCGGTGTGCCGGGGGTTTTCCAGCGCTTCGATGAGCTTGGGGATTGCAGGCTCGCCAATTTGTTTGAGTTTGTACAGGGCGCGTTTGCCTTCTGCTGTGGCTCCGGCATCCTCGGCGAGGAGGGTGGCAATGGCACGAGTGGTTTTGAAGTCGGACAGCAGGCTCACGAACAGCTCCATGGGCCATGGGTGTGTGAGACAGTGGAAGGCAGGAAAGGCAGGATGAAAACCACGGGAAAGACCTAGTGCTCCGTTCTGGTTATGCGGACGGACTCAGTTGAGCGGTCAGTCTTCAGAGCGCCATCAACAGTCGATGCGTTGTTAAGTGAGAAACAAAACACCGTTCTGGATACTGACAGGCTATCCTTTCGGGCGTGCGTGTCACACTCTGCAACGCTGCGCCTGTTCATATAATCCGAGCGGAGCATCAGCCCGCTTCCCGGGTTTCAGTTTCAGTATGAGTGGT
>JALSGT010000161.1 GCA_026982555.1 Chromatiales bacterium
GGTGTGATTGGGTTTATACGTTTTGAGTTATGGAAACAATAATAAACCTCCTGGGGTTATATTTCCCGTCGCTTGCGGCGAATAAGCGTTAAGTAATGCGAAGCGAGCGAATTCTTCTAAATGTCCCGCCCCTTGGGGAATAGTCGTCAAGCTAAGCCGGGTAGGGTGGAACAAGCGCAGCGGTTCCACCAAGCGGGAAAGGGATATCAAGGTTCGATCAGTTATCGATGTCCACCTTGAGTCGCCATTTGCCAGTGCAGCGTTATTGCATGAAGGCTTTTTCTCCTGTTTCAGGCACTCAGGTTGTTGATTTTTTGTCTGTGGTGAGAGGCTGTTTGTTGTTTCTTATCGCCCATTGGTGGAACCGCTGCGCTTGTTCCACCCTACCGTTTTACCTGTATTGAAGAGAGCAGACAAAAAACCGCTGATACTCCAGCTTCATCCTCTTTCCCGCCCCCTTGGGGCGGGGATGTTTATTTTGATCACAAATTCACACTGGGCTGGCCCTGAAAAATATAGGTCCAGTTGATGAAAAATGGATGTTTGGAAAAAATACCACCCACGAAACCATACGCATTGCCCGGGCGGATAGTATTCCGGCGACGGCCAATATCGCCAGGCATGCTGACAGGTTAAAAAGCCTGACGGTCGTCAGCAAGGGGGGCTGCTTTGGTAGGGCCTGGATTAATCCCGGCCTGCCTGCAAATGGCCACGGTGACCGGAATCCAATGGTTTCAACGATTTTCCGGGTGAGCGGCGAGCAATTGACAGGCTGATAATGTGGGAATGCGCAAGCAGATCGACGATTTTCCTAGACACCCGGCTTTAGACCTTGGACACTATCCCCCCGGAAACCAATAGCTGCACAAACCTAAAGTAATTTCATGACCGAGTCTCACGAACAATCGCCACCTACTCAGGACCAGCCGGGGCAGCAAGCCGCCCAGGCGGAAATGCCGTTTGCAGTGGTGCAGGGCGAGGCAATGACGGCGCTGCCCAAGGATCTGTACATCCCGCCGGAGGCGCTGGAGGTGATTCTGGAGGCCTTTGAGGGGCCGCTGGATTTGTTGTTGTATCTGATTCGTCGCCAGAATCTGGATGTGCTGAATATTCCCATTGCTGAAATCACCCGCCAGTACATGGAATATGTGGAAATGATGAAGTCGCTGAACCTGGAGCTGGCGGCGGATTATCTGGTGATGGCGGCGATGCTCGCAGAAATCAAGTCCCGCATGTTGTTGCCGCGTCCGGTGGAAGAGGATAATGAAGAAGACCCGCGTGCTGAACTGGTGCGACGGTTGCAGGAATATGAGCGTTTCAAACAGGCTGCTGAAGATATTGATGGCCTGCCCCGCATGAACCGCGAGGTATTTCAGGCTTCAGCAAAAACACCGGATCTCAAACTGATCAAACCCGAGCCTGAAGTGGATATGCGCGAACTGCTCAGTGCGTTTAAAGATGTGCTGGTGCGTGTAGAATTGAATACCAATCATCAAGTGAGCATGGAGCTGTTGTCGGTACGCGAGCGCATGTCGGATGTGTTGGCTCAGCTGGACAGTGAAAAATTCACCGAGTTTTCCACGCTGTTTTCGCCGGAAGAAGGGCGTTCGGGGCTGGTGGTGACATTTTTGGCGATTCTGGAACTCATCAAGGAGTCCCTGATCGAGCTGATTCAAACCGAACCTTACGAACCGATTCACATTAAACCCCGGGCGAGTAGCTGATAATCGCACGATGTACTTATTGGATGTATGTTATGTCATCAAACTCTGAAACTGTAACGACAGAAATGCTGGATGCCACAGATGTTGAGTCGGCATCAACGGATGAAATGTCCGGCCCGGTGTCGCTGGGCGCTGTAGTGCTGGATCCGGCGAAGGTTAAAAACATTGTTGAGGCCGCGTTGCTGGCCGCAGGTCAGCCGTTGTCGGTGGATCGTCTGTTGAACCTGTTTTTGGATGAAAACCAGCCGTCGCGTGAAGAACTGAGTGACGCACTGACAGCACTGGCTGAAGAATGTGCTAATCGCGGTGTTGAGCTGGTGGAGGTGGGCAGTGGTTTCCGTTATCAGGCTAAACAGGAAAATGCCCCGTGGATTGCGCGTCTGTGGGAAGAAAAACCCGCACGTTACTCCCGTGCATTGTTGGAAACTCTGGCATTGATCGCTTACCGGCAGCCGATTACGCGCGGTGAAATTGAAGATGTTCGTGGTGTGAGTGTCAGTACCAGTATTATAAAAACCCTGATGGAGCGTGACTGGGTGAAAGTTGTGGGGCATCGTGATGTGCCGGGTAAACCTGCCATGTATGCATCCACCAAACAGTTTCTGGATTATTTCAACCTGAAGGGGTTGAGTGACCTGCCGACGCTGGCGGAAATTCGTGACATTGATTCCATTAATGCTGAATTGGATTTAACCGAGCCCGGTTCCGAACATGCGGATGCGAATACCAACAACACGGGTGAAAACAGTGTCGAGGATAGCGCCGAAGATAATGCCGGGAGCAAGGTGGAGACAGAAGACACCGATAAAGCAGAGCATGGTGAAACAGAGAGCAGTGAACCAACTTCATTGGCCGACACCGATATGATGACAGATGAAACGCCTGACGCTGAAAAAATGACCGAACCGGATGATACAAAACAAAACGCGGAAAAAAGTGCAGTCACGACTGCGGATTCAGCGTGAGCGAAACACCGACCAACGAAAAGCTGCAAAAGGTTTTGGCGCGAGCCGGTTACGGCTCGCGTCGTGAACTGGAAGAGTGGATAAAATCCGGTCGCATCAAGGTGAACAACCAGGTTGCCACGCTGGGTGATCGCGTTTCTGAAACCGACCGCATTGCTGTGGACGGCAAACCTGTGCAACAGGCACGGTTGAAAGAACGTCGCAGCCGCGTGCTGATTTACCATAAACCCATTGGCGAAGTGTGTACCCGTTCCGACCCGGAAGGGCGCGACACTATCTTCAATCACCTGCCACGCCTGGCCAGTGGTCGCTGGATCACTATCGGTCGCCTCGATCTCAATACCAGTGGTCTGTTGTTGATTACCACTGATGGTGATCTGGCGAATCGTATGATGCACCCCTCGCATCAGGTTGAGCGCGAATATGCGGTACGTGTGTTAGGCGAGGTGACGGCTGACATGTTGAAATGTTTGAAGGAAGGTGTCGAGCTGGACGATGGCCCGGCACATTTTGATGTGGTGGCCAGGGCTGGCGGTGACGGTGCCAATCAATGGTACCACGTCATCCTGCGTGAAGGCCGCAACCGGGAAGTACGCCGTTTGTGGGAATCCCAGGGTGTGCAGGTCAGCCGGTTGATGCGTGTCCGTTATGGTGCGGTTTCACTGCCTCGCGGGCAACGTCCTGGCCGCTGGGAAGAGTTGCCCGATGATGCTGTTAATGCCTTGCGGAAAAGTGTGGGACTGGCGGCAAAGGTGACCCGTGGAGATAAAACACGCGGTGGTTTTTCCCGTAAGCAGTTTTCGGGTAAACCTTCTTCCGGTAAACGCTCTGCGGGTAAAAAATATGCGGGTGGCGCAGGCAAAGCAATAAAAGGCCGACGCCGATAGGTGTTTGCGATGGCCTTTATTCAGGTCTATAACAAACTGTTGAAACATTATGGCCGCCAGCACTGGTGGCCGGCAAAAACACCTTTTGAAGTGATGGTGGGTGCCATCCTTACTCAGAATACCGCCTGGACCAATGTTGAACGCGCTATCGTCCGGCTTGAGTCCCGCGC
The DNA here is from genome assembly GCA_026982555.1 of Chromatiales bacterium. GTDB lineage: Bacteria > Pseudomonadota > Gammaproteobacteria > SZUA-152 > SZUA-152 > SZUA-152. The sequence continues at coordinate 3,747 of JALSGT010000161.1, forward strand.
ATGCCTGACACCACAGGCCATTCTTGACGCGCCGTTGTCAGAACTGGCCGAATGGCTGAAACCTTCCGGGTATTTTAATCTCAAGGCACAGCGGTTACGCAATTATTGTCAGTGGTACATTGATGCAGGTGAGTTTTCCCGTTTGTCATGTATTGGTACGGATGCGTTACGCAAACAATTATTGGCGGTTAACGGCATTGGCCCGGAAACCGCAGATGCGATTTTATTGTATGCTTTTGAACGTCCCGTGTTTGTTATTGATGCTTACACGCGGCGGATTTTTTCACGTTTAAAATTGCTTGCGGGTGATGCAGGCTATGAGGCATTACGTCATCAGTTTGAAACGGGGCTGCAAATGGATGCCGCTGTGTTCAATGAATACCATGCCTTGATCGTATGTCATGCGAAAGGTGCCTGCAAAAAACGCCCTGACTGTATCGACTGCTGTTTGTCTTGCATCTGCCCATCGTGTGAAAGGTGATCCGCTCCTCGGTTTTTTCTTTCGGTTTACTGTACAGTCGGCCTTCGCCCTTTCAATTCTGCTGGGGGTAGTTTTCCGGGACTTCGGGAAACACTATGTCCAGTTATAACAGCGGTTTTTATTTTTATCCGCTGTACGTAATAATGGCATATCGTAAACAGGTGTGGGGGCTGATGATGTTAAACAAGGATTCCATTCGAGCGAAAAACTCAGGAAAATCCCGTATGATGCTGCGGGTAAATACCTTTTCCGAGCGTTATCCGCGCGGGTATTTATGTACTGCGCTTGTGTTAATGTTGCCGGGTTATTTCTTTTTGTTTCTGTTTCCCTGGTTTGCTTTTGAAGGCATCAGTGTGCTGGTCGAAGAACTGCCCAATATGAACACCGCAGAATACGGGTTGATGGAGCAAGGGTTACCGACAGCAGTCTGGTTGTTGATTATCGTGTTATGTCTTTTTTTCAGTCTGAAAATATTTCAGTTACGTTTTCCGCGTGTGCAGGGTTTAAGAATGTCCAAAGAACTGGCCCCTGCCTTGTATTCTCTGATTGCCGGAGTGCGCGAGTTGACGAAGCGTCCGACAATTAAAGATGTTGTATTGACTGACCAATATGAGTTGTACATTGATGCAACACCACGGTTGGGTTTTCCTTTTTTGATGTCCAATACGTTGGTGATTGGTATGCCCATGTTGCAGACGCTGTCGGAAGCACAGTTCCGTGGTGAGGTGATGCGCAGGCTTGGTCAATGCGCCAGTGGCCGGTTTCGTCCTACACACTGGGTTTATCGTACACGCCTGTTGTGGTGTCGATATCAGGATGCACTGCAAAAACGCAAGCGCATCAGTGAATTGCCGTTACGTTGGTTTTTTTCATTTTATGCACCGTTGTTTGCCGGGTTTACTGTGCCCGCTGCACGCAGGGATGAGCTGGCTGCGGACGTTGCAGTGCTGGAATGGTTAAATGATCGTGATTATTTTGAAACGGTGAAAAGCAGTGCGATAGCCGAGGTTTTTCTGGATACGTGTTTTTGGCGAAAACTGTATCAGTCGTTACGGAAAAATGCTCAGATAACTCCCTATGTTAAAAGTGAGGTATTGAGCCCTTTTGAAAAGCTGGAACATATTTCGGGGCATCTTAAATCAAAAGAGTTTCGCAGGAAATGTTTGCAAGAAGCCATTGCGGAAGAGCAGAACATTTTCAATGTTGCTCCGGTGTTACGCACACGCATGGACAATATCGGGCAGTCAAAATTACGGGATGTCCCCATTGTGGAAAAAACGGCTGCTGCCGCTTGTGTGGGGAATGCACGGAAGAATTATGTGTTAATCATTGACAAGCTTTGGCGTTCAACAACATTTGCACATTGGAAGGCTGCTGAAAAACAACAACGGGTGGATATTAAAACAGTGAAGGCATTGAGCCAAAAGTCCCAGCGCAGGATTCTGGGTATTAAGGAAATGCTCAGTTATGCACAAATTGCCAAGCGGCTGCGTGGTGACCCGCTGCGCAGCTCACTGCGGAAAATCGTGAAACGTAATTTTCGTCATCTGTGGCCAGCTTCACTCAGTTGGAGTGTATTTCAACGAAAACAAAAAACCACACCGCCCAACGATATTTTTTAATCGGCAACCCGTGCGCAATTTCTGCCGCCGTCTTTGGCTTTGTAGAGTGCCCTGTCAGCGCGAATGAAAAATGACTCTTCATTTTCATCAACGTTTAAGGTGGCGATACCAAAGCTGGCGGTCATTTTAATATGGTTGCCATTACAGACACAGTTCAATGCTTCAATATTTTGGCGAATACGTTCTGCAAGGTTTTTGACACCTTTCAAACCGGTTTCAGGCAGCAATACAACAAACTCTTCTCCGCCGTAGCGGAACACCTGGTCTGACATGCGAATGGTTTTTTCTGCTGTGCGCGTCAGTGCTTTCAACAGACAGTCACCGGTGCTGTGTCCATAGGTGTCATTGATTTTTTTGAAATGATCGATATCAAGAATAATCATCCCCAGAGTACGCTTATGACGTTGTGCCACTTCAATTTCACGCGCCAGTGCTTCGTTGAGCGCAGCACGATTGCCGACACCGGTCAGTGCATCTTTTTGCGCTGCATGAATGGCCTCGCGATACATTAATGCATTACGCAGCGGGTACAATAATGCACCGATCAGATGTTCAACTTCTCCGGTTTCTTTTTCGGTAAATTTACATTTACGTGACAGTACCAGTTTTCCCAGTTGCCCGTCTTGCAAGGTGAGCTGGTAATTGAGGCGATGTCGCGCATTTTTTCCTGTGGAGAAAACACAACTCTTTTCATCATTGCTGTAGCCCAGGTAATCATGTGCAACAAAGGGTTTAACTTCGTCGCTGAACTGGTTGAGAACTTCATCGAGATCCAGGCTGGTTTGCAACTGACTGGATAAGTACAGTAATTGTCCACCATCCGATTTGTGCGCATCCATGTGTTGATCATCGAACAGCGGCATCAGGGGGTCTGCGTTGGTGCGTAAAGGTAATGTACGTACGTTATTCAATTGTGGGTTAGCCATAGTCCTTCCCTGTCTATTGTTGAAACATTTTGTTTTCAGTGTGTTAGCGCTGATTAGCGATTTCTGTGCCAATTTTGGTAAAAAATCATGAAAACATTATGAAACAGCGGGTTGGAGCGCTTTGTTTTTTCAGGCGACGGGAAACCGTCAAAAAACCGGCAGATCATTGCCGTTGTGGAAGTGTTATTTTTGACCAGGTTAGTCTGGATTTTGCCGCGAAAGCGGACTTTCTGGCGGTATCAAGAAAAATCGACATCCAAGTGCGCGTGTATTTCAGGTTAAACAAGAAGGGTATCGTGCAGATAATCGCTCGCGCGGATACGCTGCCCGGAAACATCAGATGTGCTCATAAGGTGTAAATAGGCAGGAACCACTGTTTCCGCGCCGGGCAGGGTATTGGGGTCTTCGCCGGGGTAGGCAAGGGCGCGTAACCGGCTGCGCACCGGGCCGGGGTCAATGCTGTTGACGCGCAGGGCGGTATTGGCTTCCAGTTCGTCAGCCAGAGTTTGGGTCAGGTTCTCAATACCCGCCTGGGCAACGCCGTAGGCACCCCAGTAGGCACGCCCCCGCTGACCGACGGTACTGGTGCTGAA
>JALSGT010000162.1 GCA_026982555.1 Chromatiales bacterium
TCGCCCGCAGCAGTCGCAGTATTGAAAAACTGCAACTGGCCTCAGTGGCTCAGGCGGGTGCTGTGGGCCGGTTCAGTAAATATGGCAAAGCATTGGGTAATGGTTTGATTGTTGTTGATGTGGGTAGTCGTATTGGCAGGGTGGAAACTGCTTACAGAGCTGAAGGTAACTGGGAACGGGAATTGTTTGTGGAGTCAAGTAGTTTTGTGGCGAGTGCGTGGGCGGGCAAAGTTGCTGTGAACGTGGGTGCCAGAGCGTTGATGTTTGTAACGGTAGCAACACCAGTGGGTTGGGTAGGGCTGATTGTTGTGGCGGCGACTACCTCTATAATAACGAATGTGATCGTGAAAGATAAAAGTGGGGGTTGGTACGACGACATAATGGGCTGGCTAAGATCCTTATGAGTTTTTCGACTCTTTTAGGGGGCGCGGTTGCTGTTGCATTTTTTTCAGCAATTTTATTTGTCATTTTCGGTCAGGTGACTGTGCGTAAACTTAGAAAGAATCCGGCAACCAAACATGCATTAGGCGTTGAATTTGCGAGTGGTTGGGATATCTTTAATGTGGCTGAAGCGTTAACCCTGCCAAAAGCATTTATGCGAAAGATGAAGCGTAACGCTATATCGATGGGGCTGGGGCCGGGGTTCGAGGTTGACTTGGAAATATTGTATAAACATACAACGGTGTTTGATCGGGTGCTGGCGCGCATATTTTATACGTTGTTTACCTTGTCTGGGTTTGCGATTATTATATCGACAATGGTGATTTTTTTCTGGGATCTCGACTGAAGCGAATGGCGCAGGGGATTTTGGTTGTTGCTGCACCAAATGCAAAAAGCAAACGACCATAAAGGCACCCCTCTGACGAACATCGCCCGCAGCAGTCACCGCATTGAAAAACTGCAACTGGCTTTGGTGACGCAGGCGGGTGCTGTAGGTCGATTCAGCCAATATGGCAAGGCACACTGGGCAATGTTTGTCATCGATACCGCTGTTGGTGTGCATGTGTACACAGCGCTATTCAGAATTAGCGCCTATGTATTTACCAGTTCGGCCAGTTCACGGTTTAACATCTCGCTATCACCCAGATTCAATTCCACCAGGCGGCGCAGGTGGGAAATGCTGTCCAGGTCGATGTGCTCGCAACGGAAACCCGCATGTTGTTTTTCAACGTGGGCGACAGAGATTTCCATACGAATTGTTGCATCCGGGTTATCCGTCAGCATTTCCACAAAGTAATGGTCGCCGATTTTGCTGTGCCAGCCGTCAGGCATTATGGCCAGAATACCTTTCAGGGAAATATCAATGAGTTGGGCGTCCCAGCTGCCTTCCGCGTTAACCATGTGGATGTCCGTCACAAATGAAATGCGCGAAAAACGTCTTTTTTCAGTGTCCATGTCTGGCCTTTTGCGTGATTTACCCGGGATAAAGCATTCGTCGTATCTGCAGCAATAATAGTCGTGACCGTACATAACGACAAATCTTTCTGCCGGGAATGCCAGACCCTGTGAATTGCCGGTGACATAAGTGTTTATTGTTAGTTGAATCAGAGGGATACACCGTTTCCAAGGTTCAAACCGCCGGATGACGGTTTTTTTGTTTTTTGGGGTATGTCCTGAGAATATGACCTTCGTATGTGTCTGGAATTATTCCTGTTACAGCTGGGGAGTATCAGCCTATGGGATGTGTACCCCAGGTTTTTTGTATAAATTATCGGAAATTCAAATAACTTGTTTTATCATTATGTCCACCACTCAGGTCAGGGGGTTAAAGTACATTTCGGAATAGCCGAAACTAGGAGGTGTTAACATCCCCGAAAAAATCCGCAGTGAAAAGAGCATAGTCTGTGTACCAAAAAAATAAAAAGACAATTCCTTGATACGATTGCTGACCAACCATCGGTGGTGGATATTTCTACTGGGACTGGCTTTGCTGGGCTGGAGTTTTCTGCCGGGTGCGCAGCAGTTGGAATATGCGTTGTATACCCGGCTGGCTGTATTGATGCCGGTGTCTGATGTGCCCGTCAAAACGGTGGTGGTGACGCTGGACTCGGCCGGGCAGCAGGTTTCTCACAAAAGGCTGGCGGATTTGCTGCATCGTTTACAGGCTGCCAGAGTAAAAGCGGTGGGTATTACGGCATCGCTGAATATGTCGCAGACCCTTCTTGATGCCGGAGCGAAGACGCGTTTGCAGTCGTTGCTGAATGAGAAAAAAACAGCAGGTATCTGGTCAATGCTGGACCCTGACGATGCTCTGCGTACTGCCTTGCAATCAATGCCGGTGACTGTGGTACTGGCTGCGCCGCCCGCATCTGCATTATTGACTTCTCTTGCTGTTGAAACACCGGACAATGGTTTGGGCATGTTACTGCCAGTGTTATTACCCCCACAGTTTTCAGGTGTGAATAATGTTACGCCTGTTGTTTCCGAACCTTTAACCATGTTCGCAGAGGTCGCAGCAATGGCAGCCCTTGTGGGTACTCAACAAGATGTGAGGGTTGCTGTACCACTGGCTATTGCGGCGGGGCAAGCGGCAGATCAGCGCTATTTACCCTCTTTTGAAATGCGTTTGGCTGCGCAGGCATTGGGCGTACCCGTGGAGCGCATCACAGTACACCCAGGTAAAGGTGTTTTTTTGGGCGCGGCCTGGTATGCCACAGATGCGGGTTTGCGTGTGTACCCCAAGGTTCCAGATGCCTCTCGGCCTGTTTTTGTCTCGACAGCGGAGGAGGTGTTAAACGATTCAGTTTTCAAACGAGTTTTGAAAAAAGAGTTGCGTGGTAAAACCGTGTTGGTGGGGACCAGTGATGGTCTGCTGGCACAGTCCGTGCGAGCCCCTGGTTTGTTTGTCAGCACGGGGCTACGGTGGTCGGCACAGGCAGTGAATGCCATTATGACTGAATCTTTTGTCAACGTTCCCTGGTGGTCATCAGGTGTGCAGCGTGGCATGTTGTTGCTGATTGCCGTCTATTTGTTGTTATTGCCGCTTCGTCTGCGTGGCAATCTGGGGTTGTTGATGGGGATTGGTCTGGCCATTTTACTGCTTAACGGTAATTTGTTGCTGATGGTTGTACACACCACCTGGTTGCCACTGGCGTTGCCAGTGATGTTTTTGTTGCTGGGGCAGACTCTGTTGTGGCTGCATTACCGGGGCAGTCGGCAGCATATCCGGTTGCGGGATGAACGGGATGCTGCCTTGCTGGAATTGTCTGCCAACCTGCGTGAACAGGGGCAGTTGGATCAGGCCATGGCGCGCTTGAGTGACTGTGCTGCAAGCGTGCAGATACAGGACGCTTTTTATCAGTTGGGCCTGGATTTTGAGCGTCGTCGTCAGTTTAATAAAGCGTTGATTGCTTACGATCACATTGCTGAACAGGATGATAATTTCCGTGATATCCGTGAGCGCAGGGCGCGGCATCAACCGGAATTGAAACCGGCATCGCTGGCGGCCACTTCGGTTTCTTATGCCTCTACCAGACTGGTAGTCGATGACCCCAAAGTGGAGCGTCCGGTATTGGGCCGCTATGAAGTCGAACGTGAGCTGGGACGTGGTGCTATGGGCACGGTGTATCTGGGGCGTGATCCTCGCATTGGTCGCACTGTCGCCATCAAAACCATGGCGCTCACTGAGGAATTTGAAAGTGAACAACTGGAAGATGTGCGTCGGCGATTTTTTCAGGAGGCGGAAACCGCCGGGCGCCTCAATCACCCTAATATTGTTACCATTTATGATGTAGGCGAGGAACATGATCTCGCTTATATCGCCATGGATTATATTGTCGGTAACAGTCTTGACCAGCACATTCGTAAAGAAGCGCTGTTACCCATGGCTCAGGTATTTGCTGTTGGTGTGCAAGTGGCTGAGGCATTGGATTATGCGCATGAGCACAAAGTGGTGCATCGTGATGTAAAACCGGGCAACATTATTTTTGACCACGATAAGGGACAGCTGAAAGTGACTGACTTTGGTATCGCCTGTCTAACGGATAATAGCAAGACACGTACCGGCACTGTATTGGGCAGCCCGTTTTATATGTCGCCGGAACAAATTGCCGGTAAAAAAGTGGATGGCCGTTCCGACCTGTTTTCACTGGGGGTCACTTTGTATCAATTGTTTACCGGTCGCTTGCCCTTTGAAGGTGATTCACTGACCAATCTTATGTACCAGATTACTAACGAAAAACCCGAAAGCATACGCAAACTGCGCCCGGAACTGCCTGTTTGTGTGACCCGTCTCATTAACAAGGCGCTGGAAAAGGATCCGGCCAAACGTTTTGGCACGGGGCAGAGCATGGCGGATGCCATTAGACGCTGTGTGGAAAAAACCTGATCACTCACAGGCCAACGGCCCGGGATATTGACGATGACAACGGAAATAAGCATCCACTACAGTGTGCATGTTATTGGTGTAACAGACACGGGCCGCGCTCGTACGCATAATGAAGATGCCATTGCCTGGGATGTGCCGCATGGTCTGGCGATGCTGGCCGATGGTATGGGGGGGCACAATGCCGGTGACGTGGCCAGCCGTCTGTGCCTGGAAACGCTCAACGGGGTATTACAGGCAGCACTGGACAAACCACTGCGCCTGCGCCCCAACAAGGGTATGAGCAAGCACGCCACCCTGGTGCGTCGTTCGGTGAGCAAGGCCAATACCGCCGTTTTTGAAAATGCGGAAGCCAATACCCAGCGTAAGGGCATGGGAACCACATTAGCGATGGTACTTTTTTATGAAAATAAAGTGGTGGTGGCCCATGTGGGTGATTCACGAGTGTATCGCCTGCGTGACCGCACACTGGAACAGATAACCGCAGACCATTCATTGGTGCGTGAATTGCTGGAAAAGGGGGCAATTTCTGCCGAAGAGGCTGAAAACAACCCCTATCGTCATGTTATTACCCGCGCGGTGGGTGTACGCTCCCGCATGGTTACCGAAGTACAGGAACGGGAAACCCGGCCCGGTGATGTGTTTTTGTTATGCTCGGACGGGCTGACCGATCTGGTGGGCGATGACGTGATTGAAGATATTCTGGTGGTTGCCGGGGGAAATTGGGAACACGCCGCGCAACACCTGATCGACCTCGCCAATAATAATGGCGGACGAGATAATATTTCCGTGGTGATTGCAGCGCTGGGTGGGCCGTGTTGAGTGCGTTGCATTGATTGCAGGAAAATACTTGCGTCATAATGACCCTTATTCTATTTGCTATTGTTGAAGGTGAAAACTTATGCCAAAACTTGTTCATTCCCGTGAAGGCCAATTTCTGGAAGACATTTCCCTTGAAGAGGGTAGCTGGTTAATTGGTCGTCGGCCCGAATGTGAGATTCGTGTCGATGATGAAACAGTCAGCGGTAAACATGCAAAAATCACAGTTGTACCCAGTGCTTATATGGAAGGTCTGCTGGATGTTCATATCGAAGATCAGGGGAGTACCAATGGTACTACGGTGAATGGTAAAGTGATTAAACGCCATATGTTAAAACACGGTGAAGTGGCAAAGGTTGGCAGTCATGAATTTGCTCTGGTCGATGAGGCGACGCGGGGTTTTGAAACGACGACAGTCATTCTGCCAGACTGACCCCAATGCTCATTGTCCCCCCTGTTTTAATTTTGAATCTGAATGAGCAAGAGCTTTCAACTGCCTGCCTTTCCACAGCATGTACAAGACGGGTATTAACACCATAGAAACCAAAGGTGCGGTAATCATGCCACCTAGCATCGGTGTTGCAATGCGCTGCATCACTTCAGAACCGGTCCCTGAGCCCATCATGATGGGTAGTAAGCCGGCAATTACAACGGCAGCTGACATGGCTTTTGGCCGGACGCGCAAAACGGCACCATCAATAATAGCCGCACGCAGTTGTTGTTCATTGCTGGGCTTATGTTCTTTTATCGCCTGATTAAGATAGACCAGCATGATTACACCAAATTCCGCAGCCACACCGGCCAAGGCAACAAAGCCCACACCAACAGCAACGGACAAATTATAATCGAGGATATACACTAACCAGACCCCGCCAACCAACGCCAGGGGTACTGAGCCCATTACCATAAAACACTCTGTGAAATTACGAAAGTTTAAATAAAGCAAGAGAAATATGATGGCTAATGTCAGTGGCACAACATAAGTCAGTTTTGCTTTTGCACGGAGCATGTATTCATATTGTCCCGACCAGCCCACAGAATAACCTGCGGGTAAATTAATATTTTGCTCCACGGCTTTTTGTGCATCTAATACATACCCGCCTAAGTCCCGGTCTTTTATATCGACATATACCCAGCCAATTCGTCGCGCATTTTCACTTTTAATCATCCCGGGCCCATCAACAATCTGTATTTCCGCCACTTCCTGTAAAGTCACTTGCGCCATACCGGGTGTCACTATAGGCAGCTGCCGGAGCTTGGCCACCGAGTCACGCACGGTACGCGGGTAACGCACATTAACGGGGTAGCGCTCCAGCCCTTCAACGGTTTGGGTGACGTTCGACCCCCCAACCGCATTACTGATAACCTCCTGGATATCGGCAATATTAAGTCCGAATCGAGCAGCAGCACGGCGATCAATATCGATGTCAATATATCGGGCACCTGCCACGCGCTCTGAGAATACAGATAAAGTACCTGGTATTTCTTTGACTACTTTTTCGATTGCCTGGCCAATTTTTTGTATTTCCGTCAGGTCTGGTCCGGATATTTTTATGCCGAGCGGTGTTTTGACGCCCGTAGAAATCATATCAATGCGGGTTTTTATCGGCATTACCCAGGAATTTGTCAGGCCTGGAATAGATACCGTTTGTTGTAATTCCTGTTTAAGTTTTTCCAGTGTCATACCTTCACGCCATTCACTTTTTGGGCGTAATTGGATGGTGGTTTCTATCATTGTCAGTGGCGCGGGGTCCGTCGCAGTTTCAGCTCGCCCCACTTTTCCAAAGACCGTACGCACCTCTGGAATAGTGCGGATAAGTTTGTCGGTTAATTGTAACAATTCACCAGCCTTGCCAACCGATATGCCGGTAAATGCCGTTGGCATATACAATAAATCACCTTCATCCAATTCCGGCATAAACTCCGAGCCTAATTTTGACATTGGATAAAATATGGATATAACCGTGAGCACTGACACTAAAATAGTGATTATCGGAAAACGCAATACACCATGGATAACGGGCATATAAATTGTGACCAGCAATTTTCGCAGCACATTTTTTTCCTCCGGCATAATATGGCCACGAATGAAATAGCCCATCAACACGGGCATTAACGTAATGGACAGTCCAGCAGCAGCTGCCATTGCATAGGTTTTAGTGAAAGCCAGCGGGCTGAATAACTTTCC